>QXWR01000238.1 GCA_009911065.1 Clostridiaceae bacterium | reverse complement strand
GTCGACGCCAAACCACAGGAAGACCTCAGCAAAATCATGGATGAAATCCGCGAGCACTATGAAGCCGTCGGTGCTAAAAACCGCAAAGAACTTGATGCTTGGTTCCAGACCAAGAGTGAGGAAGTGACCAAAGAAGTCACCGCCAGCACAGAAACACTCCAGACCAGCAGATCAGAGCTCACAGAGCTGAAGCGCACGCTGCAGGGGCTGGAGATCGAGCTGCAGTCACAACTCAGCATGAAAGCGTCGCTGGAAAACACGCTAGCAGACACGCAGGCTCGCTATTCAGCCAAACTATCAGGCTTCCAGCAGCAGGTGACAAATATGGAGGAGCAGCTGATGCAGCTTCGTTCTGATCTGGAGCGTCAGTCTCAGGAGTATCAGGTGCTGCTGGACATCAAGGCCAGACTGGAGATGGAGATCGCAGAATACAGGAGACTGCTGGATGGAGAAGGTGGCTCAGGTGCCTCCAGCTCCAGCTCCAGCACTACCACCAAGAGGCAGGTGGTGACAGTGATAGAGGAGGTGGTGGACGGCAAAGTCGTCAGCTCCAGTTCCAAATCCACCACCCAGAAACTGTGAGGAAACATCAAAAACCAGAC
>QXWR01000237.1 GCA_009911065.1 Clostridiaceae bacterium | reverse complement strand
AATGTATCTCCGTAATAAGTCAATATAAAATCACAGATTATCTCCCAATACAATAAGTTGAAAAATTTTTTTCTTGGAGTGGATTCTATCAATTCTTCAATGGAAGATGAGATAAGTTCTCTTTCGGAGGCATTTAATTGGAGAAGTGATAAGTTAATGTCTGAATATTCTATATCCGTATCAACATACAACTCTGCTTCATCGGCTTGCGTTCCTTTGGGCAAACCCAAAACCAATGTTCCCTCTTCTGTAAGAATATGCTCATAGTTTCCTTCTGTTTGCTTTTGGTATGGTTTTCTGTCAGTTCTTTTCATATTTACTCCCATCTTATTGTTAGATGTTATCAATACTACCTTAATTTTGCCATAAAAATAGCTTTCTCACAAGAAAATTTATAACACATTTTTTTGACTTGTAAACCTATCCAGAATGTGCTAGAATAATTTTGAGAAATCATAGGACGATAAAGGTGTACCACCACGAGGAGTTGCACCTCCCCGTGGCAAGGATGGTAAAGCAGCTACCACACAATACTGACGAATCAGCGATACACAAATGTAATTATAAAGCACTGGAAGTAAAAGTGCAATCTTTTTGTGTTGT
>QXWR01000236.1 GCA_009911065.1 Clostridiaceae bacterium | reverse complement strand
CAAATAATACCAAAATCTGGTTGTGTAATCCTTGAAGAGCAAAAGAATTCTAGAGATGGCAACCAGCAGCATGGCATCTGCTGCATGTGGATTTGTGGTGGCTCCAAACATGGCATCCAACACAACTACTGTTAAGAGCAGCATGCTTTTCTTCTCTCACAAGAATAACAGAAGTTCTAGGTTGGTCGTCGTCCGGGCGGCGGACGAGGCGGAGACACCAGCTGCCGCCCCCGCTGCCACCGCCGATGCACCGGCTGCAGCCCCTAAAGTAGTCAAGCCACCACCAGTTGGCCCACCAAGAGGCACAAAGGTGAGAATTCTTAGGAAGGAGTCCTACTGGTACAAGGGCGTTGGTTCAGTTGTTGCTGTTGACCAGGACCCCAAGACTCGGTACCCGGTGGTGGTGAGATTCCAAAAAGTGAACTACGCAAATGTATCTACAAACAACTACGCTTTGGATGAAGTCGAAGTGGTTGCATGATTTTTATGTATTAAATCTGTAGCATCCTTAATTATTTCCTACTTTTTAATGCCAGACATCGATCTGTACCATCCATTTCCCACTCTCTACGTCTATGTGATTATTTTTTTTGGCTGATTTCTG
>QXWR01000235.1 GCA_009911065.1 Clostridiaceae bacterium | reverse complement strand
CCCGAAAAATAATAAATCCATACAAAACTACAGCGTTGGAGATGGTATTATACAAAAGTAAAAAACAAAACAATATTATAATTATAATGATATTCATACAGCTAATTGAATATCGCCAAGATCAAGCTGCGCGGCAATCTCCTCCAGCTGCTTCTTCACGCTCATGTCGATCATTTTTGAACCGGAATTTCCATACCTAATCGTGAATCCCGCCACCAGAGACGGGTCGATCTTCGTCTTCAGCTTCACGTTCTTCGCCCCCGTCAGTTTCTGCACCCGCTTCGCAAGCTCCGCCAGATGCTGCGCCTCCAGCTCCACCACCGACGTCACCGTCGCCACCTCCGTCTGCGTCAGCCTGTTGTAGAGCACCTCGTATTCCTTCACGATCTCCTGTATCAGTTCGATGCGCTTCATGTCCAGCAAAATGTTCACGAAGTTCGCCACGTGCGGCTGCAGGCTTAACGATTTCGAGATCTCGTCGAGGAATTTCCGCTTCTCTTCCACGGCGACGGTGGGGTCGACGAAGAAGGTGACGACTGCCTTGTTGGAGAAGACCTCGTCGACGAGCTTCTCCACGTCCGCGGCGGTTTTCTCCAGAGTGTTG
>QXWR01000234.1 GCA_009911065.1 Clostridiaceae bacterium | reverse complement strand
GGCTTCACTAGCACTTGCCGCCGCCCAGCCCACCGCCGTGAAGGGCCTCGCCGGCAGCTCTCTCGCCGGAACTAAGCTCCACGTCAAGCCATCTCGCCTGAGCTTCAAGCCCACCAACTACAGGAGTGGAGCTGTAGTTGCAAAGTATGGTGACAAGAGTGTGTACTTTGATTTGGAGGATATCGGCAACACCACCGGGCAATGGGATTTGTACGGATCAGATGCTCCTTCACCGTACAACTCACTTCAGAGCAAGTTCTTCGAAACATTTGCTGCCCCGTTCACCAAGAGAGGTCTGTTGCTCAAATTCTTGATAATTGGAGGTGGTGCCACACTTGCATATGTGAGCTCCCAAGCAACTGGAGATGTTCTGCCTATAGTCAAGGGCCCTCAACTCCCACCTAAGCCCGGGCCTCGTGGCAAAATCTAATTTCGTGGAATCTAAATTTTAAATATATTGGTTGTGCTTGATGTTGATTTCAACAGATTTGTAAGTATATCTGAAACCTACTTGTAACACTGTTAATCATCATCAAATCAAATCTTGAATTAGTTTTTCATTCTAGGCACACTCCTATTTGAACTACTTGTGATCTTGCATTCAAT
>QXWR01000233.1 GCA_009911065.1 Clostridiaceae bacterium | reverse complement strand
TACTTTGATTCGGACCCGACTAATCTCGTACAGAACCTCAGGAAAGACGGCAAGAAGCCTAGTGCCTACATTGCTGACACCACCACAGCGAATGCACAGGTACGGACATTGTCTGAGACAGTGCGGCTTGATGCAAGAACCAAGCTGTTGAATCCTAAATGGTACGAAGGCATGCTGTCCAGTGGCTACGAGGGTGTTCGTGAGATTGAGAAACGTCTGACCAACACCGTGGGGTGGAGCGCGACTTCAGGGCAGGTCGACAACTGGGTGTACGAGGAGGCCAACACGACTTTCATCCAAGACGAGCAAATGCTGAACAGGCTAATGAACACGAACCCCAACTCTTTCAGGAAGTTGCTTCAGACATTCTTGGAGGCTAACGGCCGCGGATACTGGGAAACTTCTGAAGAAAACATTGAGAAGTTGAGGCAGTTGTACTCTGAAGTTGAAGACAAGATTGAAGGAATTGATCGTTAGATTCTTCATTCAATGGAACTGCTGTCGACTGCAAATAACATAGGCGATCAACTCCCTCTCCCTCTCTGTCTCATCTACCCAGGTTGAGAGGCATGATTTTTTTTCAACCAAGTGCCCACTGTATTCATTTT
>QXWR01000232.1 GCA_009911065.1 Clostridiaceae bacterium | reverse complement strand
TCCCAAGAATTATTTATTAAATTAAGAAAAAAAAAGGAAAGGAGTGAGGAAGATGAAGAACAATTACAAGCGAGCGGAAATAGTAAAAAAAATGTATATGTTACATCGAAGCTGCAATCCTAGCTAGTCCCAATTATATCACTGTATGTTCCTTTGATTTTCTCAATCAATGCATCCCTGTTTGGTTTGGAGATGAGATTCTTGTAAGCGAACCAGCCGGTGTATCCGATTCCGACGAGCTCCAGCACTCCAGGTATGAGTGGAAGTTTGTCGATAGCTGAGATCACTCCGGCGCAGGCAACCAGTCCAACTCCTCCGGCCACCGCCAGAGAAGTAACGGCGTACTTATCTTCCACTTTTTCCCAAGCTTCTTGAATTTTGACAACAATCTCAGGGGTTTCAGTGGTAACAACTTCAGCCGACGCCTCTCCGGTAGCCATGGCCGTCACATTCCGAGCAAGCTTCCGACAGTAGGCTGTGGTCTTGGCGAGGTGAGAGTTTGAGTGGACGGTGGGAGGCGGTGGAGGAGGGGTGGCTACAGAGGCGGCGGCGGCGGGGAGACGAGAAGGAGCCTTGGCATTGATGAGGGCGGAGGAAGAAGAGAGAAAAG
>QXWR01000231.1 GCA_009911065.1 Clostridiaceae bacterium | reverse complement strand
CGAAGCTTACTTTTTGCTTATTTTCCTATTTTTGGGCGCACTAAGCCCATGATGGCAATCCCAGTCGTTTGATTTGCTCAAAACGACAGATATTGTAGAGTAAGTTGGTTAAGGTCACATTGGTTTTAGCTCGTGCCTTCCCAATTGCTCGACAGATGCTACCTTTCATGCTCGTTTCAATGAAGCCAAAAACATGCTCAACGCGACAACGGACTTTGGCAATATGTCGATTAATGACCTTATCAGTCTCAGTCAACGGTTTATTTCTAAAAGCACGACGAATCGTGTGGTGGCGACAACCTTCTGGTACTGATTTTCCAACATAAGCACTGTCATCAAAAAACGCTTCATTGCCATCACAAAGAGGAGCTAGGACATTGGAGTCGTGTACACTAGCTGTTGTGACTTCATAATGTTTGATAAGTTTTGATTTTCTATCGACACAAATATGGTTTTTATAGCCAAAATAGCGGACATCTCCTTTGCGTGTCCAAGTCGCATCTACGTCTTTTGGGCTCCGTTTAGTCTTATTCCAACCTTCTATCTTTTCGCCTTTCTTGATTTTCTGATTGTCCTCTCGTGAATTGCGTTGTTTAGGGCATTTGACAAAGGAAG
>QXWR01000230.1 GCA_009911065.1 Clostridiaceae bacterium | reverse complement strand
CGATTTATGCGTGTCATCCTTGCGCAGATATACATAAAAATTTAAATTACAAGGAAATGAATTATATCTTAACATATTATTCAAGCATAGTCAATATCCCTCAATTAAGAGCAAAATCGATCATGTGACGCGGCGGCGAGGCGATTAGACCAGCTCCTCCTCCTTGTGAGTCTCGATGACGACGTCGGAGGTAGGGTAGGCGACGCAGGTGAGCACCCATCCTTCCTTGATCTGATCGTCGTCGAGGAAGCTGTTATCGGTCTGGTCAACTTCGCCGCTCACGATCTTGCCGGCGCAGGAGGAGCACGATCCCGATCGGCACGAGAACGGCAGTTCCACACCCGACTCCTCCGCCGCGTCCACCACGTTCACGTCGTCGTCGCAGTCGAACTCCGCCTCTCCGTCGGGGAGGATCAGCTTCACCTTGTACGTCGCCATGCAGGTCACCCTGCCGCCGCTCGCCGGTGTTTTCAGCCCGAACGCCTGATTCAAGTTCGGGAATGACCGGAGGCTGGCGGTGGCGCCGAGCGGCTTGCGGGGGAGCAGGGAGGTGGTGTTGAACATAGTGCTCGGAAGGCTCGCCATTGTGTGTGTGGGGAGAGAGAGAGAGTGTGT
>QXWR01000229.1 GCA_009911065.1 Clostridiaceae bacterium | reverse complement strand
TCTTCAACACGGAAATCAACCAAAATCTAAACATGGCGGAGTTCGATGCTCTGCTGCAAGAATTCAAGACCGATTTCAATCAGACTCATTTTGTGAGGAACAAGGAATTTAAGGAAGCTGCTGACAAGATTCAGGGGCCGCTGAGACAGATTTTTGTCGAGTTTTTGGAGAGATCCTGCACTGCTGAATTCTCTGGTTTTCTTCTTTACAAGGAGCTTGGAAGGAGGCTGAAGAAAACTAACCCCGTGGTAGCTGAGATTTTCTCTCTCATGTCAAGGGATGAAGCCCGTCATGCAGGGTTTCTAAACAAAGGTTTATCAGACTTCAACTTGGCCCTCGACTTAGGATTCCTAACAAAGGCCAGAAAATACACTTTTTTCAAGCCTAAGTTCATCTTCTACGCAACTTACTTGTCTGAGAAGATTGGATATTGGAGATACATAACTATATACAGGCATCTCAAGCAGAACCCCGAGTACCAATGCTACCCGATTTTCAAGTACTTCGAGAACTGGTGCCAGGATGAGAATCGCCATGGTGATTTCTTCTCTGCGTTGATGAAGGCTCAGCCGCAGTTCCTCAATGACTGGAAGGCGAAGCTGTGGTCTCGCTTCTTCTGTCT
>QXWR01000022.1 GCA_009911065.1 Clostridiaceae bacterium | reverse complement strand
TTTATAACGATCAGATAACTTGCTGATGCTGGTGCAGGCAATCTGCTGATCCCCAACGCGCAACATCAAAATCAGGTGCATCTAATCTGCATGGAGCTGGTGCGTCTAATTTGCAGGACAACAGTCTATATGCATCCATTCCTCACCATTTTCGATATATGATACATTTACACAGGGTTCCTTGATATCTAAAGTTCTATTTTGATGTTTTAGCGCATCTCTGACATATGCCTTAATCTTTCTGGGATCAGAATTTTTAACTATATTCAATGGAAACATTACAGCCACATCTCTATCTATACTTCCATAATCATTTGAGATTGTTGTATTAAGTTTATAGCTACCCTGGTCAAAAATTTTAATTTCACTCTTTTTTAAGTCTATGCCATACTTCTTTAATTCATTAGGAAGTTTGTTTTCAATATCCCCCTGCAACACTTCCCGTTTTTCCTTCAAATCTTCGACTTCCTCATCAATCTTAATCTCTTTGTAAAAGTCCGCAAATTGTTTCTTTAGCTTCATCTTTTCTCTCCTTAAATATTATACACCAACCTATGTACCCTACAAGCCGGCCACATCTCCGATGGTTTTTGTTTTCCATCTTCCACACATCTTTTATAACATCTCTCCGCCATCTGAATCGCTTTTTTTTCATCCCCATGCTGCACCAGTTTCTGATAAATACTCCTGTCGTTCTTGGAATATTTCTGCCTCGTTATCTTTTCAAACTTCTCAGCAAACCGGTCACAACAGGTAAAAGACTCCCTAATCACAGGCATCTCTCCCAAATACGCATACATCCAGATCTCGAAACAAGGATTAGACCATCCAGCACCCACACCGCTTTTCTCCGCTGTCTGGATAATCTCGTCAAAATCCTTCACCTGGTCTCTGTCAAAGACTATCCACGGAATCCGATACTGCGATTCTTGCCCTGTCATTTCCAGGGCCTTCCTCACAAGCTCTACAGTTCTGGCCTTTTCTACCTTTATCACAAGCCGGTCTTTCAGCTCCATCGGAATACTGTCCCGTAGCCCTTCAAAGTAATTTTTCTCCGTTTCTTCCGTATCCGTCACAATCAGATAATATCCCAGTTCAGGAACTCTGGCTCCTACACGTTTGTTTCTGTCTCGCCTTTTTCCGGCCCGGCTGTCGCTGGGTTTTCCAGCGGCAGTGGCTTTCTTTCCTGCCGCATTCCCCCTATTTGCCATCCGCTGTCCTCCCCTTCAACATCTTCATAGGCTTTAACGCCGGAATTGCACCATAATTCCCCGTGAGATAATTCTTAGCAAGGGCTTCGTCCCGCCGTACCTTGTTCCCCTCTTCATCCTTAAACTCTACCAAAGAGTACAATTCCGAAACTCCATCCTGGTTCTTATTAACCATCCAGATTTCATCACGCCGCAATAATTCATTGGAAAACTGCCAGATATCATGGGTTGTAAATACCAGTTGTGCATTCCGGGTATTGATTTCTGGAGAAAGAAAAGTCAATATAATATTCCTTACCAGCAATGGATGCAGTCTGGCATTCAACTCATCAATAAACAGCGTAGACCCCTGATCCAGCACCTCCTTTAAAGAAGGATACAGGGCAAACATCTTCAACGTCCCGCTGGATTCCTGTTTCAATGGAATAGAAGCCATTTTCCCGCTGTCCCCAATTTTATGCAAGGCATCAATCTTATAGCTTTTGCTATTGTCTTTCTCATCCTCCTGGGGAAGCTCCTCGATATTAAAATCCTGTATCGCCTCATCAAAAGATGCAAAATATTCCACTATATTGTCCTGCACTTCTTTTCGGTCTACAAAGCCTTCTGGCAAAACTCTGGAAAGGAAGAAGTTCTCTGCTGGATCGCCAAAGTTTACAATTTCGTTACTCAAAAACCAGTCCCTCACCTTTTTAAGCTTAGCTATTCGTAGCTTCGACCCCAAAGATACAATAAGAGATTCCTTGTTTAGAGATGCCTTGATATTCTCCACATGGTTTTTGGAAAAGCCGTTCATCTCCAGTTCCTCGCCTTTTTTGCGATAGAAGATTGTCCGATACTTATTTCTTGCCGTCTTTGCCTTGGAATAGAGCCATTCCTCCACTACTTCATCCTTTTTCAATGAAAATCCGTACTGGTATGTCTTTCCTGTATCCTCTGAATTATCAACATAAAACACCTCAAAAGTTGTCTCTTCATCACGGCTGTTTTCATCAAAAAGGAATGGTGTCACCTTCAGATAAGAATCCCCCGTTTTCCTGCGCCGTTCTTCTTCATCGCCAAATTTAAAGGATTCGTCTACATAGTAAGTCATATATTCAAAGGCATCATATACATTAGACTTTCCGCTTGCATTGGCACCATATATAGCTGCTACCTTTAAAAGTTTATCATTCGCCGCTTCTGCCACATGGCCTTCGTGTTCTGTTATCTTCGTTGCTGTCAAATCTAAAGACACCTCGTCACGAAAGGATTTAAAATTTTTAAAATTAAATTGTATCAGCATAATAATCTCCTCATTATAGGTTTCACATCCATAATCCAGTTTTATCCTCACATACATTATAATTCATTTTCACCAAAAATCAACATGTAATTTCATATTTTCTTGTTTTATATATCTATTTTTATAAAAAAATTATATTTTTATACATTTTTATTTCATTAACCCATGAAAAAATTACTTTTATCCATTGTAATCCACATCTCTACCTAAAATCGCCAGCCCTACCTTAAAAGGCAGGACCGGCAGACATTGTCAACCCTAGCCCCTATAATTGAACAGTATAGATTTCAGAAACAAAGATATTTATAACTCTCCGTCTAACCAGTCATATCTCAAATGCCCCTGTACCACTTTTGCATGGTTCAGAATCCGAATAAAAGACCTGTCTTGACTCTCTAATGCCTTTTTATATCCCACTTCTGTCAGAAACAGCCGCATCCTATGCCCTTTATCTCCTATAGGAGATTCCCTTGAAAGCACATCAAATATAATCATATGTCTCACTTCCGGGTCAAAGCGTTCCAGTGCCATGATGTCATGCCCTTCGAGCTTTTGGGCACCGGACTCCTGCCGGGCCACAGCGATCATCTCTCCAACAGTCCTTGCTTTCCGGGGCAGGTGATAATTTTTCTGAATGTCACAAATCAGCTCCCTACAGTCATTTTCTGAGAGTTCACGAAGTTTCTTTAACAGATTTTCAGCAATGTTCCTTTTGTCATGGTCACGGGTATACTGGCAGAACACAGCAATCTCCTGTATCGCATCATATCTGTTGCAGCCTTCCAGCTGAAATACCATCCTCTTTTCATTCTCGGTTAATGTTATCATATATTTCCTCCAATCCGGCCTGATTGCCTGCAAATATCATATAGCTGTCTATTTTTATTCCCCAGTATCCTTATCATCCGGAAAGAACTTCTCCAGAATGTCGATACTGTCTTTGGACGTATATCCCCACAGGATAGAGCTGAGTGCTTCAATCGCCTCCCGCCTCCTGCGGTAATAGGTACGGAAACTGATATCCCGGATATGGGGGCGCAGTTTCTCTATGATCTCCTCCACATTTCGGAGCTGCTGCGGGGAGAGGAAGGAGTAATACAGCAGCCAGTAATAGCTCTCCCCATTTTTATGCTTGGTACGGAGCAGGTCGATGGAGGTATCCAGAAGTTTCAGCATCCGGTGGCTCCGCTCGATACATTTGGCATGGTGCTCAATGCTGCGGTCTGACAGGTCTATTCCGGCCACATAGACGGACTCCAGGAAATCCTCAATGGAACTCCCATATTCGATCTCAAACCGGCTCCGCACCTGCTGGACGGACAGCTCCAGACTCCACACCACGTCCCTGTATTTCTTCAGCAGTTTCCAGGTATCATGGTACAGTGGGTTATCGGCAATGTTCATTTCTTCCTGATTCTTTTTCATGCCCTGGCACCTCCTTCTCTGCTTTTTTCGGTTGGGGAAAGCGTCAGCTCAAAGGTATAGACTGGCTTATCCTCCCCACAGGATACAGTCATTCCAAACCGTACAGCACCTTTCAGTATGTGGGATATATACTCTTCCCTGCAGACGTCTGATAAAGGATATAACTTATATATGGATTTGGGACACCGGAAACAGGAAATGCCCTGTGCATCAAGGACTTGCGCCATTTTTGTGATGACAGTTTCCATGTTCGATTTTGAAACGCTGGTTAATTCCTCTGAAACGCATATCTCATGCTCTGTAACAGTAGAATCTTCCTGTGAATCTGTTTCATCCGGCAGTGCAAGATTGATTTTCAGGACCATGGCAACCTCCTCTTTATCAACAAGGACATCTGATATCTGGAACATGGTAGAAAGGTAGCTATGCAGATAGATTACGCTGCCTGTCCTTCCAGGGAATGACATTAAGGAGATATAGTCCATGTCGGCAAGCTTTTTTAGTATCCGCCCTGTTGTAGCTTTGGAGATGCCCCAACGGACAGCCATTTCACTGTAGGCGGCCAGCGGGGAGCCGGTGCCATTACGGAAATAGACAACTGGACCAATTTCTGAACCCTGTACCTGGCTGTCATTGTAGACAGCAGACATCCACAGATCCAGCAGGATATCCATTTCAGAGCAGCGGCCGGCGCTGACCAGTTCTGTTGCAATCACAGTGGGCATAAAGAAAAATCCTGTATCCTTTTGACAGGGGCAGTTATAGTCCAGCACAGTATTATGTTTTTTCCAGTCACGCACCTTATATTTGACTACCTTTCCCCGGTCAAGGAAAAGATAGGATATAAGATGGCGTTTCTGCAATTCATCCAGGATAGAAACTGCCTGGCACTGGAAACGGGTACGGAACCATGCTGTAAGTTCTTTCACGGTGCAGATCCATTCACCGGGGTATACCGTATAGCCGATACCGTCTATGCGGAGATACGAGGTACGGAAATTTGCGTAGTTGCAAAGCACCGTATAATAAAAAAGGCCGGAACCCCCGCTTGTGCGAATGCTCCGGTCTGCCAATAAGTTCTGGATAAACTGCCGGTAGATCCGGCAGCGTGGATAATCCACAATCTGTTTGATCTCTAATTGATATTCTGACATAATGTTTTCCTCATTTCTCATAGTTTTGTGTAAAAAAAATCTACAAGACAAATTTCCTATGCCTTGTAGATCATCATTTAGCTCCTATATTCTTCTTTTAAATACTTTCCACGACGAATTTTGTTCACAATTCCTATGATTCCACCCTGTTTTTTCTATCCATACAGTCCATTTAGTCCACAATATATGGTATAAATGAAACAAAATAATACTAGATGTAGTTTCAAAAGTCCTTTCGCTTAGTAGGACACAAAATATTCCACTGCGTTACTCGGAAAATACTCTTTGAACTCACCATAGAGCTGTGCCGCTAATGTCTTATTGTGCGCTATTACCAAAGTCGGCTTGTTAAGCTGTGCGATCACGTTGGCCATGGTAAAGGTCTTGCCGGAACCCGTAACACCCAGTATAGTCTGGAATTAATTGCCTTCCCGAAACCCACCCACCAGGGCTTCAATGGCTTGGGGCTGGTCGCCGGTGGGCTTGTATTCGCTGTGAAGTTCGAAGATTTTTTGTCCATTTTGCACAAACACCCTTTTTCTTTATTTTATTACAGAATTGGGGGTAAAAACATATGTTCTGTGCAAATTATAATTATCTGATATTCTACTGACGAATTGTTGAATACAGTTTCCTTTCAAAACGGTCCTTACGCAGGTCTGTCGGAATTTTAGTGGGATATTCTCCCTGAAAACAAGCAGCGCAATAATCCTCACTGTCAATCAATTTACTCAGCTTCTCGATTGGCAAATATCCCAAAGAATCTACTCCTATAATCCATGCAATCTCGTCCATACTATGATGGCATGCAATCAGGTTCTCTTCAGAATCAATATCCGTTCCATAATAACAGGGATATAAAAATGGAGGAGCAGAAATTCTCATATGGATCTCTTTCGCTCCGGCATCACGTAAAAGCTTTACAATACGTTTGCTGGTCGTCCCTCTCACAATGGAATCGTCAATTAGTACAACGCTTTTTCCGTCAATTACCTTCTTAACAGGACTCAGCTTAATTCTAACTTTATCTAAACGTTCATTTTGTCCTGGAAAAATGAATGTCCTTCCAATATATTTATTTTTTATCAGTCCAATCCCGTAAGGAATTCCGGATTTTTTTGCATACCCCAATGCTGCATCCAATCCGCTGTCGGGAACACCAATCACAATATCCGCCCATTGGGGATAACTCTCTGCCAATAATTCTCCCGCTTTCATACGAGATTCATGTACAGATATGCCATCTATAACAGAATCCGGTCTTGCAAAATAGATGTATTCAAAAATACAAGTTCTTCGCCTCTGTTTTTCACAGTGTTCTCTCCTTGATTCCACCCCATTTTCTGTAAACACCAGAATCTCTCCCGGTAGCACATCGCGAATAAATTCTGCTCCTACTGCTGACAAAGCACAGCTTTCAGATGCAGCCACATATGCCCCGTCCGCCAGCTTTCCATAGCAAAGCGGCCGAAATCCATATGGATCTCTTGCTGCAATCATCTTTGTAGAAGAAATCAGCACCAATGAATAAGCGCCTTCCAATAAATTCATCGTATTGCTGACTGCTTCCTCGATGCTTGGTGTCTTAAGCCTTTCTCTCGTAATCACATAAGCAATGGTTTCCGTATCGCTGGTTGTATGGAAAATTGCTCCCGATAATTCCAGCTTATCACGAAGCTCCAATGCATTGCTCAGATTTCCATTGTGCGCCAGCGCCATCTTTCCTTTCTGGTGATTAACTTCAATAGGTTGGCAGTTATTTCTTGTATTTCCTCCAGTCGTTCCATATCTTACATGGCCAACCGCCATATTTCCCATGGGAAAATGGGTTAATGTATCTTTAGAAAACACTTCACTGACAAGTCCCATATCTTTATAGGAAGAAAATACGCCGTCATCATTTACAACAATTCCACAGCTCTCCTGCCCTCTGTGCTGCAAAGCATATAACCCATAATAAACAATGCCTGCAGCATTTTCCTTTTTTGTGCCAATCACTCCGAATACACCACACTCTTCATGAATCGCCATAACCTTATTTCCCCCTGCTGTTTGCTTTTATTCCACATCCTGAAGAGCGTCAAATCCTTCTTCTCCGGTCCTTACTTTTACCACATTTTCTACATCATAGACAAAAATTTTTCCATCTCCAATATGCCCTGTGTAAAGTACCTTCTTCGCTGTTTCAATCACTTTTCGGATTGGAACCGCGCTGACTACAATATTCACCTGTACTTTGGGAAGAAGATTCGCTTCTACCTGTACACCGCGATAGTACTCCGGTTTGCCTTTCTGAATCCCGCATCCCAGGACATGGGATACTGTCATACCAGTAATCCCAAGATTCATCATCCCATTCTTTAATGCTTCAAATTTAGATTCCTTACAGACAATCTCAATCTTTGTAAACTTGGGAGTTACTTCTTCAAATGCGGGAACTTTCTTAACCGGAATCGCTTCTGCAACCGGAATATCACCGGATACCGCCACAGGGTCATTGCCTTCTTCAATATAATCCGGAAGCATTGCAAAACCTGCATATGCAGAAGGAAGGCCGTGTTCTGTCACATCAAGACCAATCTGTTCTTCTTCTCTGTCTACACGAAGCCCCACAGTCACTTTGATCACAAGAAATGTAACCGTTATGGTAACTGCTGTCCATACTGCAACACCAGCAAAACCGATAATCTGAAGTTTTAATAAGTCAAAACCGCCTCCATAAAACAGGCCGGTTAAAGTTTTTCCCGAAGCATTTACAATATTGTACCCAGGAGCCGTATCTGTAGCAAATAATCCAACTGACAGTGTACCCCATATCCCATTCATGCAATGTACCGCAACTGCCCCGACCGGATCATCAATATAAAGCACATGATCCAAAAGCCATACGCCAAACACAACCAAAAGTCCTGCAACTGCTCCAATTACAACCGCACCAAATGCATCCGTCACATCACACGGCGCCGTGATTGCTACAAGCCCTGCTAAGGATGCGTTCAGACACATGGAAACATCCGGCTTTCCATACTTTACCCACGTAAAGACCATACAGACAACCGTTGCAACAGCAGGAGCGACTGTTGTTGTCAGGAAAATAGAACCAAGCTGTGCAATGGAAGTTGCGGCCGCACCATTAAATCCATACCAACCAAGCCAGAGAATAAATACCCCAAGGGCTCCAAGCGCAATGCTGTGTCCCGGAAACGCATTTACTTTCACAACTTTTCCGCTCTTATCTCTGGTAAACTTTCCCATACGGGGACCAAGAATTTTCGCGCCAATCAACGCGGAAATGCCGCCTACCATATGAATCGCGCAGGAACCGGCAAAATCATGGAATCCAAGCTGCGCCAGCCATCCTCCTCCCCATATCCAGTGTGCTTCAATTGGATAAATCAACGCGGAAATTACGCCGGAATAAATACAATAGGAAAGAAATTTTGTACGTTCCGCCATTGCACCGGATACAATAGTGGCTGTTGTAGCACAAAATACAAGGTTAAATACAAAACTTGAAAAATCAAACTCCCCATATGCCGTAAATAAATCAAATCCCGGCTTTCCGATAAATCCAAATAAGTCTTCCCCCATCAGCAAACCAAATCCAATCAATATAAACACTACCGTTCCAATACAAAAGTCCATCAAGTTCTTCATAATGATATTTCCTGTATTTTTTGCTCTGGTAAAACCTGCCTCTACCATTGCAAAACCAGCCTGCATCCAGAACACCAATGCGGCGCCAATTAAAAACCAGACTCCGAACACCTCGCTGGATACTGCTTCCTGCACAAATTCTTTCATAACCTCATCCATATTTTTCACCATTCCTTTCCAAGGCACAAACAATTTGTGAAAGTTTTGTCAAATTCTTTCACTCTTCTTCCTTCAAACCGATTAAATTTATCAACTCATTTTACACCCAACCGTACATCGCCATAAATTAGAAATGGCCAGTATTTCTTTGCTGATAAATTTGCTTTTATCACTCTGTCATCCATCACCTTACATCCAAAAAAATCTGATACATTCCTCATAATCTCTCTCCTTCCAATTTGAAAACAAAAAAACAAGGATGGCTTTCTTGACGCTTTTCCCTGCGCCGCAAAAGACTCCCTTGCCTTTTGTATCAAATCATATAAGTTTTCATTTATAAAGTAAAAAGCGTCTCTGAGAATTTCATCTCAAAGACGCCTTTGCCTTTACGTGTTGGATAATACACCCTTAAAAAGCATTTGTCAATCCTTTTTTTATTTTTTCTTCAATCTGTTCTTGTTTCATTACTTTATATTATCCTCAGTGGACAAGGGGACACACGGTGTCCCCTTGTCCACTGAGGGTATGCTTTCCCCACATCCATCCAGGATTATTATAATTCATTGTTGTATTGGATGAAAATAAGATTGTTATTATAATTATCATTAAATAAACATAGCATTGAGGGGAAACTCATAGGAGTCTCCCCTCAATGACGCATCATATCCTCCACAAAAATCCCATAACCCCTGGTAGAATCCTGCACAAACACATGAGTCACCGCCCCCACCAGCTTTCCGTCCTGCAAAATGGGGCTGCCGCTCATTCCCTGTACAATCCCTCCGGTCAGCCGCAGAAGCTCTTCATCCACCACCCGAATCACCAGACTTTTATTCTCCTGAATGGGATTATAGTCTACTCT
Source organism: Clostridiaceae bacterium (assembly GCA_009911065.1). Classification (GTDB taxonomy): domain Bacteria; phylum Bacillota; class Clostridia; order Lachnospirales; family Lachnospiraceae; genus Brotaphodocola. Next base: position 75,955 of record QXWR01000022.1, on the reverse strand, counting down.
CTGAATTTCAATTTCATAATCCCGAACTTCCCCAGATACATCGCTCCGAACCCAGGCCTGTCCCTTTTTCACATCCTGCCGGTATCCAATCTCCACCGCTTCCCCATGTAACGATCTCTGAAGCTTTTCATTCACCTTTCCAAAGATTCCCACCTTTGTATTAGCCTCTATGGAGCCAAGACGTGAGCCAGGACCATAGTAGATTACCCCTGCCATCACTCCGGGATTTCCTGCGCTGCCTTTCTCAATCCCCATGATTTCAGTCTCATACAAGGCCCCTTCTTGAATCTCCACCACTTCTCCTGTATCACTGTCACTGATTCCATGGCCCAAAGCGCCAAAATTTCCATTGGTATCCACATAGGTCATGGTTCCAATTCCCTGTGTATCATCCCGCACCCAGGCCCCCAGCTTGTAGTTACCGTCTGACGCTTGAACCGGATTCATGCGAATCTCCATCTCTTCCCCGTTTCTTCTCACCCGAAGAAGGGCCTCCTGGCCTCCGGAATGGTTCAGATTGCTGATCAAAGCCTCCTTGTCCCGCAAAGGTTCCCCATTGATGGCCTCAATGTAATCGCCGGACTGAAGCACTCCATAAGCAGGCTCTACCTCTTCCCCGTTTTGGCACTGAATCCGCCCGGTTCCAATCACCAAGACCCCGTTGGACTTGAGATAAATTCCCACCGGAATCCCACAGGGAATCGCATAGTGGGTATCTACCACATCCAGCTGAATCTCCTTAAACTGAAAACGGCCAAAAAGCTTTAATCCAAGGCGGTAGCTTCCCAAATTTTTGGCATACAGGGAAAAAGGTTCATCCACCTTCAGCCGAATCTCATCCGAAGGAATATCCGACTGATTTCCCAAAACCACCTCTTCGCTTTCACTTAACAAAGTCACATCAAAAGGCAAAGAAAAGTCAAATTCCTCCTTTTCCTTTACAACCACACTCAGATGATTTGGAATCCGCCGTTCCACATAATACCAGGTAAAACCTACAGACATAAACAAACCCAGCCAAAATGTCCAGATCAAAAAGCGGCCAAACAGGGATTTCTTCCCTTTCTTTCCTGCCATCACACATACCTCCTCTTCTCTTGGGCGTTTTTACAATTAGTATTCCCAATTACAGCCCATTCGATAAGCAGTAAAAGGAGCCTTTTGGCTCCTTTCTAGTATGTGAGAAAAAGAAAAATTCACACTGTTATTTTTTTGTTTTTATTCCATTCATCTTTGGCCCATAGCAGTTTCTCTGGCAAGCGCCTTCATTTCCCTGGCATTTTGCCGCACTGCCTCTGTAATCTGAACACCCCCCAGCAGTCTTGCCAGCTCGTCCACCATCTCTTCCTCATTCAGTTTGTGAATACCCGTGGTGGTTTTCTTCTTGTCCGAAGATTTTGCAATCTCATAATGGCAATCTGCCATAGCCGCAATCTGTGGAAGATGGGTAATGCAAAGCACTTGATGGCTTCGGGAAATAATGGCCAGCTGCTCCGAAACTTTTTGTGCGGTCCTGCCGCTGATACCTGTATCAATCTCATCGAAAATCAAGGTAGGAATAGCATCACTGTCTGCTAAAACCGTCTTTATAGCAAGCATAACTCTGGACAATTCTCCTCCTGACGCCACCATTCCCAAAGATCGCCTTGGCTCCCCCGGATTGGTGGAAATCACAAACTCCGCCTCATCATATCCCAATGAGGTGAATTGTTTTAATCGGCCAAATTCCATGGAAAAGTCCACATTCAGAAAATTCAGATCTACAAGATTTTTCTGAATCTGCTCAGTGAGAAGCTTTGCTGCTGCTTTTCTCTCCTTTGAAAGCGTTCCACACAGCTTTTCCAGTTTTTCAGTTATCTCTCCATATTCTTTCTCAATTTTTCTTCGATATTCATCAAAATTCTCCAGTTTCTCCAACCGGGCTTTCTTCTCTTCCAAAGCTTCATAGATCTGTTCTACTGTGCCGCCGTATTTTGCCTGCAGTCCATGAATCAAATCCAGCCGTTCCTCCATCCGCGCCATTTCTTCCTCATCAAATGTCATGTCGTCCAAATAAGCGCTGATGGTATGACGCACATCATTTAAAATCGATTCCACATCATAAAGCTGTCCCTGGATTCCCTTTAACGGTTCGTCATAATCCGCCACCTCGTTCACCTGATGAATGGCCTGCCCGATTCCATCGGTTTCCACCGCCTGATATGCTGCTGACAAGCTTTCTAAAATCCGTCTGCCGTTGACATATTTCCGGTATTGTTCTGTGAGGCTTTCTTCCTCCCCCTCTTTCAATTCAGCTGCCTCAATCTCTCCGATTTCAAATTGAAGAAAATCTGCCTCTCTCTTCCGGCTCTCCTGATCTCCCTCGCTTTCCTCCAAAACAGATTGCAGCTCCTTATAGCGCCGGTATACATCCGCCACCTCTTTTTTTAGTAAACTGGTACGGGATTTTGCAAAGGTATCCAGAATTTCCAGATGTTTGGAAACATGCATCAGGGACTGGTGTTCATGCTGGCCATGAATGTCAATGAGAAGTCCGGTTGCCTGCCGCAATTTGGCTGCTGTCACGGTCTCGTCGTTGATCTTGCTCACACTGCGAGACGGCATGATTTTTCGCGTGATGATCACAAGCCCTTCTTCATCTGGAAATATTTCCAGCGCCTCCAGCTCTTTCCTCCGTTCTTCATTTACGGAAAAAATCAGTTCCACATAGCCATATTCTGCCCCCGTGCGAATGATGTCTTTTGGCGCTTTCTGTCCCAAAGCAAGATTCACCGAACCGATGATAATGGACTTTCCGGCTCCTGTTTCTCCGGTGAGAATATTCAGTCCTTCTCCAAACTCCACATCTGCCTGCTCAATCAATGCCAGATTTCTCACATGCAACTCTAAAAGCATATCTCCTCCTCTAACTGTTCGGCTCTTCCGACGCCGGACAATACTGCACCAGCTTCCGGATCTTATCCATCACCAGAATCGTATCGTCTGCACTCCGCACCGCGCACATGATTGTGTCATCACCAGCAATGCATCCTACAATCTCATAAAAATGAATCGCATCCAAAGCTGCCGCCACAGCCATGGCCATTCCGGAAACCGTCTTAATCACCAGAATATTCTGAGCCATATCCATAGATAGAAAGCCATCCCGCAAAATCCGGATATATTTATCGCTGAAGGAACCCTGGTTCTGCATTACCACATAGCGTTGTCTGCCATTCTCTCCCTGAACTTTTGTCAGCTTCAACTCCCGAATATCCCTGGAAACTGTGGCCTGCGTCACTCGAAACCCTGCTTCCTCCAAATACTCTGCCAGTTCGTCCTGAGTCTCAATCTCATACTTTTCAATCAATTCCACAATCTTGCTGTGTCGTTCCAGTTTCATCTTCTCTGTCTCCTACTATTTGTTCCAGTTGCCACAATCCCATTCCTTTTCCAGTCTGTCCACTAGTATGATTCCTACACACGGGTCAGCTTGTCCCGAATATTTACCAAAAACGGCACATCCTTCAGCTGAATCAAAGTCGTAAAGCTTTCTGACTCCCGAATTTCCAACACCTCTGTATCATCCAGATTTACCACCTGGTCTCCGTCAAACACTGCCATCTGTTTCTGACCCACATTTTCCAAAACCCGAATCCCAACCCTGTCCTTATGAGAAAGGATAATGCTTCTGGAATTAATCGAATGAGGGCAAACCGGCGTCAACACAATTAGCTTTGCCCCCGGCCTCACAATCGGTCCTCCCGCAGACAGATTGTAAGCTGTGGAACCGGTAGGCGTGGCTACAATCATTCCGTCTGCTGTATATTCAGTCAGAAATTCCCCGTTGACGTATACTTGAAATTTCAGAACCTGCATCACATCTTTCCGGGTCAGAACAATATCATTGAGGGCAATTCCCCCCTTTTCTTCCTTCTCAAAATCCGCTTTCCCGCCCCTTGTCACAGCGCCTTCCAGCATCATCCGTCTTTCCAGACGGAAATTGTCCTCCAAAAGGGCATTTAACATTGGCTGCACTGCCTCTCCATGGGCAACCTGTGTCAGATAGCCCAAAGTTCCCATATTGACGCCAATCATGGGAATCTGCAGCTCCACCAGATCTCTGGCGGCCTGAATCAGCGTTCCGTCGCCTCCTAAGGTAATGACGCACTGAGTCTCTTTTGGAATACATCTTTTATCTGTATAGCCATAAGCAGCTCCTTCCCGCCGCTTTTCCTGAGCGCTTCCTTCACAGACTGCCCCATGGGCCTGAAGATATTCTGCGATCTGTCTGGCCACCTGCGCCGAACCTTTTTTAGAAGGATTTGCAATCAGATAAAAATGTTTCATAAACTTCTCTCACTTTCCTTCTGGCAATCCGTCACACTCTGCAAAGGCTTTCGTGGGCCGCATCCACAATCCCTGCTGGATTCTCCACAAGATTGTGTGCTGCCCTCTCCAATCCGAAATCATCGGTTTCCCTGTGGTTGTGCAGATGTACCAGATATTCAATATTTCCCTCTGGTCCCCGGATGGGAGAATATTCCAGATTCAGAATGTCAAATCCCATACAAAGAGCAGTCTCCATTACACGTTCAATCACTTCCAGATGGGTGCTTTTCTCCCGGACCACCCCTTTTTTCCCCACCTTTTCTCTTCCGGCTTCAAACTGAGGTTTGATCAAAGCCGCCACATGGGCTCTTGGAGCCAGCAGCTTCTGCACAGGTCCCAGCACCTTGGCAAGGGAAATAAATGACACATCAATCGAAGCAAATTCTATGGCATCTGGAATATCTTCTGGCGTCACGTATCGTATATTGGTCCGCTCCATACAGATCACCCGCTCATCATTCCTAAGCTTCCAGTCCAGCTGTCCGTGACCCACATCAATGGAATAAACCTTTACCGCCCCATTTTGAAGCATACAATCTGTAAATCCACCGGTGGAAGCTCCCACATCCATACAGATTTTACCATCCAGAGAAACACCAAAGCACTCCATGGCTTTCTCCAACTTCAGCCCTCCCCGGCTTACATACTTTAATGCTGTCCCCCGGACTTCCACAACTGCAGTTACCTCAAAAACGCTCCCCGGCTTATCCTCCTTCTGCCCGTTCACATACACAATTCCAGACATAATCACTGCCTTTGCCTTCTCCCGTGACAAAGCAAGCCCCCGGCTTACCAAAAGCAGGTCCAACCGCTCCTTCATACCATGCCCTCAATCTCTCCACTCATCCATCATTTTCCTTTTTGCACAGATAAAACTTCCTTATGGCCCGAATCACCGAGTCACTGTCAATTCCCAAACTTTCCCGCAAAAGAGACACATTTCCATGCTCCACATAAGCATCCGGCAAAGCAATATTCAACACCTTTACATGGGGATAATTCTTATGGACAAAAGCCGTAACTTCAAGTCCAAAACCGCCCTTTAAAACATTTTCCTCCAATGTAACAATCAAATCATGGGTCTGTGCCAGAATCCTCACCAAATCCTCATCTACAGGTTTTATAAACCGCCCGTTGGCCAAAGTGCATTGGATTCCTTCTTCTTTTAGCTTGTCCCGCACATGCTCCGCTGTGCTGACCATACTTCCCACTGCCAGCAAAGCAATGTCCTTTCCCCCGTAAAGAATCTCCCCTTTTCCATATTCTATGGGAGAGTCAAATTCTTTTAGGCCCCGGTAAGCCTGTCCTCTGGGATAGCGAATGGCAATGGGCCGGTCAAAATGATTTAAGGCAAATTCCAGCTCCCGCCGCAGTTCCCACAAATTTTTCGGCGCCATCACGCTCATATTGGGAATGGCTGTCAAATAAGACAAATCAAAAATCCCCTGATGAGTCTCCCCGTCGCTTCCCACCAATCCGGCCCGGTCCAGCACAAACACAACCGGAAGATTCTGGATACAGACATCATGGAGAATCTGGTCAAAGCCTCTTTGCAGAAAAGAAGAATACACTGCCACGACTGGCTTTAAACCCGCAGCCGCCATACCTGCAGCAGAAGTCACTCCATGTTGCTCTGCAATTCCCACATCAAAAAACCGCTCTGGATACTGTCTGGAAAAAACCTTTAGCCCAGTGCCATCCGGCATGGCGGCAGTAATGGCCACAATCTTTGGATTCTTCTCTGCCAGACGACATAATTCCTTGGAAAATACATCTGTGTAGCCGGGATAAATCTTCTTTTTCAGCGGTTTTCCTGTCAAAGGATCAAAAGGCTCCACTCCATGAAACCGTTCGGGATTTTTCTCCGCCGGAGGATATCCTTTGCCCTTTTTCGTGTTCACATGTACAAGAACCGCATGGTCCATTTTCCGCGCCTCCCGGAAAACCTTTACCATCGCCCGCACATTATGTCCGTCCACAGGACCAAGATAAGTAATCCCCATGTTTTCAAACAGCATCCCAGGAATCACCAGCTGTTTAATGCTGTTTTTCGTGCGGCTGATTTTGTCCACCAGTCCCTCTCCAATCACCGGAATTTTCATAAGAGCGGCAGACACATCTTTTTTCAGCTGATTGTATCCGGTCCCGGAGCGAAGTCCATTGAGATATTTGGACATGCCTCCTACATTTTCGGAAATGGACATATTGTTGTCATTTAATACAATGATAAAATTGTTTTTTATCCGCGCCGCATTGTTTAACGCTTCATAAGCCATTCCTCCGGTCAGCGCCCCGTCTCCAATGACAGACACCACCCCATAATCCTCTCCCTTAAGATCCCGCCCCAAAGCCATTCCCAAACCAGCAGAAATGGAAGTGGAACTGTGACCTGTGTCAAAGGCATCGTAAGGACTCTCTTTTCTTTTTGGGAAACCGCTTAAACCTCCGTACTTGCGAAGCTCGTCAAACAACTCTCTCCGGCCGCTTAAAATCTTATGAGTGTAGGACTGATGTCCCACATCCCATATCACCTTGTCCTTTGGCAGATCAAATGCCAGATACAATGCAATGGTCAGCTCCACCACTCCCAGGTTAGATGCCAGATGGCCTCCGTTGACACTGGTCTTTTCAATCAGAAAACAACGGATCTCCTCTGCCAGCTGCTTCAATTCTTCTGTATCCAGACTTTTGATATCCTGAGGTTCTTTTATCTGTTCCAGCAGCATAAGCAATCGCTCCTCTATTTTTCTCTGGTAATCAGGATTCGGATCAATTCCTCCAAAAACAGATTCTCTCCTGGAAGGCTGTGAAGTATTTCAATGGCTTCTGCCGAAATCCGCGCCACATCCTCTTTGGCCTTCTCAATACCTTCCAGTGTTACATAAGTGGTTTTTTGATTCTTTTCATCACTGCCCACAGGTTTCCCCAGCTGTTCTGTAGTAGCCGTCACATCTAAAATATCATCCTGAATCTGAAAAGCAATTCCAATCAGGGAGGCCATGCGCTCCACCTGCCCAAGTTCGTTCTCACTGGCTCCCCCAAGCAATGCCCCAATCATCATAGCCGCCTCCAAAAGCGCCCCGGTCTTCAGCCTGTAAATAAAATCAAGCTTTTCCCGTGAAATCGGCTGATTTGTCAGCTGCACGTCCACCACCTGCCCGCCAATCATCCCGTAAATACCGGTCTTTTCCGCCAAAATCCCAACTGCCCGGGCCACTTTATTCCCATCCCTAGTCATGGTACATGCCTTTATCCCGGTCTCCACCGCATAGATCAGCAAAGCGTCTCCAGCCAGAACCGCCATATCATATCCATACTTTACCCACACAGTAGGCATTCCCCGGCGCAGCTGGTCATTATCCATGCAAGGCAAGTCGTCATGAATCAGTGATGATGTGTGAATCATCTCTATGGCAGCCATAAACGGCTCAATCTCTTGGCCCTGTCCGCCAAACAGCCGATAGGTCTCCTCCATCAACATAGGGCGCAGTCTTTTTCCACCTGCCCGGACACTGTAATTCATCGCCTCAAGAATCGTCTTTTGATGGCCGGTTTCCTCTGGAAGATACTGCTCAATCACAGCCTCCACTTCACAGGTTCTCTCCTCCAGCCTCTTGTGTATGGTCATCCTCCACTTCACCTCCCTGCAGTACAATCATCTTTTTTTCTACCTGGTCAATCTTTTCTCCACATGCCCGAACCAGCTTCATCCCTGCTTCATAAAAATGAAAAGAATCCTCCAGGGAAGTATCCGGCGCTTCCAGCTTTTCCAGAAGTCCGTCCAGCTCCGTAAAAATCTGTTCAATCGACTTTTCCATTTTCCCTTCTTTCCTCATGGGCCTGCTATTCATTCCATTTTTTTCAAAAGAATGATTCCGTTTATTGAAAACTATGTGCTTCCACCACCTGCGCTGTCAATCTCCCGTCCGAGATTTGCACCGAAATCTGGTCTCCTGGCTCCACCTGTTTTATGCTTTCCAGCTTTCGTCCATTTTGGTCGGTCACAAAACCAAATCCATTGGAGATTTTTGCCAAAGGAGACAAGCCATGAAGACGGCCTCCCAATAAAGCAAGGGTATGTTTCCGGTCCTGAAGACGCCGGGTCATCACATCCTCCATCCGGTCCCACACAGTCGCAAGATGCTGCCGCTTATCATGGATTTGCCTCATTGGGTCATGAAACCCCAGTCTTAGACGAAACTGTTCCATCAAATACCGGCGGCGTTCCATCTTGCGCTCCATGGCGCGGGTGATGGCTTTTTTGTATATTTCCCTTTGTTCTTCAAACTGGCGGTAGTCAAACACTGCCAGCTCAGCTGCCGCTGACGGGGTAGGCGCCCGCAGATCTGCCACATAATCGGCAATGGTCACATCCGTCTCATGTCCCACAGCAGAAATAATCGGCGTCTGACAATTAAAAATCGCCCGCGCCACAGACTCTTCGTTAAATGCCCACAAATCCTCAATAGAACCTCCGCCTCTGCCCACAATCAGCACGTCAAGCCCCATAGCATCCAACGTTTGAATCCCTGCCTCAATGCTGGCCGCCGCCCCGTCTCCCTGGACGAGCGCCGGATACAACACCAGCTGCACATAAGGATTCCGTCTGGCAGTAATATTCATAATATCCCGAATGGCAGCTCCAGTGGCAGCCGTCACCACTCCCACCCGAAAGGCATATTTGGGAATCGGCTGCTTGTACTCCGGAGCAAACATCCCCATATCATCCAGCTCATTCCGCAGCTGCAAAAACCGTTCAAAAAGGCTTCCCAAACCGTCCGGTTCAATCTTCTTTGCATAGAGCTGATACTTTCCGTCCCGCTCATATACATCCACCGTTCCAGTGACCACCACCTGCTGCCCTTCCTGCATCTGAAAGCGCAGACCAGTCCGGCGCTGACCTGCAAACATCACTGCGGCCAGTGTGCCGCCCTTATCTTTCAGGGTAAAATATACATGGCCAGAAGTGTGGTACTTACAGTTAGAAACCTCTCCCCTCACTGAAATCCGGCTGAGAGCAAAATCCTGAACAAACATATTCTTAATATAAGAATTTACCTGAGAAACCGAATAAATACTTGCCATATTACTCCGCTGTCACCAGTTTTGCCAAAATTCCATTTATAAAAGCCGGCGAATCCTTTCCGCCGTATTTTTTTGCCAGTTCCACCGCCTCATTGATGGCCACCTTCTCAGGCACTTCACTGTCATAGAGCATCTCATAGAGAGCCTGCCGCAGAATCGCCAGCTCCACCCTTCCCATACGCCGTGTTCTCCAGCCCTTAGCCACCGCGTTGAGACGCTCGTCCAATTCGGAAGCTTTCTCTGCCATTGCTTCCACCCGCCCGGTTAAAAATGTCCGGTCCGGCTCTTTTATATCAACCTGATGCAGAATTTCCACAGTCCCATCCTCGGCTGTGTCCTCTTCCACCGGCGAGCAAAAATACTGCTCTGTCTGGACAGCTGTCTCCTCTGCAGGATAAAATCCCACTCCAAACAACATCTTAAAACAATGGTCCCGCATCTCTCTTCTGGTCATGCCTTCCTCCTTTTGATTCTCTGCCCTGCCTTATACATAACCATTTCCATTCCTCTCCTGCTATCCTGTCTGTCCGCTTCCCAAACACACATAAAAACGGTCTCAAAAATTATGGGAATCGGTTGGTAAATCATTTCACTCATGGGTATCATACCATATTTTAGGAGGAACTACAAGATACCTGGCACAGGGTTACGGATTCACTCCTCATCCAAAATATAATCCGTGGTCTGATAAACATAATAATTAAGCCAGTTGGCATAAAGAGTGTTGCACATATTACGCCAGCTCAAAACCGGTCTTCCAAACGGATCGTTGTTCTCATAATAATTGCAGGGTACCTCTGGGGACAGCCCCTTCTTTATATCCCGGTGATACTCACTGTTCAGTGTCATCCGGTCATATTCCGGGTGTCCCTGCACAAAAATCTGGCTTCCATCCCGCTTCATCACCAGCAGCACCCCTGCTTCCTGGGAATCAATCAAAATATTCAAGTCCGGATGCTTCTCCAAATCCTGACGTCTTACTTCCGTATAGCGGGAATGAGGCGCCATCACATAATCATCCATACCTCTGACCAAAGGCACCTTATGGTGAAGCACCTGATGGCGATATATGCCGGAAAGCTTTTTGTCCCGCTGATATTTGGGAATCCCATAATGGTAATAAAGCCCTGCCTGTGCTCCCCAGCAAATATAAAAAGTAGAATGGACATGGCTTTTTGACCACTCCATAATGCCTTTTAACTCCTCCCAGTAATTGACCTCCTCATATTCCAAATTCTCCACCGGAGCGCCTGTGATGATCATTCCGTCAAATTTATGACGGGAAATGTCCTCAAAATTCACATAAAACTTATTCAAATGACTTGCCGATGTATTTTTGGATGTATGGGTGGCCAACATCAAAAAAGTGCAGTCCACCTGTAAAGGAGTGTTGGACAAAGCTCTAAGAAGCTGGGTTTCCGTCTCCTCCTTTACTGGCATCAGATTCAAAATCAAAATCTGCAAAGGCCGGATATCCTGGCTCAACGCACGTTTTTCATCCATCACAAATATATTTTCCGACTCTAAAACCACCCTTGCAGGCAAATCATTCTGTACTTTAATCGGCATTCTCATTTCCTCCCAGCAATTCCAGAAAATCCTTTTCCGAAAGAATCGGAATCCCCAGTTCTTTTGCTTTCTTATTCTTAGACGAGTTGGATGTGACATCATTGTTAATCAGATAGCTGGTTTTGGAAGTCACAGAACTGCTTGCTTTTCCGCCCCGCTTTTCAATCTCAGCCTGCAGAGCCTTCCGGTTGGCAAAATGCTCCACGGAACCAGTAATCACAAACACCTTTCCGGCAAAAATCCCATCTTCCTGACTCTCTGGCTCTGCTTCTATGGTCAGTTCCTCAATCAGCTCCTCCACCTGACTTCGATTATCCTCCAAAGTAAAGTAGCTGACCCAGCCTTCTGCTAGAACCTCCCCAATGCCATCCACCTCAATCAGCTCCTCTTTTTTGGCATTCTCCATGGCTGCAAAATCCCAGTGGAATGAGCGACACAGCATTTTTGCATTGGCAAGGCCGATTCCAGTGATTCCCAATCCATAAATCAGTCGAGGCAGCGTAGTGTTAGAGGCAGTTTTCACTGCTGCCATAAGATTCTCATAAGACCGTTTCCCAAATCCTTCCATGGACACAATCTCTTCCTTATAACGGTCCAGATGAAAAAGATCTGCATACCTGTGAATAAATCCAGCTGCAATAAATTTCTCCAAAGTAGCTTCTGACAATCCGTCAATATTCAATGCATCCCGGCTTGCCAGCAGTGCAAAACTTTTGATCTTTTTCGCCTGACAGTCTGGATTGGTGCAGTAAAGAGACCGCACATCATTGATTTGGCGAATCTCCGTCTCACCCCCGCAGACCGGGCAGTTTTCCGGTATCTGAATCTTCCTGCTTCGGGTCAGATTTTCCGCAATCTGAGGAATGATCATGTTGGCCTTATAGACGGTTATGGTATCTCCTTCTCCCAGCTCTAACTCCTCCATAATGCTGATGTTATGGACACTGGCACGGCTCACAGTAGTTCCTTCCAGTTCCACAGGTTCAAAAATTGCCACCGGATTGATCAGTCCGGTCCGGGATGCGCTCCACTCAATTTTTGTCAATCTGGTTTCCCGAACCTCATCTGCCCATTTAAAAGCAATGGAATTGCGGGGAAATTTGGCAGTCCTTCCAAGAGACTCTCCGTAGGCTATGTCATCCATCAAAAGCACCAGTCCATCAGAAGGAAAATCGCAGGAAGAAACTTTTTCGGAAAATGACTCCACCCCTCCAGGAAGGCTCTCTTTGTTCACGGATTCAAATTCCACCACGTCAAATCCCTGCATCAAAAGCCATTCAAGCTGGGCCTTTCGAGAATTATGAAAATCCACCCCATCTGCCTTTACCAGCATAAATGCCTGAAAATTCACATTTCTTCTGGCCGTAATCTCATTATTCAGCTGACGCACAGAACCGCTGCAAAGATTCCGGGGATTTTTGTATCTGGCATCCACATCGTCGATTTCTTCGTTAATTTTCTCAAAATCCGAGTACTTAATTACAGCCTCTCCCCGAAGAATCAGCTGTCCTTCATAGGCAATTTTAAGAGGCACATTGGCAAATACCTTTGCATTGGTAGTAATCACCTCCCCAATCTCTCCGTTGCCTCTGGTCACTGCCTTCACCAGCTCTCCGCCCTCATAGGTCAAAACAATCGTAAGACCGTCTAACTTCCAGGACAAAATTCCGGTCTGTTCTCCAAGCCAGTCCTGCAAAGCTGTCACTTCCTTTGTTTTGTCCAGAGACAACATGGGGGACTCATGAGCCTCCTTTGGCAGCTCACTTAAAACCTCATACCCAACCTTCTGGGTGGGACTTCCGGCCAGCACTACCCCTGTATCTCGCTCCAATCCGGCCAACTCGTCATAGAGCTGGTCATACTCCCGGTTGCTCATAATCTCCCGGTTTTCCTGGTAATAGGCCCTTGCCGCTGGTAAAAGAACGGCGGTCAGCTCTTTCATTCGCTTTATGGCATCTTCTCTTTTTGACTCCATTTTCTTTGCTCCTAAAATGTTTTCTTTCTATTTCTGCTATAATAAATCCTTTGTTCCAGATTTGCTTTTGTCCTGTTTAAGGCTCTCCCAAAGAAGATTTAACTCTTCTGGCGTAGCTGTGCGATAATCTCCTGGTTTTAGTTTTCCCAATCCGATATTCATAATGCGGACTCGTTTTAAAGAAACCACAGAAAATCCCAATGTCTCGCACATCCGGCGAATCTGCCGGTTCAGTCCCTGGGTGAGGACAATCCGAAACGTCCGCTCTCCCCAAGGCTCTACGGTGCAGGGCCGGGTTCTCTCTCCCAAATCTTTTAACTCCACGCCTTGTCCCATATTCCGGATAAAATCCTTGGTAAAGGGCCGATCCACTGTCACCAGATATTCTTTCTCGTGAAGGTTTCCTGCATGAATGATTTTGTTGGCCAGATCTCCCTGGTTGGTCATAAGAAGCAGCCCTTCGGAATCCTTGTCCAGCCTTCCCACCGGATAAATCCGGGTGGAGTATCCTACCATATCCACCACATTCGGCGCCCGGTCTTTGTGGGAAGCGGTACAAACAACGCCGCAAGGCTTATAGACCACCAGCAGAACTGGCTCTGGAAAAGTTTTTCCATCCGGACCCTTTACTGGCTTCCCACAATAGCAGATCTGTTCCTTCCCAGTAATCTTTTCCCCCATTGTGGCAATCCTTCCGTCAACCGTCACTTCTCCTGCCTCTATCCTTCGGTCCGCCTCCCTGCGGGAACAGATTCCCTGCTGACTTAAATATTTATTCAAACGGATTTGTTCCATTGATTTCCCCATCCACTCCAGTTGTCTTTTTTTACATAAACTCACACATTTATCCAATCGGTCATAAGCAATATTATATAACAGACTGGTTCTAATTTGCAATCTGGAATTTTTCCAGATTATACAATATTTCTGTTCCCTGCGCCTCATATTTGATTCAACCAGGAATGAAACTTGCGGGCTGTTTGGATTCTACGTTCCATTCATGTGCTGACCAGATTATAGAAAAGCGTGTCTGAAAGCAATTTTCAGACACGCTCTAAGAGGATAACAAAAGCATCCAAATATTGACGTAAAAATCCGGTCATAGGGATAAATGAACTTTACCAATATGGAATTTTGTGTCACAAAATCATCATCGCATCCCCAAAACTAAAGAAACGATACGATTCCCTAATGGCTTCTTCATATGCATGAAGCACATGTTCCCGCCCTGCAAAAGCAGAAACCAACATCACAAGAGTGGACTCTGGCAGATGAAAATTGGTAATCAGTCGGTCCATGATTTTAAACGTATATCCTGGATAAATAAAAATATCGGTCCATCCACTGCCAGCTCTCAAAATCCCGTCTTCCCCGGTAGCTGACTCCAAAGTCCTGCAGCTGGTGGTACCCACACAGATCACCTTTTTGCCAGACTGCTTCACCCGGTTGATTTTTTCCGCTTCTTCCTTCTCCACCTGGTAAAACTCCGAATGCATGTGATGTTCCAAAACATTAGATACTTTCACCGGACGGAACGTGCCAAGTCCCACATGCAAAGTCACACGGGCAATCTCCACCCCTTTCTCCTCAATCTGCGAAAGAAGCTCTTTGGTAAAATGAAGCCCTGCTGTAGGAGCTGCACAAGACCCATCCTGAGCTGCATATACGGTCTGGTAACGGTTCTTGTCCTTCAATTCATGGGTAATATAAGGAGGCAGCGGCATCTGTCCAAGCTTATCCAATATCTCCTCAAAAATCCCTTCATACTGAAATTGAATCCGGCGGTTTCCGTCTTCTGTCACCTCCAGAATCGTTCCCGTCAAAAGCCCCTCTCCAAATACAATTCTGGTTCCGGGACGACATTTTTTTCCTGGCTTTACCAAGGTTTCCCAAGTATGATTGTCCTCCCGCTTTAACAAGAGAATCTCAATCTTTGCTCCGGTATCTTCCTTTTGTCCAAAAAGACGGGCAGGTATCACCCGCGTATCGTTGATCACCAGACAATCTCCTGCCTGTAAATATTGGGTAATATCCGAAAACATTTGATGCTGGATCTGGCCTGTATACCGGTCCATCACCAAAAGGCGGGAAGAGGACCGGTCCTCTAATGGGTCCTGTGCAATCCGCTCTGGCGGCAAATCAAAATAAAAATCTTTTACATCCACTTTCTCACCTGCTTTCCTATTCTCCCAAAGTTTCCTCTGAGGTGCTTTCTGCACTTTCCGTACCTATAATGGAGATTTCCGGCTGCGTTTCCTCTGTCTCTCCCCAAACCGGAGAACCTTCCCGCAATATGCCGTATACATTCTTTAAATCTTCATCTGCGCTTAATGCCTCCCGCAGTCTTTGATTTACATTGGTTGCCAGTCTCCGCACCTCTTCTAAACGACCTGCCTCCACAATAAACCGCTGAATTTCCGGAGATAATTTCTGGTTATCCACAATGAGAAAATTCCCTTCCCCATCCTGCTTCACGTAACACCAGGTAATCATAGGCGCTCTGGTTCTTGCCAAATAGAAATTAATATCCACCACCGCATATACTAGCCAGGAACCTTCTTCCGGCCCATCCATTACATAAGTTGCCACATTTTCAAAACCTTGTACATATTTGGAATTGCTCCGCATTCGGGCACTTTGGGCCTGCAGCTCTTCTTCTGTAACCTCCCCGATTCCATATAACTGGTTCATGGCGGCCGCATCCCCTTTTTCCTTGGCCTGAAAATAATGTTCCATGAGAGTCAGGATTTCCGGAATAGGGTCTCTTTGAAAACGGTCCGTCGCAAATTCATCCTGTCCCAAAGGCTCGGTCTCAGTTTCCGGCTCGGTAGGTTCGGTCTCATCCGGCTCATCTCCCGGCTCCTCCGGCAAACGCTCCTCCTCCCAGGACTCTACAATATTTTCTGCAGTCATGCCAGACTCGGTCATTGCCACCGTAGGTTCCGACGGCAGTTCCGGCTCTTTCTTTGGACGCTCCGCAATCTTTATAATAATAATTAGTATCAGCACAATCATAGGAAGCATCATAATTTGTAAAACTTTTTTCTGTTCCCGGCTTACTCGGATACCCAGCCAGGTTCTTGATTTTTTTTTCATGCAAATCTCCTCCCAATCCATGTCCTGTCCTATCATAACAAAATAATAATAGAAAATCAATAATGAGGTATACAAAAAACGAGTGGTATTGATAGGATTTCCATCCCCAAAACCACTCGCTTCAAATCCAAAGCAATCTTTATTTCTGTCTTACGTAAACCGTATAAAATTCATGGTAGCCCGCCTTTATAACGGCGCCGCCCATATCTTCCTCATAAGTCCGGTCCCAAGAACTGCATTTCTCTGCAACATAGCGGACATCTCCAACCATCAGGAAAGGAACTCCGTTCTCATCCACTTCCCGCTTAACGTCCTGTACGTGATTGGCAGCAGTTGTTCCGCCTGGAATGGCAGCGTAGGAAACCATTTTCCCATTCTCGTCAAAATAAATATAAAAGGAACTTTCGAAATCAGAAGGATCATATCCCTCCCAGGGAATCATATCCCATGTGCCGTCTGCATTCACTGTATAATCAATATCCCAACCGCCGATGGAATTTACTCCCAAAATAGCATCCTCAATCCTGTGTCCATCGGAAGGCTCGAAAAAGTAAGCGTTCTCATCAACGTCTCCGGGACCCACATATCCCTGAAAGGTAGTTCCTGATGCACTAATATAATAGCTCTTTCCTGCATCGTCCTGCACCCATTCAGAAACAGCATAAGTTCCGTCATCCTTCCGGTACTTCCAGTCCTTATTCACTAATACTGCTTGACTTCGATCCTCCTCAAACCCTGGGTAAGTCTTCAGACTGCTTTTGTCGTTTAAAAACCGGCCATGATCTGTTATCGGATCGTATGTATTTTCCTCCATAGTTCCTGCAAAGGCAGTTCCCGCCATCATCAGACTTGCAAGCCCAACTGCCATAATACTTTTTAATATTCTTTTCATTGCTACCTCCTAGTCTTATCCTTTTTATATTGGTCTGATAAATCCATATATATCATAACACCCCCCCCCGGATTGTCAAGGCAAATTTCAAATGTCTTTCCATTTCTTTATCGTCTTCTTTGGCAGTTTTTTGTTTTTTCGGTTTTTCGGTTTGCACGAACAACGTTTTCTGGCCTTTTTATGGCGGTTATCTGGAAAAAATCGAAAACTTTCTATTGCAATTTTATAAAAATCGTGTATAATATAAGACATGCGTCTGTAGCTCAGTGGATAGAGCAGTGGCCTCCGGAGCCACGTGCGGAGGTTCGATTCCTCTCAGACGCATTTTTTTATTGCTCAGACAATTCGCCAAATGCCGTGTTTCCACCGACATTTGGCGAATGGGCGAGAATGGGCGAATGTCCTCTCAAAGATACTCCTGGAAAAACTTTGTCATTCCTCTGTAAGCCAATTCTTCGTCTTCCCCGGAAATGGAAATTTCCACCTCCTGCCCTCTTTTCACGTTCAAATTCATGATCTCCATTAAATCAGAAGCCAGAGCCGTCTGTCCTTCCACTCCCAGAACAATTCTGCTTCTATACTTCTTTGCTTCCCTTACAAGCATTACAGCTGGCCTTGCATGAATCCCTTCCCTGTCTGTAATCTGGTATTGCCATTTCTTCAACCTTATTTCCTCCTGTTTAAAGCTCCTCCCCATTGGTGGCAATGACTTTCTGATACCAGTAAAAAGATTTTTTCCGGAACCGGGACAAAGTCCCTTTGCCGTCCTCCTGCTTATCCACATAGATAAACCCATAGCGCTTTTTCATCTCCCCAGTTCCAGCGCTGATTAGGTCAATGGGCGCCCATACGGTATATCCCATCAACTCCACCCCATCTTCCTCCACTGCCTGTTTCATAGCCTGAATATGCTCCCTTAGATAACCAATCCGATAATCATCCGCAATAGCGTGATCTTCTTTTGGCTCATCCACTGCCCCCAGTCCGTTTTCCACAATAAACAGCGGCTTCTGATACCGGTCATAAATCTGATTAAGCGTAATCCGCAGCCCTAATGGGTCAATGGGCCATCCCCAGTCGCTATATTCCAGATACGGATTTCGGACGGACTGAAACAGGTTTCCTTCTGCTGTCTCCTGGCTGGAAGCTGAGGCACACCGGCTGTTGTAATAAGAAAACGAAATGAAATCTACGGTATTTTCCCGGAGAATCTCCCCATCCTCCGGTTCCATTTGAGGAAACACCCCTGCTTTCTTTAGTCTCTTTCTTGCATAAGAAGGATAATATCCCCTTGCCTGAACATCTGGAAAAAAGTAATTTTCCTGATCTGTCACAAGAGCCTCCCACACATCCTTTGGCCTGCATGAAAAAGGATACACACTGCCTGCCGCAAACATGCAGCCTATTTTATTTTCCGGATTCACTTCATGAGCCAGCCGTGTGGCCAACGCGCTTGCCACCAGCTCATGGTGGGCTGCCTGATATTTTATTTGCTCCTCGTTCTCCCCATCCGAAAAGCAAAGTCCCGCCCCCATAAAAGGTGCATGAAGAATCATGTTAATCTCATTAAAAGTCAGCCATTTCACCACATAATCCCGATAACGGGTAAACAAAACCCGGCAAAGTTTCAGATAAAAATCAATCATTTTGCGGCTTCTCCACCCGCCGTATTTTTCAATCAAATACATGGGACAATCAAAATGAGAGATTGTCACCAAAGGTTGAATCTGATACTTTTTGCATTCTTTAAAAATATTCTCATAAAAGGCAAGGCCCTCCTCATTGGGTTCCTCCTCATCTCCTTTTGGAAAAATCCGGGTCCAGGCAATGCTTAATCGAAAAACCCGAAACCCCATCTCCCCAAAAAGCCGAATATCCTCCTTATAATGATGATAGAAATCAATGGCTTCCATAGACGGATAAAACTGTCCCTCCTCCAGACAAAGACTTTTACCATGACCACAGATCACTTCTTTTCGTCTCTCACCTGCAGGACATAAATCCACATTGGCCAGTCCCCGTCCTCCCTCCTTGCTTCCTCCTTCGCACTGGTTCGCCGCCACAGCGCCTCCCCATAAAAAACTTTCCGGAAATCCCATACTGTCCTCCTACTATTTTAATAAATTTAAAAGATTTTCTCCTGAAGCCACCACGGTACTGGAAGTTTCCACCACATCTAAAAATTTGTCAGAATTGGTTATAAGCACAGGAGTCTCCAGACAATATCCCTTTCCTGAAATAAAATCCATGTCAAACCGAATCAAAAGCTGCCCCTTCTTCACCTGGTCTCCTGCAGCCACCAGTGCCTCAAACCCCTCTCCGTTTAACTGCACCGTATCCAGTCCTATATGAATCAGCACCTCCGCTCCTTCCTCTGTAGTCAGCCCAATAGCATGAAGAGTGGGAAACAATGCAGACACCACCCCGTTTGCCGGAGCATATACCTCCCCTGCTTCCGGCAGAATGGCAACGCCTTTTCCCAATACCCCGGACGCAAATGCTTCATCTTGAATGTCACAAAGCTTTAATACCTTTCCCTTTATCGGACTGGCAATCTCTGTCTTTCGAATGATTCCCTCTTCCTTTTCCTCATTGGAAGTTTCCTTCCCATCTCCTGCTGCTTCGGTTTTTCCATTCCCGTGGGAAACGGCCAAAGCTTTCTCTTTTTCCGGCTCTTTGTAAAAGATCATGGTTCCTGCAAAGGCAAGAATCATTGTAAGAATCACTCCGGAAACAGCCACAATCAAATTCCCCATACTTCCGTCCGGCTCAATCATAGCTGGAAACTCAAAAATTCCCATACCGCCCATCATAAATTTCCGGAAATTAAATGCCCCATAAAAACCGCCGCCGATTCCTCCGGCAATACAGCTAATTATAAAAGGCGTTTTCAAAGGAAGCAAAATTCCATAAATAGCAGGTTCCGTAACTCCAAAAATACCAGAAATAAAGTTTGGCAATGCCATTTCCTTCAGCTGACGGTCCTTTGTTTTGAAAAAAATTGCCAGCACTACTGCGGATGTGGCAAATGTACAGGCAAAAAACGGCATCATCACATTGTCGTATCCATTGGTCATAATATTGTTAATATACACCGGAATAAATCCCCAGTGAAGTCCGAAAATCACAAGAATCTGCCAGGTCAGCCCCACTATCGCCCCTGCTGCCATGGGACTCACATTCCGCACAGCCATAACGGTCTCTGCTATAATAGCAGAACCAAATACCGCCACTGGTCCAATCACCAGAAAACCTGCCGGAATCGCCACAAACAACGTCAGCATGGGAACAAAGAAAAACTTCACCAAATCCGGAACCCATTTGCTGAAAAACTTCTCACATTTTGAGGCAAAATACACAACGAAAATTACCGGAATCACTGTGCCTGTATAATCCATTCCAATTAAAGGTATTCCAAAAAAATCTGTATAAACTGCCGACTCAAACAACGTACCGGCAAATAACGTATACAGCGGCTGACTTCCTTGTGACAGAACGCTTCCCTGCACCCCTGGATAACACATAATAGCGCCAATCACCAAACCAACCATAGGCTTTAATTTAAACTTGTTTGCCGCTGTGTATCCCAAAAACAAAGGCAGAAAATGAAACAACCCGTCTCCAATGGCATTCAGAAGCAAATATCCTCCACAGGTATCTGGATACAATCCTATAGCCACAAACAAAGCATTCAATCCCTTGACCATACCGCAGGCTGCCATGATACCAAGAATCGGCTGAAATATTCCGGAAATCGCGTCAATGGCCTGGTTAAACAGACTTCCCTTGGGACCCTCTTCTGGTTCTGAAGTTCTCTCCCCTTCTCCAATCAATGCCATCACATCCCCATAGACTTCCGGCACATGATTTCCGATTACCACCTGATACTGGCCTCCGCTTTTCATCACCGTAACTACTCCGTCCATGTTTTTGATCACATCATCCTTTGCCTTCGATTCGTCTTTCAGCTTAAAACGAAGTCTGGTGATGCAATGGGTCAGGCTAATCACATTTTCCTGCCCTCCTACGTTGCTGACAATGTCTTCTGCCAGTTTTCCATACTTTCCCATGTCTTTCCCTCCATCTTTTTTATGATTTATATGGAAAGCCCGATCACCATTACGATCACGGCGCTTTCCCCATGAAGGTTTGGCCAACTAAATGTCACCACCCTGACATGCTATTTTTGTTTTTACTGCCGGGTTTTGCTTACCACTCTCTCAATGTGAATGGTCAGATAAAGCTGTTCCTCTTTGGAAACTACATATTGATATTTCTGGTCTACAAACTGGCGGATTCGCTCAGTACACTGAAACGCTTCCGGATACCGTTCCCGAATCACCATCCACAGATCGTCATTTGCATCCTCTGGAAATGTGTGATGCTCCACCAGCCTTTTTGCAAAAAATTTCAAATGAGTAATAAACCGGTAATAGTACACATCCTCCTCGTCAAAGCTAATTCGGAAAAAATATTTTACAATGTTTGCCACCTCCTGGATTACACGGGTTATCTCATAAATATTGTGCATAACCGCCTCGTCCATCCGTGCATTGGCCAGATGAAGGGCAATAAAACCTGCTTCATCCTCTGGAAGCCTTACCTGACATTCCTCCCAAATTCTCTCCAAAGCCCACAGGCCAATCTGAAATTCCTCTTTATAAAATCTTCGAATATCCCACAACAGAACATTTTTTACCGTAACCCCATCCAGAAGGCGCATAATGGATGTATGTACATGATCAATCAGGGATATATAAACCATATCGTTTAACCCGTTTCCCAACCGTTCTTTGGCCTCCTCAATGATCTCCTCCCCAAGGGCAATATGTTCCATGGGCATATCCTGAATTAATGCCTGAAACTTACTGCTCACATCTGCAGTGGAAGGACAGAAAACCTTATCTATGGTCTCTCTCTTGATCTCATCCCCCACTCGTCTTTTAAAACAGATTCCCTTCCCCATGACAATCTGTTCCTGCCCTGCGTCGTCTTTCACCACAGCAGCATTGTTGTTAAGAATCTTAAAAATCTTCATGACCTTCTCCCTTTCTGGCAGGCTCCTCTCTTGCGCCTGCATTTCTTCTGATTTCTGACACCTTCTCTGCTGCTATTTTGTCACTCTTATTACAAATAAAAATCACAATAAGGAAAAATGAAAATAAAAAAACCCATATACACAAATAAATCCTGAAAGAAAAAATATCCTTTCAAAAAATATTTCTGCATATAGGTTTGGCTTGCTTTCACAATCACCATCCTAAAAAGCGAAATGTCTAAAAAATAAAATAGGAAAAACTCACTTTCTTAAACAGTTGTGATTATAACATGACTCCCTGGCAAAGTCAACTGCATTTAGGAAAATCCGGCAGTAATTTCGTTGCCATTCGTTGCTGTAAAACTTTCCTTTAGCAAATACCATGCAGCTTCCCCCAAACTCGCCCCTCCTGCCTTCCGGCAGATCTTTTGCATGGTTTCTTTCTCCTCTTCCTCCAAAAGCAGAAGCATCTCATTAAGCTGATCCTGATCTGGTTCTTTCACCTGATAATATCCATAAATATCCCCTGGCTTTAGACGGTTTTTCTCCACGTCAAGAACCATTACCTGATCCGCCCCGTTTCGAAATGCCTGGTGAACATTTCGCACAATCAGCCGGTCCCATTCCTCATCCCTGCACTGGCTGATCAGAAAAAAAGCGGTTTTGTTCTTCTCGATATGAGACTGAAGAATATCATAATTCCAGTCCTCATTTTTGCTGTGCTTCCACCAGGGCAGACGCTCCTCATATTCCATTCCCACAAGAGTCAGCCCCCGGGCCGGGGCCGTATCTCCGGCCCGACGGCGGTCCCTTGCAGACAAAATTGCTGCCATTTCTTCCGGCGGATAGGTTCCGGTTCCCACCCGCATTAAAGTCCCGGCAATGATTCTCACCATATTATACAAAAAACCACTGCCAGTAATACGAATCACAATACAACTGTCCTTCTTCTCCACATCCAGAGAATAGATGGTCCTCACCGTATCCTCCAATCCTTTTTTGGTTGTGGAAAAGCTTTTAAAATCATGTTCTCCCACCAAAAATGCTGCCGCCCGCCGCATTTTTTCCACATCCAGCGGATAGTAGCAAAAATAGGAATATAACCTTTCTGTGGGCAAAAGAATCCGGCGGTTCCAAATCCGGTACTCATAGGTCTTTGTGCAGTTCGCCTTCCTTGGATGCCAGTCACAAGATACTTCCTGGGAGCTTTGCACCCGGATGTCTTCCGGAAGACTCTGATTTACAGCAAGGCAGATCTTATCGGATGCCATTGGATTGTGTGTGTCAAACACAGCCACATTTCCAAGGGCATGTACTCCTGCGTCTGTACGGCTGGCGCCGATCACAGCAATGGGTTCTTTCAAAAGAGCAGTCAATTCCCGGTTTAGCACCTCTTCTATGGTAATTCCGTTCTTTTGCAGCTGCCATCCGCAATAATTGGTTCCATCGTATGCCACCACCAGCTTAATCCGCTTCCTCATCTGCCTGCCTCCTTATCCCGTCTTCCCTAAAACAATGTCACTTTACAAAAACACTCTTTCTAATATTTGAGTTGGTCTCATCCCTCCGGTTTTTATGTATTTGCTTCCTCAATGGCCTTTTTCAGCCGCGCGATCTCCTTGGGATAGTAATCGGTCACAGAATATTCTCCTGCCTTTTCCATCCACTCTAACGCTTTCTCTAAGTTTCCTCTTTTCTCTTCCAGTTTCGCCATATCCTCCAGCCCTTCATAGCATATGGGCGAATTACAGGTAAACACTCCGTTCTGCAAACTTTGAACCTGCTTTAAAATCTCCTCTGCCTCGTCTAACCGCCCCATATGAATCAGTACGTCCGCCATTCCTTCCAGGTCACAGCAGCTTCTGGGATCTGACGCAATATCGATCTTATAATTCTCTAATGATCGTTCATAACACTTAAATGCCTCTTGGGCGCGCCCTAATTTTTCATACATCTCTCCCAGTTTCATCCACCCAAAGGTGCTGTCGGGATCGATCTCCACAGATTTCTCCAAATAGGGAACCGCCTCTTCATACTGCTTTCGGTCAGCAAAATAATGCCCTAAGCTTCTCCAGTTCCTGGCAACTCCCGGCTCATAATCAACCGCCCGCCGATAATACTCTTCCGCCTTGTCATAATCTTTTGCCCGCTCCCAGCAAAGAGCAATCTCCCGGTAAGCATAAGAGGTCTGAGACGGCTTCACCTCCATATAACGTCCCAGGCAGAGAGCTGCCTCAGAATATTTTTTCTGTGTCCGCAGCACTTTTGCCTGAATCAGAAGAAGACTGCTGTCATTTGGCTGCTTTTCCAGGCCCTGTTTTAAATACTCCAAAGCCCGCTCATTTTGATGGGTCCGCTTCATCAGCCGGCACAAATCCCGAATGGACTGAAAATTCCCGTTTTTCCAGCCCTCCTCATAAGCTTCTGCCGCTGCCTCCCATTTGCCCTGATCCTGTAACACATCCCCCAGGCTGTCCCAGGCCAGACCATAGGTATTGTCTCTTTCCAGTGCCTTGCGAAATCCTTCTTCCGCCTTTTCAAACTCATATTGAGACTGGAATACCTTTGCCAGACGATAATGAATATAATAATTGTCCAGACCTTGACTCATCATCATCCGATACCAGGCCGCCTCTTCCTCATACCGCTCCAAATCGTGGAGATACTGACCCTTCATATACCGGCGCACTGAACTATCCTGATCTTCTATGGCCTTCTCAATCCAGCTAAGAGCTTCCTCCGGACGATCCAGGGCGGAACAGACAGCCGCATACTCCTGACATAAAACGCCGATCTCCCCGGTATGTTCCACCAGCTCTTTTAAAATCTCCTCCGCCTTTTCATACTCCTCCAGCCCTCTCAATGCCCGGGCATAATAATAGCGAATCTGAGCGCTGATGTATCCCTGTTTAAAAATCTCTTCTGCAGATTCCTTTACATCCTTATACTGGTCCCTGTCCAAAAGAATTTCCATTCTTAAGTTAAAGGCGTTTCGGTGAAACCCGATTTCTAGCGCCTTATTGCACAACCGCTCTGCTTCTGCCAAAAGCCCCTCATTGGAGAGAATTTCTGCCCGCCGATAATAAATCTCCGGCTCGCCAGGATATTCCTCCTCTGCCAGCTCATAAATCTCCAGCGCCCTCTGAGTATCTCCGGCCATCTTATTTTCCTGGGCCAAATCCACATACATCTGAAAAGGCCGCTCCTGTCCTTCAAACGAATCCCATATTTCCTGACGGTAATTTGCCGCCAGCTCATACTCCTCTGTCTCATGGCAGCTTTCTGCCATCATAAACAGCCAGGACATTCTCTGTTCCTCGTCCGGCTCCTTATCTTCCAAAAGTTCTCTTACCCGCTCATACCGCTGTGCCATATGACATACGCCAGCCAGCTGCCACCAGTCGTCAAACTCCGGATCTTTCTCCATCTCTTCCGACAGCTCTAAAGCTGTATCCACAATCTGTTCCTCAATGTACTCCCATCGGTCTCCGGAACACTCTTTTGCCCGACGATAACACATAAGAGCCTGGGAAAGCTCCCCCTTCCGATGCAAAAAATCTCCCATCAACTGCCAGTATCCGGCAAACTCCGGCTCCCTCTCAATCAGAGATTTGATCAGCTCTCCCAAATCATCCATATCTGCCCCAGAATCCTGGTAATCCAAAGAGGTGCGCACATACCAGTAACGGGTTCCAGGATTTTCTCCATCCTTTAAAAACAATTCCTTTGCCAGCTCCCAGGCATACTTTTCATTTCCCCGCTGCATAGCCTCGTGGCGAACCCGCAAAAGAGAAACATCTGGGTGTTCCATGCCCATGGCATCCAGTTTCCCTAAAATCTCCTCCACTGCTTCCCGCTTTTTCTCCCCTAAAGCAGTCCGAAGGCAAAAGAACTGCTCGCAAAATTCGTCATAATCAAACCCTTCCCGAATCTCAAATATATCATATCGGAAACTGTCCTCTTCCCGAATCCGGTCATACAGATAATCCAAAAAACCTTCCGGAAAATGATTGTATAATTCATCCTCATCCTCAGTCCACCCAAAAGCCTGATCAAATACCTGATAGCAGGAATGGGGCAAATGAAAATGATCCATCAAAAAGCCCAAAAAAGCCCATCCGGCCTCTCTTTGGGTCTCTAACTCCCGGCATATAGGCGCATCCATTACCTTTTTCCATTCCTCCGGCAAAATCCGGCGTCCATAATCCTGATATAACGTCTCCGCCTGTTTCAGAAAATCCTGGATTTCCTCTCTTCCCAGCATTTCACTTTGAACAAATCCTAAATTTTCTTTTGCCCCCTGTTGTTCTCCAAGAGCCTTTGCTTCTTTTAAAGCCTCCTCCAATGCCTTCCGAAGTTGCCGAAACCCTTCTGCATCCTCCTCTGGATGGTATCCCGGCAAACGTTCCAGATAAGCTTTCCGTATCGCCTCCTCATCCTCAGTAGCCTCTATCCCTAAAAATGTCCAACAATCCATCTTTTCTTCCCTTTCCAAACAGTCTCACACTGTTTTCAAACGAAAATCACTGCTGCCAGATACCCGACGCACACCAAATACCCTAGATAATCCCGCCGCTCATATTGAAGCGGTTTCATCTTCGTTCTCCCATCCCCTCCATGATAACATCTAGCCTCCATGGCCATAGCCAAATCCGTGGCACGGCGAAAAGCAGAAATAAACAGAGGCACTAAAAGAGGTACCATATTTTTCGCCTTCTGAATCAGATTCCCACTTTCAAAATCCGCCCCCCGTGCCATTTGAGCTTTCATAATCTTATCCGTCTCTTCCACCAAAATCGGAATAAACCTTAAAGCAATAGACATCATCATGGAAATTTCATGAACCGGAACCTTGCATTTATTTAAAAATCCAAGACTTCTTTCCATACCGTCGGTCAGTTGGTTGGGAGTTGTGGTCAGGGTCATCACTGTAGACCCGATTACCAGATAAACCAGTCTTAAAGCCATAAATCCTGCCAGACGTATTCCCTCCCAGGTGATTTTTAAAAATCCCAGTTGGAACACCAAAGTTCCCGGAGTCAAAAAAAGATTAAAGCTGACACTGATCAACAACAAAAACAAAATCGCTTTCAAGCCCCGCACCATAAACTCAAAGGGCACTTTTGACAGCCGGATTACCAAAATCAGAAATACTGTAGCCACTCCGTAGGCCATAAAGTTTCCCGCAAAAAACAGAGAAATTATAAATGTCATCGTACCAAACAGCTTTGTCCGTGGGTCCATTCGGTGAAGTACTGAATCCACCGGATAATATTGCCCTAATGTAATATCCCGTATCATTCCCCGTTGCCTGCCTTTCCGACTATCTGCCCACTGGACCATTTGGCCTTTTCTGATTTTAACAATCGTAAAATCCCGTCTTTGGCCTCTTCCACGGTTGTAATATCTTCTGGTATTGATATTCCATGTTCCCGAAGCTTCTGAACCACATACGTAATCTGAGGCGCTGCCAGTCCCATTTCCTCCAGTTCTTTATAATGGCCAAACACCTCTCTGGGCGGCCCGTCAAACCGCTTCTCCCCATGATTCATCACTAGAATCCGGTCCGCATACCGGGCAATATCCTCCATGCTGTGAGATACCAGCACAATGGTCATACCCTTATCCCGGTGAAGCCCTGCAATCTCTTCCAGGATCTCATCCCTTCCCCGTGGGTCCAGTCCAGCTGTAGGCTCGTCCAAAATCAGCACCTCTGGCTGCATAGCAAGCACTCCTGCAATGGCTACCCGCCGCTTCTGTCCTCCAGACAGCTCAAAAGGAGACTGATCCCAAAACCGTTCCTCAAGCCCTACCTGCATCAGCGCCTCTTTTGCCCTTACTTGTGCCTCTTCTCTGGACAGTCCCTGGTTTTTAGGTCCAAAGCACACATCCGACAGCACATCCACCTCAAAAAGCTGATGTTCCGGATACTGAAAAACCAGCCCCACTTTGCTTCTTAGATTCCGCCGGTCGTATCCCTCCTGGTCAATGTCCTCTCCGTTATAATAAATCTTTCCGCTGCTGGCACGAAGCAGCCCATTTAAGTGTTGAATCAGTGTAGATTTCCCTGACCCGGTATGTCCAATCAATCCGATAAACTCCCCATCCCCAATCTCAAAACTTACATCCTTTAAGGCATACTGTTCAAAGGCGGTTCCCTCTCCATATAGATAAGTTAAATGTTCAGCCCTGATTGACATCTTCTTTTTGTCCTCCTGTAGGAATCCCGTTCTCTCTGTCTGCCTGCTGCCCTTTTAAAAGAGGAACCAAAGCATCCGTCAGCTCCTCAATAGTCAAAATCCCGTCTGGAAGTTCTACCCCTTCTTTCTTCAGCTCATAAGCAAGCTCAGTAACCTGCGGCACATCCAAACGATATTCTTTCAGCTCTTTCACTCTGGAAAAAATTTCCCTGGGTGTTCCGTCCATGACCAGATGCCCCCCATCCATTACAATCACCCGATCTGCCTCTATGACTTCCTCCATATAATGGGTAATCAATAACACGGTAATTCCTTCCTTTTTATTCAGTTCATGGATGGTTCGGATTACGTCTTTCCGGCCATTGGGGTCCAGCATTGCCGTAGGCTCATCCAAAACAATACACTTGGGCTTCATAGCCATAACTCCGGCGATTGCCACCCGCTGTTTCTGCCCTCCAGACAATTTATTCGGTGATTTTAGCCGAAAAGCCGTCATTCCAACTGCCTTAAGGCTCTCATCCACCCGCCGCCAGATCTCCTCTGTGGGCACTCCCAAATTTTCCGGTCCAAATCCTACGTCCTCCTCCACCACATTCCCAATAATCTGGTTGTCCGGATTTTGGAACACCATACCGGCAGTCTTCCGAATATCCCAAATATGGCTGTCATCTGTGGTTTTCATTCCAGAAATCCACACGGTTCCCTCTGTTGGCAGCAAAATCCCATTTACCTGTTTGGCAAAGGTGGACTTGCCAGAACCATTATGTCCCAGCACTGCCACAAAGTCACCCTCCTGAATATCCAAATCCAGCCCGTCAATGGCACGATTTATCTCCTCTATCCGATCTTCTTCATCTCTGCGAACATAATCAAAAATCAATTTCGATGCCTTAATAATTCCCATAAACGCTTTTTTATTTCCTCCTGACAGCTCACATCCTGCTTTCTCAGTTACCGTATACAGCCCAATGCCATTTTGTTAAACAATGCAAAAAAACAGCATGGACCATCTTTTATTTTTTAGCAAAATGATATGACATTGGTTTACAACCATATGTTCCTCAATTTTAAGCTAAATTACAACTACCGTCAAGTAATTTCCCATAGAAAGCTTAGGAACTATTTATACAACCTTTCCAACAGAAAAAAACTGCTGCAAAACCTCGGTCATTTTCCGATGTCTGCAGCAGCTTCTTTCATCCTATTTTCTCCAAATTCCATTCTCATCTACATAAAACGTATCAATCCAGGTGTTCACTGCCTTGTTTCCGTCTCCAGGATAAAAATAATACCAGTCTTCTCCCACCTGATACCATCCTTCTACCATAATCCCATCCTGATTAAAATAGTAAGTCTTCCCATTGACCTCTGCCCACTGGTTTTTCACCATGGCTCCAAAGTAATCTCCCGGAATTGGATTCATATAATACCAGCGCCCCTCCGCCTGAATCCATCCCATATGCATATCCCCGTTATCGGAAAGGAAATAGGTCTTTCCATCCCGGTTCTGCCATCCCTTTAACATCTTTCCGTCTGCCTGAAACAGATACCACCGGTCATTGACATTCAGCCAGGAATCCCGCTGACAGGTTCCGTCTGGATAATAATAATACCATTCATTGTCCTGATACTGCCACCCCACCAAGGTATTGCCAGTAGGCCCAACCGTCACGTCGGTTCTGCCGGAACCGTCTGACACATCCTCCTTGGCAATGTAAAGCTCATCTGACTCAATCCAGTCACTGCTCTTTCCATAATTCTCATCTGCACTGGTCTTTGCAATGGTTCGAACCCGGAAAGAATAGGTTCCTGCTGTTGTCATGTAAGGATAAAAATTATAGGATGTGCCGGTGGTTTCCACCGTATGTACCTTTGCCGATCCCCGGCGCAGCACCACCTCATACTTGCCGGAATCCCCGTCTTCTGGTTTCTCCCACCGGGCCATTCCCCTGGCATTGTCCTTCCAGTAAGCATCCTCCGGCGGTGCAAAATCCCCCTTAACGGCCTGTACCCGAATCCGCACCATCAATGTGTCCGAATCTTCCCGCTTTGCGCTGACAAAATCTCCTGATTTTACCGAAACATTACTGGAACGGTAAGTTCCCTTAAAATAGTCTTCCGATCCGGCCCGCAGCCATACTTTCATCTCCGGCCGGTCCCCTACCTCTATGGTCCGGGAGGTGGAAGTCACCCACTCAGCCCGGTCAACGGTATATCGGTTGGTGCTGCTGGAAACAGAAATCTCCCCACTTTCTACGGACCCGCTGTCAAGACCAATATCCGGCAGAGTACTTCCTGGCTCCAGTTTTGAGTTGACCCGTATGGTCACACTGGTAATAACCCGGTCTGCTGCAGCTGCTGTCATAATACTGACGGACATTAAAATCGCTGCCAAAGCTGTTGTCCAAATCCACTTCCTCTTTTTCATCATTTTTCATTCCTCTCTGGCAATTCACTTTTATTCCTTGTCAATTTTAATTATAAACCAGGCTAATCTTATAATCAACTTACAATATTCTTACCAAAAATACAGATAATTTATTACTTTTTTATGGAAATATATGGATTGTTTACACCACATTTTTATCCGTTATAATGAGTCCAGTACACGAACCTCTCCATTTCAACCATAAAAAAACAGCCGCGCAAGCAGCTGTTTTAATTTTACTGATACCTATTATATAATTCCCGGATAAAGCTCTTATACCAGCTCTAACAGAACTTCCATCGCTCCGTCACCTTTACGCTGTCCAATCTTTACAATACGGGTATAACCACCATTGCGGGACACATATTTGGGAGCAATCTCATCAAACAATTTTGCAGGAAGATCTACGGATTTGGTGTTTTTCTTTCTGCCAGCGGGTGTGGAGGGAACTTCTGTCACTCCATACAGAACCTTAAGCATCTGACGTCTTGCATGAAGTCTGGAAGGCTGGTCTTTCTTGATCTCCTTCTGAACCTCATCATAAACCGTTACTTTTCTGCCGTTCTTCTCCTCTTTGACTCTCTTGCCCTTATCGTCCTTACGGGGAACTTTTGCTGTAACTGTTACCGTATCAAAATTGTCTTTCTCTCTTACTGCCATAGCAATCAGTCCCTCTGCAACCTTGCGGATTTCTTTTGCTCTGGCCTCTGTGGTGCGAATCTTTCCATGATACAGCAGAGAAGTAACCTGACTGCGAATCAAAGCCTTTCTCTGGCTGGAAGTTCTTCCAAGCTTTCTGTAACCTGCCATTTTATTTTCCTCCATTTATCCGGAGTGCAGTCCGTGCCATCGGTCTTACCAGACTACATCCAATTCTGCTATTTGAGTGTACCAGGCTCTGCATCATTGGCCTTACGAACCCGGCACAAAAATAAATGCTTCGTTTATTCCTCGCTGGGATTTAACTGCAGCCCCAGTTCTTTCAGTTTTGCAAGAACCTCCTCCAGGGACTTTCTTCCCAAATTCCGGACCTTCATCATATCCTCCGGAGTACGGTTGCACAACTCTTCCACTGTGTTGATTCCAGCACGTTTCAGACAGTTATAAGAACGAACCGAAAGCTCCAGCTCATCAATGTTCATCTCCAGAACTTTCTCTTTCTCATTGTCCTCTTTTTCCACCATAATCTCTGCAGTTCTGGCATTTTCCGAAAGATCAATAAACAGGTTCAAATGTTCACTTAAGACCTTAGCGGCCAGACTGACTGCCTCATCCGGAGCCAGAGTTCCATTGGTATACACATCCAGCGTCAGTTTATCATAGTCAATAATCTGTCCTACACGGCTGTTCTCAATGGTCATATTCACCCGCTCTACCGGCGTGTAAATGGAATCAATCGCAATCACGCCAATGGGCAGATCTTCATTTTTATTCTTGTCAGCGCTTACATATCCCCGGCCTTTGGAAATGGTAAGCTCCATATAGAACTTACTGTCCGTGCCGCCGCTTAAAGTCGCAATCACCTGCTCCGGATTCATAATCTCAATATCCGGGTCTGCCTGAATATCCGCAGCAGTAATAACTCCCTCGCCTTCAAACTCAATATAAGCGGTCTTGACTTCATTGCTGTCGCTGTTGTTCTTGATCGATAAGTTCTTGATGTTCATGATGATTTCAGTCACATCTTCCTTCACTCCGGAAATGGAACTGAACTCATGTAAAACGCCTTCGATTTTTACCTGACTGACCGCCGCACCCGGCAGAGAAGAAAGCATAATTCTTCTCAGGGAATTTCCCAGCGTGGTGCCGTAGCCCCTCTCAAGCGGTTCCACAACAAATTTGCCGTACTTCTTATCATCTGAAATTTCAACAATCTCAATGTTTGGTTTTTCAAAATCGAACACGATTATAGCCCCTCCTTTTGGGTTCGTCTATCGAGGGAAACTTACTTAGAATACAACTCGACGATAAGCATCTCTTCTACCGGAACATCGATCTCTTCCCTGGTGGGTAAAGACTTCACCACACCGCGAAGATTCTCATGGTCCACATCCAGCCATGCCGGAACCAAACGTCCCATCGTCGCTTCCAAAGCGATTTTATATCTGGGAGAAGACTTTACTTTCTCCTTGATCTCAATCACATCCCCTGCCTTTACCAGGTAGGACGGAATATTCACGCACTTTCCATTTACCAGAACATGCTTATGGTCAACAATCTGACGGGTCTCCCGTCTGGTCTTTCCAAATCCCAGCCGGAATACTACATTGTCCAGTCTTCTCTCCAAGAGAATCAAAAGATTCTCACCAGCCTGACCCTCCATCTTCTCTGCTTTTGCATAGTAGTTGCGGAAAGGTTTCTCCAGCACGCCATAGATGAATTTTGCTTTCTGCTTTTCCCGCAGCTGCATGCCGTACTCGCTCACTTTCCGATTCGCCCGTTTTACTTCTCTTTTTGACTTTTTGCTGATTCCCAAGTAGCTGGGTTCCAAACCAAGGGATCTGCATCTTTTAAGAACAGGAACTCTATCTACTGCCACTTTTCGTACCTCCTATTAGACTCTTCTACGTTTTGGCGGACGGCAACCGTTGTGTGGAACCGGGGTTACGTCCTTAATGCTGGTTACTTCAATGCCGCATGCAGAAAGTGCACGGATTGCTGCTTCACGACCCGAACCGGGACCCTTTACCATAACGTCAACAGACTTTAAACCATGTACGATAGCTGCCTTGGCAGCAGTCTCTGCAGCCATCTGAGCTGCATATGGAGTAGATTTCCTTGAACCTCTAAATCCCAGACCTCCGGCACTTGCCCAAGATAAAGCATTACCCTGTGCATCGGTCAACGTTACAATCGTATTGTTGAAAGATGACTGGATATGTGCCTGTCCGCGTTCAACGTTTTTCTTTACGCGCTTTTTCGTCACTTTCTTTCCAGTGGACTTATTTTTAGCCATTTTAAACTAACCTACTTTCCTTTCGTCTTGATTCGCTACGCATTCGGGAAACCTGTCCCGAAGCTTTGGATACCTGAATCTTGTTCCTGTTTTTAAAACATACAACTTGATTCGTATTGACCGTGATCTCTGATCCAGTCTGCTTCTGCTTTTATTTCTTCTTATTCGCCACAGTTTTACGTGGTCCTTTCCGGGTCCTTGCATTGGTTTTTGTCTTCTGTCCCCGAACCGGCAGACTTCTTCTATGACGGATGCCGCGATAACAGCCGATCTCCTGCAGCCGCTTAATATTCATGGCAATCTCTCTGCGCAGATCACCTTCCACTACCTGACTGTCCGCAATCACTGCCGCAATCTTTTTGACCTCATCATCGGTCAGATCTTTCACGCGAGTATCCGGATTCACGCCTGCTTCTGCCAAAATACGGTTAGAACTGGTTCTTCCAATCCCGTAAATGTAAGTCAAGCCGATCTCGACACGCTTCTCTCTTGGTAAATCAACTCCTGCAATACGAGCCATTTGCGTCGTACACCTCCTGTTCTTTCTTAAAATTAACCTTGTCTTTGCTTGTGCTTAGGATTTTCACAGATTACTCTGATGCTGCCCTTGCGCTTGATAATTTTGCATTTCTCGCAAATCGGTTTTACTGATGACCTCACCTTCACGGCAAATCTCTCCTTTCCGCTTTACTGCCCTGGTTTCAAAAGCACTGACATCTTTTCACCTGCCAAACCAGCCTGTGACGCTGCCAAGCTCCCCAAACGCCCATAAAGCCGACGTTTTGAAACCAGTCTTGGGTCAACCCACCCAACATATCAACAAAGTTGCCACAACATTATATCACTCTAACCACTGAAATGCAAGCATTTTTTACCTTTTCTCCAAATAAATCCTCACATTTCCCCGGTTTTCTCCTCCAGATAAATTCCCCCTCCCCGTTGTCTGATTTTATTTATCTCTCCAAATAATCCTCCCCTTGGAAAGATCATAGGGAGACAATTCAATCGTCACCCGGTCTCCCGGAAGAATCCGGATATAGTTCATCCGCAGTTTCCCGCTGATATGGGCCAGAACCTGGTGTCCGTTCTCCAATTCCACCTGAAACATGGCGTTTGGCAGCTTTTCCACCACAGTTCCTTCAATCTCAATTACATCTGCTTTAGACATGTACTCATACCTCCTGAATGTGTAACTACTCCGCGGCCACTGGGCCACAGGACTCTGAATCATGCAGTTGTCTGCACTTTTTATATCGTTTCAGACGAGTATAGATCTCATCATCTGTCACCGAAAAATCATCCACCAGCAGCTCTTTGTCTGCCTGAATGTGCTTTTTGTTCTTTTTCTTGGGCTTTGCCAAAGTTCTCCGCCTTCCGTCAGTCAGAAAAACTTGGTCTTTGTCCACGGACAAAATGATATAATACTGATCTTTATCATGTCCGGCAAGAGACCTTGCCGGACAGCCCGGTTGATAATCCATCCTGTTCACCGTCCTCATAACAGAGATAAAATCTCCGGATCTCCATCGGTTATCAAAATCGTATTTTCGTAATGGGCAGAAAGAGATCCGTCATCCGTCACTACGGTCCAGTTGTCGTCCAGCCACACCACATCCGCACGGCCCATATTAATCATTGGCTCTATGGCAAGGGTCATGCCTGGACGCAGCCGAATCCCTTTCCTCTTCTGAGAAAAATTCGGCACCTCCGGGTCCTCATGAAGCGCTTTTCCCACTCCATGCCCTACCAGATCGCGAACCACTCCATAGCCAAAATGCTCAGCATAAGTCTGAATGGCAAGGGAGATATCATTGAGATGATTGCCTGCTCTGGCATGTTTAATACCTTCATAAAAGCATTCTTTTGTCACCTGAATTAATTGTTGAACCTCTGGTCCCACCTTGCCGATAGCATAGGTTCTTGCCGCGTCTGAATGATATCCGTTATAAATCACCCCTGCATCCAGGCTGACAATATCACCTTCTTTAAGAAGCCTGTGTTTATTCGGAATCCCATGGACCACCTCGTCATTGACTGACACACAGATCGATGCCGGATATCCATTATAATTTTTAAAAGATGGAACGCATCCATAACCGCGGATCATCCGTTCGCCAGCCCGGTCAATGTCCAGAGTGGAAATCCCCGGCTTTAACATCTTTCCCAAATCCTCATGGACCTGTGCAAGGATTCTTCCAGCCTCACGCATCAGTTCAATTTCCCGTCCGGATTTAATCGATACTGACATATTTATGCCCCCAGGACGTTTACAATGTCTTTAAATACATCGTTCAGCTCTTTTGTTCCGTCCACCGTCACCAGAATGCCCTGGCCTTTGTAATACTCAATTAATGGCTGTGTCTGATCATGATAAACGGTCAGACGTTTCTGAACGGTCTCCGGCTTATCGTCATCCCGCAGCACCAATGCCTCTTTGCAGCTGTCACATACGCCTTCGGACTTTGGCGGGTTAAACATAACATGATAGGTGGCGCCGCATTTTAAGCAGGCTCTTCTGCCTCCCATCCGGGTTACGATAGATTCGTCCGGCACATCCACATCAATGGCATAGTCCATCTTCTCTCCCCGCTTTGACAGAGCCAGCGTCAGACTCTCTGCCTGAGGAATCGTCCGTGGAAAGCCATCCAGCACATAACCGTCTGCACAGTCTGCCTCGCTAATCCGGTCCAAAAGCATACCAATGGTCACATCATCCGGCACCAGCTGTCCCTGATCCATATAAGACTTGGCTTTCATTCCAAGTTCTGTGCCGCCTTTAATATTGGCACGGAATATATCGCCTGTGGAAATGTGAGGAATCCCATATTTTTCTGCGATCTTTTTTGCCTGAGTGCCTTTTCCTGCGCCTGGTGCTCCCAACATGATAATCTTCATATCCATACCTCCTCTTTTTTTATTACGCTGTATATTCACAATTATTCATAAAATTTTTATGCAGAAAAAGCTGCCGCCCATTCCTTCTGCGCAGCAGCTCTCCCAACTTATCCTAATCGTTTAAAAAGCCTTTATAGTTCCGGACAACTACCTGTGACTCAATGGCCTTGATCGTCTCTAATATAACGCTGACAATAATAATCAGGGATGTCCCCATGAAGGACAAACGACTGACACCAAACAGACCTGAAATCATAATCGGTATTACGCTGATCACAATCAGACCTACAGCGCCAATAAAGATAATATAGTTCAAAATACCGTCCAAAAACTGGGAAGTCGGCGTACCTGGCCGGATACCTGGAATAAAACCGCCAGACTTTTTCATATTATTGGCTACTTCCAGCGGATTAAAAGTGATGGATGTGTAGAAATAAGCAAACAGCACAATCAACACAATATAAATCACCAAACCGATGGAATACCATGGCATTTCGGGCCGGAACCAGTAAGACGAATTCAGCATCATCAGGATTTTTCCTGGAATCGTGCTGTAATCCGGATTGAAAAACTGGGCAATCACAACCGGAAATGACAAGATGGAAGAGGCGAAAATTACGGGGATAACCCCGGCTGTATTGATTTTCAACGGAATATGGGAAGACTGACCGCCAACCATTTTTCTTCCAACCATCTTTTTAGAATACTGTACAGGAATCCTGCGCTCACCATCCTGCAAATATACAACAAACACCACCATGGCTGCTGCTATTGCCAGTATTACCAGAAGCATCACTACCTGCACGGCAATGATTTTTCCATTCATAAAGGTATTATACAAGCTGCTTACATCATCTGGAAGGGAAGATACAATATTGAACAACAGAACAATGGAAATCCCGTTTCCTATGCCCTTTTCTGTGATTCGCTCTCCGACCCACATCAAAAATGCACTTCCTGCTGTCATTGTCAATACTGCAATCACCACCATAGAGGCTTTTCCCATAAATCCCTGCTCATTATAGCCAATCAACATTCCCTGACCGCCAAAGCCGACCGCCATAGCGGTAGACTCCATAAGCGCCAGCACCACAGTCAGATAACGGGTATACTCCGCAATCTTTTTTCTGCCGTCCTCCCCTTCCCGCTGCATTTCTTCTAGCTTGGGAATTGCGATAGTCAGCAGCTGCATAATAATGGAAGATGTGATATAGGGTGTGATGCTTAAGGCCAATACGGACAGAGATGTGAAAGAACCTCCTGTCATGGCATCGAAAAAGTTGAATGCATCGCCGCTTTGCTTGGCAAAAAATTCAGCAAAATAGGAAGTATTCACTCCGGGAATCGGAAGTTCCGACCCGAAGCGAATCACTACCAGCATCATGAAAGTATAAAGAAGCTTTTTACGGATCTCTTTATCCTTCCACGCATTTTGGAGTGTCTTTAACATATTAGATCACCTCGCAGGTTCCACCTAAAGCCTCAATCTTTGTTTTTGCACCATCGCTGAATGCATCTACTTTAACGGTCAGCTTTTTGGTTAATTCTCCGTCACCAAGAATCTTGACACCGTCTCTGGGATTCTTGATGATACCGCATTCCATCAGGGACTCTACAGTGACCACTGCATCATTGTCAAAACGCTCCAAAGCGCTCACATTGATTGCAACGATCTCTTTCGTATTGCGGTTGGTAAACCCTCTCTTTGGAATACGGCGATACAGAGGCATCTGACCGCCCTCAAATCCCGGTCTTGGAGCGCCGGAACGAGCTTTCTGGCCCTTATGTCCCTTACCGGCTGTCTTGCCGTTACCGGAACCATGACCGCGCCCTCTTCTGAAATTATCGCTGTGTTTGGAACCGGCTGCCGGTTGTAAATTCGATAAATCCATTACATTGCACCTCCTTGCTTCAGTAATTAGACTTCTTCTACTTTCACCAAATGCTTCACATGCCAGATCATGCCTCTCACGGCATCGTTATCTGGCAGCTCAACCGTCTTGTTGAGCTTACGAAGTCCCAGGGCTTCCACAGTTGCTCTGTGTTTCGGAATTGCCCCGATGGTGGATTTGACTAATGTTACTTTTAACTTCTCTGCCATCTCATTCTCCTCCTTAGCCCAAAATCTCGTCTACGGATTTGCCGCGCAGTCTTGCATACTCCTCCGGAGTCTTAAGCTGGGTCAGTCCCTGAATCACGGCAAGCACAACGTTGGTCTTGTTGTTGGAACCAAGAGACTTGGCACGAACGTTTTTGATTCCTGCCAGTTCCAGTACGGCACGAGCCGGACCGCCTGCGATGATACCAGTACCTTCAGGCGCTCTCTTCATCAGTACGCTGGAGCTGCCGAACTGAGCAAGAATATCATGGGGAATGCTCTGATTCTCATCTACCGGAATCTCCACCAGATTCTTGGCTGCTGCCTCTTTTCCCTTGCGGATGGCTTCCGGCACTTCTCCGGCTTTTCCCAAGCCTGCACCAACATGGCCATTGCCGTCGCCAACCACTACCAGAGCAGAGAATCTCATGGTACGACCGCCTTTTACCGTCTTTGATACACGCTTGATTGCTACTACATTGTCATTTAATTCTAACTGACTTGCGTCAATGATTGTACGCTTCATGCTGCTCTCCTCTCTACTAGAATTTCAGACCGGCTTCACGGGCCGCATCTGCAAGTGCCTGAATCTTACCCTGGTAAATGAAACCGCCCCGGTCAAATACAACCTCCTCGATTCCCTTCTCCAGCGCTCTCTTAGCGATCAGAGTTCCAACATAGCTGGCCGCAGCCACATCATTGGTATGTTTCAGTTCCTCTTTTGCTGCTTTCTCCAAGGTAGATGCCGCTGCCAGAGTATTGCCCACAGAATCGTCAATGATCTGAGCATACATATGATTATTGCTTCTGAACACAGCCAGACGCGGTCTCTCTGCAGTGCCTGCAAAGCGGTTACGTAATCTGGTATGTTTTTTAACGCGAACTTCTTTTCTTGATTTCTTACTAACCATTTTCGCCCTCTCCTTATCTACTTCTTACCAGTCTTACCAACTTTACGTCTGATCGTCTCATCGGCATACTTAATTCCCTTGCCCTTATATGGCTCAGGTCTTCTCTTATCTCTGATTTCGGCAGCATACTGGCCAACCTTCTCTTTATCGATACCTTTTACCGTAATCTTATTCTGCCCTTCTAAAACGGTTTCCAAACCTTCTGGATCTTCCATTTCCACCGGGTGAGAATAGCCCAGGTTCAAGGTTAATTTCTTTCCCTGTTTCGATGCACGATAACCAACGCCGTTTACCTCAAGAACCTTCTCATAGCCATTGGTCACACCAACCACCATATTGTTGATCAGTGTTCTGGTAAGGCCGTGAAGAGATTTCATCCTCTTTAAGTCATTCGGCCTGGTTACGACGATATGTCCGTCTTCTTCTTTAATTGACATTTCTGCCGGAAGCTCTCTCTCCAGAGTGCCTTTCGGACCTTTTACTGTCACTTTATTATTTTCCGCAATGGTTACGGTCACACCTGCCGGAACTGCGATTGGCATTCTTCCTATACGTGACATGCCATTTACCTCCTACTTAGATTTTCGGAAAGGGAGTAAAACCCTTTCTGTTTTCAGTTTTACGATTCTTAATTTGTGCTTGTGCAGGTTTCAGCCTTTGCCTAGAACTTGGCTTTATGAAGCTGCATTACCACACAAATGCCAGTACTTCGCCGCCTACACCTAACTGACGCGCTTCCTTATCGGTCACTACGCCCTGGTTTGTAGAAATGATAGCGGTTCCAAGACCGCCAAGTACCTTCGGCAGGTCCTCTTTATTGGCATATACCCGCAGACCTGGCTTGGAAATTCTCTTGATACCGGTGATGATCTTTTCATTCTTGTCAGCGCCGTACTTCAAAGTAATACGGATTGTCTTGAATGTGCCGTCCTCTACGATATCATACTTCTGAACATAACCTTCTTTTACCAGAATATCGGCAATGGCCAACTTCATCTTGGATGAAGGTACGTCCACTGTATCATGCTTGGCAGTATTTGCATTACGGATTCTTGTAAGCATATCTGCAATGGGATCACTCATTGTCATGGTAGATATTGTCCTCCTTATTGGTTTTTGCTGGTGGTTTATGAGGAAGTTCTTCTCCCTTGGGCCGAAGAACGGCTTTACACAAATCTCCCCTTCGCCTGGGGCTTAGGTTCGCTAAGTGTTAAATACCTGCCTCACCAGCTTGCCTTTTTAACACCAGGAATCTGTCCCTTGTATGCCAGTTCACGGAAGCATATACGGCAAATCCCATACTTTCTCAAATATGCATGCGGACGTCCGCAGATTCTGCAGCGGTTATATTCTCTGGTGGAGAATTTCGCCGGACGCTGCTGTTTAATCTTCATTGAAGTTTTCGCCATGGATCATTCCTCCTGTTATTTAGCAAATGGCATATTGAATAATGTCAAGAGTTCACGGGCTTCTTCGTCGGTCTTAGCAGTGGTAACAAAGATTACGTCCATTCCTCTTACCTTGTCAACTTTATCATATTCAATCTCCGGGAAAATCAGCTGTTCCTTGATTCCCAGGGCATAATTTCCTCTGCCGTCAAAAGCGTTTGGATTCACGCCGCGGAAGTCGCGGACACGAGGCAGAGCCAGATTGATCAGGCGGTC
The DNA here is from genome assembly GCA_009911065.1 of Clostridiaceae bacterium. Taxonomy (GTDB): domain Bacteria; phylum Bacillota; class Clostridia; order Lachnospirales; family Lachnospiraceae; genus Brotaphodocola. The sequence goes on along the minus strand of QXWR01000022.1, from coordinate 34,777 downwards.
TGCAAACTCGTACATTTTTTCTCCCCGCAGGGTAACTTTACATCCGATTGCCATTCCTTCTCTAAGCTTAAAGTTTGCAACGGACTTTTTCGCCTTGGTGGTAACAGCCTTCTGGCCGGTAATCAATTCCAGATCTCTAACAGCAGAGTCCAGGATCTTGGCATTTTCCTTTGCCTCTCCCACGCCCATGTTGACTACGATCTTTTCCAGCTTCGGGACCTGCATGACGTTCTTATAACCAAACTTTTTCATCAGAGCGTCAACCATCTCGTTCTGATACATTTCTTTTAATCTAGCCACTCTTACGTTCCTCCTTATCAAAATCAGTCAATGACTTTTCCGGTTGCTCTGGCAACACGGACTTTTTTGCCGTCTATTACCTGAAATCCGACTCTGGTGGCCTTTCCGTCTACAACCAACATGACATTGGAAATATCCATGGGAGCTTCCTGATGAACAATGCCTCCCTGAGGATTGGCTGTGCTCGGCTTTGCATGTTTTGTAATCAGATTACATCCTTCCACGATCACCTTGCCGTCATGAACGTGCAGCACCTTGCCGGTCTTCTCTTTATCTTTTCCTGTGATTACCTTTACCAGGTCATTTTTTTTAATTTTATGCACAGTCCATACCTCCTTACAGTACTTCAGGCGCCAGAGAAACAATCTTCATAAACTGTTTCTCGCGCAGTTCCCTGGCAACCGGCCCAAAGATACGGGTGCCTCTTGGGGTCTTGTCATCTTTGATAATCACTGCTGCATTCTCATCAAACCGGATATAGGAACCGTCTTTCCGGCGGGCGCCCTTGACGGTGCGCACCACTACTGCCTTTACCACATCGCCTTTCTTTACAACGCCGCCTGGTGTTGCATCTTTAACAGACGCGACGATAATATCACCGATATTCGCATATCTTCTTGTGGACCCACCCATAACCCGGATACAAAGAAGCTCTTTTGCTCCGGTGTTATCAGCAACTCTCAATCTGGTCTCCTGCTGAATCATGCCTGCCAACTCCTTTCCAAAGTTCTTTATCTAGCTTTCTCGATAATCTCTACCAGTCTCCATCTCTTGTCTTTGGACAAAGGTCTGGTCTCCATCACTTTTACGGTATCGCCTGCGCCGCACTCATTTTTCTCGTCATGGGCTTTCAGCTTTACGGTCTTTTTCACGATCTTGCCATACAGCGGATGTTTCACATGGTCCTCAATGGCAACCACAATGGTCTTATCCATCTTATCGCTGACGACTTTGCCGACACGGGTCTTTCTAAGATTTCTTTCCATGTCTTGAATCTCCTCTCTGAATTATAAACAGTTCCGATTCACTAAGTTGCTTTCGGTCAGTCATGCCAGTTTTGACTTCTCTGTGATAACAGTCTGAATCCTGGCGATATTCTTGCGGACCTCTTTAATCCGGCTGGTATTTTCCAGCTGGTTGGTCGCATTCTGGAATCTCAAGTTGAACAGTTCTTTCTTTGCAGCTACCAATTCTTCCTGCAGTTCTGCAGCCGTTTTTCCTTTTAATCCTTCTACGAATTTATTAGTCTTCACTGTTATTCACCGCCTTCTAAATCTGCTTTAGCAGCAATCTTACATTTGCAGGGCAACTTATGCATGGCAAGACGCAATGCCTCACGGGCAGTCTCTTCCGGAACGCCTGCGATCTCAAACATCACTCTGCCCGGTTTTACCACAGCAACCCAATATTCCAGGGCGCCTTTACCGGAACCCATACGAGTCTCTGCCGGTTTTGCTGTAACTGGTTTGTCCGGGAAAATCTTAATCCATACTTTACCGCCACGCTTAATATAACGGGTCATGGCCACACGGGCTGCCTCAATCTGGTTGGATTTAATCCAGCAGGGTTCGGTTGCTACCAGGCCATACTCACCATAGCTGATGGTATTTCCTCTCATCGCCTTGCCCGCCATGCTTCCGCGGAACTGTTTGCGGCGCTTTACTCTCTTAGGCATTAACATTATTTATCGCTCCCTTCCTTGTTTCCTTTCGCAGGAAGTACTTCGCCCTTATAGATCCACACCTTAACACCCAATTTGCCGTAGGTGGTATCTGCCTCAGCGAAACCATAGTCAATATCCGCTCTCAAAGTCTGCAGCGGAATCGTACCCTCGCTGTAAAACTCTGTACGGGCAATATCAGCACCGCCTAAACGTCCTCCAACAGCTGCCTTGATTCCCTTTACGCCGGCTTTCATGGAACGACCCATGGTGGACTTCATAGCCCGACGGAAAGACACACGGTTCTCCAGCTGCTGAGCAATGCTCTCAGCTACCAGCTGTGCGTCACGCTCTGGCTTCTTGATCTCCTTAATGTCAATCAGGAGCTTTTTGTCGGTCAGCTTCTGAACTTCCCCTTTCAGCTTTTCAATAGCAGATCCGCCTCTGCCAATGACAACTCCGGGCTTTGCCGTATAAATAATGACTTTTACTCTCTCGGAAGCTCTCTCAATCTCTATCTTGGAAATTCCTGAATCAAACAGTTTCTTCTTCAGAAATTTACGAATGTTATAATCTTCAATCAGACAATCGGCGAAGTCGCCCTCTGCATACCATTTGGAATCCCAATCCTTGATAACACCGACTCTCAAGCCATGTGGATTAACTTTCTGTCCCATATTTGCCTCCTATCTTTCATTCAGCACAACGGTAATGTGGCTCATTCTCTTCTCGATCCGGTAAGCTCTGCCCTGTGCCCTTGGTTTTACTCTCTTCATGGTCGGCCCCTTGTTGGCATAGCACTCCTCCACATACAGTTTGGAGCGATCCATATTATTGTTGTTCTCGGCGTTGGCTGCTGCCGACTCCAGTAATTTCTTAATCAAAGTAGAAGCATATCTGGGATTGTAGGTAACAATACCGATTGCAGTCTCCAGATCCTTTCCCCGAATGGCGTCCAAAACGAAACACGCTTTCTGAACGGATACGCGGGCGTAGGATAACTTGGCAGACGGACGGGTGTCCCTTTTCGCGTTTCTTTCTCTCTTAATCTGACTTCTATGTCCTTTAGCCATTGCTAATAACCTCCTTTCAAATGCGGTGATTACCGTTTGGATTTCTTCTCGTCTTTGCCGTGGCCTCTGTAAGTTCTGGTTGCTACAAACTCACCCAGCTTATGGCCAACCATATCCTCAGTCACGTAAACCGGAACATGTTTTCTTCCGTCGTGTACTGCGATGGTATGTCCAACCATCTGAGGAAAGATGGTGGAACGGCGGGACCAGGTTTTAATCACCTGATGCTGGCCTGACGCGTTCAGTGTATCAATCTTTTTTAACAGATGTGCGTCTGCAAATGGTCCTTTTTTTAACGAACGTCCCATAGGGTTTGATCCTCCTTCAATTATTTGATCGTCTTGCCATCACGTCTTCTGATGATAAGCTTATTGGACTGTTTGTTCTTCTTTCTGGTCTTCAGGCCCAGAGCCGGTTTGCCCCATGGAGTACTCGGACCCGGACGGCCGATACCGGTCTTGCCTTCACCACCGCCGTGAGGATGGTCGTTGGGGTTCATAACCGAACCGCGGACCGTAGGACGGATACCCATATGACGTTTTCTTCCTGCCTTACCAATATTGATCAGATTGTGCTCCCCGTTGCCCACAACACCGATCGTAGCGCGGCATACAATCGGAACCATTCTCATCTCGCCGGAGGGAAGTCTCAACGTAGCATATTTCCCTTCTTTTGCCATCAGCTGAGCAGAATTTCCTGCGGAGCGAACCAGCTGGCCGCCCTTTCCCGGATGCAGCTCAATGTTGTGAATCTGAGCGCCCACCGGAATGTTTGCCAGAGGCAGACAGTTGCCGGTCTTGGCTTCTGCAGTCTCACCGCTCATCACCTTCATGCCGTCTGTCAAACCTGCGGGAGCAAGAATATAGGATTTGGTTCCGTCTGCATAGCAGATCAGAGCAATGTTAGCGCTCCGGTTGGGATCGTATTCGATACCAAGCACAACTGCCGGAATCCCATCCTTTGAATTTCTCTTAAAATCAATCATTCTATATTTTCTTCTGCTTCCACCTCCCCGGTGTCTCACAGTAATTTTGCCCTGATTATTACGTCCGGCATTCTTCTTCAAGGAAGTAACCAGAGATTTTTCCGGCGTTGATTTGGTAATCTCGCTGAAATCAGAACTGGTCATGTGCCTTCTGGACGGTGTATATGGGTTATAAGTCTTAATTGCCATGACTACAAACTCCTTTCCTTACTTTGCCTGTTTTTCACCCTGCTTTCCGAGTCAGGGTATAATCGTAGTTCTGCTGCCGTTCCAACACTTTCCTACTTATCTTCCCGGCAGCCCAGGGGACTGTCTTTACAGTCCTGCAAAAAGCTCAATCTCCTTGCTGTCCTCGGTCAGCTGGACAATCGCTTTCTTTGTCTTGGCTGTCTTTCCAAAGGTCATGCCTCTTCTCTTGGTCTTCCCATCGTTGTTCATGGTATTAACACGGGCCACCTTTGTCCCTGGAAACATCTTTTCCACCGCTTCCTTAATCATGCTCTTGTTGGCATCGGTGTGAACCAGGAACGTATATTTCTTATCAGCCATTGCATTCATGCTCTTCTCGGTCACTACCGGCTTGAGGATGACATCATAGTACTGAATGTTTGCCATTATGCGTACACCTCCTCAATGTTCGCCACGGCAGCCTTGGTAGCTACCACGGTATTGTATTTCAAAATGTCATATACATTGATCGTATTCACATATGCAGTCTTCACAGCAGGAATATTCCTGGCGGAAAGCACCACATTGTCGCTGTCTGCGCCAACCACAACCAACGCTCCGGACAGATTCAGATTATTCAAAATGTTCTGGAACTTCTTTGTCTTGATCTCGTCCATTTTCAGCTCGTCAAGAACAATGAATTTATTCTCCTGAACCCGGCTGGTCAAAGCGGACTTTAATGCAGCTCTCTTTTCCTTTTTGTTAAGGCGGATGGTATAATCTCTTGGAGTGGGGGCAAATACCACGCCGCCTCCGGTCCACTGGGGCGCTCTGGTTGAACCTTGTCTTGCATGACCGGTTCCCTTCTGACGCCACGGCTTTCTGCCGCCTCCTGACACCTCGGCGCGTGTTTTTGCTTTCTGTGTTCCCTGACGTTTATTGGCAAGCTGAGCCACAACTGCCATGTGAACCAGATGTTCGTTCACCTTCACGCCAAACACTGCGTCGCTTAACTCCATGGTGCCTACTTCTTTGCCTTCCATATTGTAAACAGATACGTTTGCCATTTCTGTGTGTTCCTCCTTTCCTCGGTGGGTCCGCCCTTAGCGGCCAACCTTTACGGTTTCTTTCAGTGTCACCAGAGACTTTTTCGGTCCCGGCACGGCGCCTTTCACCAGAATCAGGTTGTTTTCTGCATCTACCCGAACTACTTCCAGATTCTGAACCGTTACCTGCTCGCAGCCCATATGTCCCGGCATCCCTTTGCCTTTAAACACACGGCCCGGAGTTGTTGCGGAACCATTGGAACCCTGATGGCGATGGAATTTGGAACCGTGGGTCATAGGTCCTCTGTGCTGTCCAAATCTCTTAATCGCGCCCTGATAGCCTTTACCTTTGGAGACAGCAGTGGCATCTACCTTGTCGCCTGCGGCAAAGATATCCACTTTAATCTCATCCTTCACGGAATATTCCTCTGCATTGTCCAGACGAAATTCTCTCAAAAATCTTTTATAAGCAACGCCGGCCTTGTCAAAATGCCCTTTCACCGGCTTACGGATCAATTTCTCTCTCTTGTCCACAAAACCGACCTGAACCGCCTTGTAGCCGTCATTTTCAACGGTCTTTACCTGAGTCACCACGCAGGGACCTGCCTGTAAAACCGTCACCGGGACCAAAACTCCCTGGTCATTGAAGATCTGGGTCATTCCGACCTTTGTAGCTAAAATAGCTTTCTTCATTTTTCTTCCTCCTTACAGCGGATTGCCTGTGACAGCAATCATACTAAAGCTTATTTTTGTTTCATTTTAATATCTACATGAACACCTGCCGGCATCTCCAGCTTTGACAGAGCATCCATCGTCTTCTGGCTGGGAGTGATAATGTCGATCAGTCTCTTGTGGGTTCTCTGCTCAAACTGTTCGCGGGAATCTTTGTATTTGTGTACCGCTCTCAAGATCGTTACCACTTCCTTCTTGGTGGGCAGCGGCACCGGCCCGCTCACCTGGGCCCCCGTCTTCTTTACGGTCTCGATAATCTTCCCGGCAGACTGGTCAACCAGCTGGTGGTCATAAGCTTTCAATGTGATTCTCATTACTTGGCTTGCCATAAAAAAAGTCGCCTCCTTTTCGCACTTTTAGATGAAGTACGACAAGCGGTGACTGTACACTTCTCCGTGTGTGTCATAATCAGACTCCACACTGCGTTACTGTATGCTAACAATACAGCTGTTCAATTGGTACAGTGACTTGTCGTCAGTTTCCTAACTTGACATTCGCTCCACGGAAAACCTGCCTTAAAACTCGGCAGCAACCTCACGCTTCATAGCTATCATGTCACAGCGTTCCTATATTATCATGGATTTTCTGGAAATGCAAGTACTTTTTTGCAAAATCATAAACAAGCATTCAGGACACCTATTCTGCAAAAAAATCCCGCCCATTTGCTTTTCAAACATTATCGTTCAAACTGCAAACCGACAGGATTTTCCTTTATGTTTTGTTCATGCCCTCTGTGAACGAAAAAACACACGCCCCTTGTCCACAGAAACTATTGAAACGATTAATTAAAATAATCCCACTCCGGCTCTTCTGGCGCGGTGTACGTCTTCCCCTCCACATCCTCGTCGTCCTCTTTCAGAAGGATTCCGCTGCCATTGGTCTTATATTTTACACCATCCCGGTCTTTTACTGTAGTATTCTTGGCAATCCGTCCGGAGGAATTGACCACATAATTCTTTAGACTTCCTCCAATCCACAGGCTGTACACCTGATAACGGACGCCGGAATCTGCCTTCTGAATCTTTCCCATATAGTACAGAGAGTTTTCATAAACTCCGGTATAGCCCTTACCATTGCTGGCAAAGTAAAACTGGCTTGTGTTTCCGCCTTCATCAATGTTGTGCCGGCCTTTTAACATGGTGCTCTGTTTCCGGCTTCCGAAATAATATGCCGTATACTCAGTCTCGTCATTATCCAGATATATCTTCTGCAGCCCGTATACAGGAACTCCCTTGTCGTCAAACAGATATGTGTTGCCGTTGATCTTTACCAGATCACTGGATTTGGCGCTGCCTCTGGGCGGACCTACTTTTGGAACTCCTTTGTTGGAAAAATAAAACCATTCCACATCATGTTCATAATTGTCCTGAAGATGCTCCGGCGGTTCTGTGGTGTACCATCCCACCCGGACCTGGCCGTTGGAATCCACAAAGCGGTAATCCTCAATATTATCCGACTCATCTCCCACCATACAGCTCCATCCGGTCTGCATGGCGCCATCTTCTGCAAGACTGTAATACACGCCGTTGATCTTTTTCAGTTTCAGCTCGTCCCCATTGCTGCTGGGAATTACTTTCTTGCCGCTGTTGGTAAAATAATACCAATGCTTCCCGTCCTGATCGTCTTCCACATAAGGACCGTAATCATAATAATCGTCGTCATTCTCATCTGGTGCAAACAACCGCTGCCATCCAGTCACCATGACTCCATTGTCATCACAGTAGTACATATTATCCAGAATCCAGCCGGTTTCCATCACCCCGTCATCCCCAAAATGATACCACTTATCATTGATCTTTTCCCATTTTTCTCTCACCCGCTTGCCGCTCTGGCCAAAATAATACCAGTCCGTAGCGCCTGAATAACGGTTGCTTTCGGTCTCCAGCCATTGATTGGTCATCATAATCCCGTCCTGACCTACATAATAATCATCATTATCCACCCAGGAACTAATGGCCATCACTCCATTGCCGTTTAAATACCGCCACAATCCGTCTCCGCCCTTGCGCCATGCATTATAAATACGACTGCCGGAATTGTCATAGTATACCCAGTTTCCGCCCTCTTGAACCCACCCTTCTGCAGCCATTGCCGAAATTCCTGTGGTGCCAAACGTCATCATCGCAGCAAGGGCCAAAACTGCCAAACTACGTTTTTTCATAATGTCTCTCCTTTTGCCTCATCAAAAATCATAAAAATTGTTATCAAGGGTTTTCTATGTATTTTGCTCCTTTATGATTGGTTCCTTTGTATTTTAATATTTTGGATCTGCCTTCCATTTTAGCAAGATCCCTTCCATGATTCAACCAAAATTTCCATAATTAATCTAACAATTTTCTTACGATATTCCTACCCTTACTTAATCCCCCCTTCCTTCCGCCATGAAAATGAAGAGGAAAAACCAGAACCCCTTGACCTTCTCCCCTCATAACGCTATAATGAACCCACAAGAATACATACAGCCCGCCCACCTTGGCGGAGCAAAGAAAGGCGGTTCCCTGTTATGTGGGTTGCAGACAATTGGAAAGATTATCAGGTCATTGACTGTTCCGGCAAAGAAAAGCTGGAACGCTGGGGCGATTATACGTTAATCCGCCCTGACCCGCAGATCATCTGGAACACCTCAAAATCCCATCCGGGCTGGGAGCATCCAAACGCCCACTACCACCGCAGCAGTAAAGGCGGAGGACAATGGGAGTTTTTTGATCTGCCGGACCAATGGACCATTTCCTATAAAGAACTGATCTTCCAGCTAAAACCGTTTCATTTTAAACATACCGGCCTTTTTCCGGAACAGGCCGTCAACTGGGACTGGTGTCAGGAAAAAATCCGAAACGCAAAAGAACCGGTCCGGGTATTAAATCTGTTTGCCTACACCGGCGGAGCCACTCTTGCCGCTGCCCAGGCCGGAGCATCGGTCACACATGTAGACGCCTCAAAAGGAATGGTGGGCTGGGCGAAGGAAAATGCAGTTTCCTCCCATTTAGAAAAAGCTTCCATCCGCTGGCTGGTAGACGACTGTGTGAAATTTGTAGAGCGGGAAATCCGCCGGCAGAACCGATATGACGCCATCATTATGGACCCGCCTTCCTACGGCCGGGGTCCCAAAGGCGAGATCTGGAAGATTGAAGATTCCATTCATTCTCTGATTCATCTGTGCAGTCAGGTATTGTCAGAAAAACCGCTTTTTTTCCTGATCAATTCCTACACCACAGGATTGGCTCCAGCTGTGCTGGCCTATCTTCTTGGCACCGAAATCGGTTCCAAATGGGGCGGACAAGTCCAGGCACAAGAGATCGGCCTTCCGGTAAAAGAGTCCAGACTGATTCTTCCCTGCGGAGCCTCCGGACGGTGGGAAAGATAGATCCCCAAAAGAAAGGAGAATTTCTTCCGAATGAAAATAACTGAAGAATCCATGCGCCGTCAAAACGAACCTTCCCAATCCGTCTCAAAACCAGAGCCAAAACCAGAGCTTACTGAGCTTGAAAAACTGAAAGCCATGACCTGGAAAGACAGGGCCTGGTATATATGGGCCTACTATAAAGTTCATATGGCCCTTGTTGTGGCTGCCTTTCTGGTTGTTCAGGTGGTAGCCACCTCTATTTACCAAAGCACTTTTAAAACCGCCCTGTTCTGTATGGTAATTAACAGTTATTCAGAAGAAGGAGTAAATTTCTCACCTTTGGAAGAGGACTTTGCCGCATATCAGAATCTTGGCAAAAAAGACCGAATCAATGTGGAGACTGCCTACATTACTTATGGGGACAATGCCAGTGAACTAAGCTACGCTACCTTGGCCAAAATCTCCGCTCTGGTATTTTCCCAGGATTTGGATATTATGATTGGAGATCCTGCCACCATCCAGCATTTTGCTGCTCTGGATGGATATCTTGACCTGGAAAAGGAGCTTCCCCCTGAGCTTTTATCTCTGGTACAGGACCATTTGTATTATTCTGCCGGAGAAAACGGCGAGATGAAAGCTTTTGCCATTGATCTGTCTGACACGGACTTTGCCAATGACATGAGACTGGGGGCAAACCCGCTTCTTGGCATTCTCATCAACACGGTTCGTAGAGATAATACCGATGCCCTGATTCGCTACATTTTTGCTCCATAACTGCAAAGCCCAGTTTTTCCAACAAGGTTCTGGAAGCGTTGTTTTCTGCCTCCAGAACCGCATAAACCGGGCAGTCATACGCTTCCTTTACATATTGAAGCACTATCCGGCAAGCCTCTTCCCCATATCCCTGGCGGCGGTAGGGCCGAAAAATATGATAAGCCAGCTCCATCTTCCCCTGGCTGTCCACTCTGGTGATTCCAGCTTTTCCAATCACTTTTCCCCTTTCTTTTTCCACCACAGCCCACAGTCCATACTCAAACAATCCATACTGGCTCTCAATATACGCCGAAAGTCTGTCCGGCTCATAAAACACCCGGTCTGCGTCCTGGTCCTCTGGCTCTTGCAATACCTGGTCCGCGTCCTCGCATGTAAACTCCCGAAGTAATATCCGCCTGCTCTCCCCAATCACCCAGGGCAGATGTGCCTGCCTCCTTACCACTCGTTCTAAGTACAGATTGTCTGCCGCCTCCAGACTCTCCACCAGATACCGCGCCATAGAAAGAGGCGGATTCTCTTCTTTTCCCGCCATGCCAACAATAACCCTCCCTGCCGCTTTCGCCGCAAGAAGGGTTTCTACCTCATCGGAAATCACCACAGAATATGGGATTCCTTCTATTATTATTTCCTGTTCCAAAACCATTCTGTCTGAAAAATCCTCCCGTGTTTACAGCTTTTCCGGTTCCTCATATTCCTCTCCAAAAGTATCCACCGTCACCTGTTTCATCCGTTGGTCCATTAGAGGACGGTCGCTGTAATCCACCCGTGTTCCGGCAATCCGGTCCACCACGTCCATACCTTCTGTCACCCGTCCAAAAGCGGCATAGCTTCCGTCCAGATCTGGAATGTCCGCATGCATGATGAAAAACTGAGAACCAGCAGAATCCGGCACACTTGTACGGGCCATGGAAACCACACCTCTTGTATGTTTCAATTCATTGATAAAACCGTTTTGAGGAAATTCTCCTGGAATACAATATCCGGGACCTCCCATTCCACTTCCCTGTGGACAGCCTCCCTGTATCATAAATCCCTCGATTACCCGATGGAAAATCAGGCCATCATAATACCCTTTCTGAATCAGGCTGATAAAATTTCTCACCGTGTTAGGAGCCACATCTGGATACAGCTCTATGGTAATCACTCCTCCGTCTTCCATTGTAATTGTCACTGTTGGATTCTTCATTCCATTCTCCTTTCTTTCCTGTGCTTTACAACAAATTTTCCTTCACTGGCACATTCACTTGTCTGATTCGTTCTCACAGCTGCTTAATGATTATAACACTCCAAGATGGTTCTGTAAAACTCTTCCATCTCTTTTTTTGTATCAAATACAGCCACATACATCTGATTGCCCATGGCGCCTGCCAGAACATCCGGCAAACGCTCGGCCATTTTCATATTCTCCCCGAACCTTCCCATGATTTCCTGATGATTCATGACAAAGTCCTTTCCGTCCCGGCGGCCGGCAAAAGCGCAGTAGGCATGTTTTCCGACGGGTATCATGGAATGATCAAAAGCAATCATGTCTGCCCATATTTTATATACATTGGTGCTGTGGGCAAAATTGATCATATCTGGTGTAAATCCCCCGCAAGGACGCATATTTACTTCCAAAGCCACCACATCTCCCTTTTTTCCCAGTCCATCCTGATTACGGGTGAGACGGAAAAATTCAAAATGGACAAAACGGCTTTTTACTCCAAAACTCTTCACCGCTGCACGGCCTATTGCACGGGTATCGTCGGGAAGTCTTTTTAAAATATAATAAATGGAATTGTCTGCATTGTTGACAATATCCATAATGGACATGGGAGTCACATTCCCAGTTTCAAAAATAGGATTTCCATTGGAATCAATGATCGCATCATAGGAATTTACCTCAGCGTACACAAATTCTTCCATAATATAGGGAACCCCTGGCATTCTCCGTCCAAAAAATCCTTTCAGCTGATTTTCGCTTTCAATTTTCCATGTATCGGAAGCACCCACCCCATTGTCCGGCTTTGCCACCAGCGGATAGCCCACTTCAGCGGCAAATGTCAGACATCCTTCCAAATCTTCTACCACATGATAGCGGGCCACCGGAATCCCCGCCTTTTTGTAGTATTCCTTCATTTTGGACTTATATTTAATCCGGGGAATATCTTCTGTCCGAAATCCGCTTTGAATGTTAAAATCCGTCCGAAGTCTGGCATCCCGCTCCAGCCAGTACTCATTGTTGGATTCCAGCCACTCAATCCTTCCATATTTGAATGCAAAAAATGCCACAGCCCGATATACCTCGTCTTCATTTTCCAGGCTGCTGACCTTATAGTACTCATTTAAGCTACCTTTTAACTCTGGCATCAATTCATAATATGGCTGATCCCCAATGCCCAGCACATTCATCCCATTGTTCTTAAGCTCTCTGCAAAACTGCCAGTAGTTTGTGGGAAAATTGGGAGAAATAAAAATCACGTTTTTCATAAATACTTATTTCCTTTCCTTTTTTGCATTTCATCTGCCAACAAGCAAAACCAAAATCCCTATTCCAACAAATAAGGAAGGAAATATTCCACCTGCTTATACCACCAGGGCCAATCATGGGAACAGTCATACCCCCAGTAATCCACCCAGGCCCCAATTCCCTTTTCATTTAAAATTCTCTGCAGCTGCCGTGTGGAATCCGGAATCTCCCATGGACCTTGTCCCACACAGATAACTGCCTTATTTCGATTATAGTTTTCAATGTAAGAATGATCTTTTGACATATTCGGCAGATAATGTAAGGGGGAATTTAAGTAAACCCGCTCATCCATATATCCATGAAACCCGTAATCTGCCGTATAAATGCCGCTTAAAGCCAATAGCCGGTCAAACACTGCCGGAAACCGAAAATACAAATTCACTCCATGGGTGGCCCCCAGGCTGCATCCAAACGCCATGACTCCCGGCTTCCCGTCCCAGCCATTTCGCTCATTTGCCATCCATCGCATAAATGGAACCATCTCATCCAGAATATACCGAATCCACTGTTCATGACGCCAGCTTCTCCATCCTGGATCTCCGTTCCGGTTAGACCAGGTTTCCCGGTCCATGGTATCAATGGCAAATACCATCACTTTGCCAGAGTCAATCCACGGAGACCATACATCGGTCATTTTAAAATTTTCAAAATCAAAAAAACGTCCGTCCTGACAGGGAATAAACAAAACCGGCCTGCCCGCATGTCCGTAAACCTTCCATTCCATATCCCTGCTAAGAGCAGGGCTGTATTCCCTGAAATATTGTGTTTCCATCTTTTCTTCATTCTGCCTTTCCATTAATTTTCATTATAATTTCTAGTACAACAGCGTATTTACAAAAAACGGAATCTGACGTTCCCAGCTGGACTCACAATGCTGGCCTCCCGGAACAATCCGACTCACCGTCAAAATCTGTTTTTCCATCAAGAGTAAAGCAACTCTGGCAAACAGATTTCTCATGTTGGCATGATTCTTAAATTCCTCTGAACCATAATCCATGTAAAGGACCGTATCCGGACGAACCTTTGCCTTTTCAATCATCTGTTCTATCTTTCGCCGCGCCACCCATACAGAGGGGGAAAGAGCGGCTCCACGGGAAAACACCGAATTGTATTCCAGCACTGCATACAACGTCATCAATCCTCCCATAGAACTTCCTGCAATAAAGGTATGTTCCCTCTCTGGCAATGTGCGGTACTTTTGGTCTATCTCCCTTTTAAAAGTATGGACCATCCATTCCATTGTAATCTTTCCCTTTGCACGAATCTCTCCGATTCCTCTTTCCTGAAAATCAAAGGGAGTATACTCTTTCAATCGTCCATGATCCGGACTGTGATTACACTCCACTGCTGCCACAATCATCTGGGTGCCGGTTTTATCCATGTATTCTTTCATTCCCCAGCACTTGCCATAAGTAGCATCCTGATCAAAAAACACATTATGTCCGTCAAACATATACAACACCGGATACCGTCTCCCTGGTTCCGTAAAATAAGATTCCGGCAGATAAACATAAATCTTTCTTTTTTCTCCTCCCGTCAGTTCCGGAATCGTGATATACCATTGATCTACCATAAACGACACCCTTCCTGTAACAGTTCCTTTCCTTCCCTGTTACCTTTTCTTTCACTTTTCCACATTAATATATCACAGTATTTGACAAAATTCAATCATTTACACATCCGCCATTCCATTTATAACGGTTCTTGTTATCGTTCATTAGTTGTTCACAAATCATTCAAAAACCTTTTACACAAACAACACGATTTCTTCACGATTCCTGGATATACTATGTTTTGTAAGCAACCATCAATGCCGTAAATGTGATATGCTTATGAGATTTTTTTCATAATACTCGGGCTGATAACGAATATCAGCTCTCCTCCCTTTTTAACCTCTTATATAAACTGTAGTGAGAAAAACCCCTTGGAAAGGGGTTTTTTCTTCGTCAGAATGGATATGAAAATTGTTTTTGATTTCGTCTTGACAAATTTCTGGAAAATGAATATACTAAAACTAATAAGAGGGAGTAGCTTGCATTTGTTGAAGTTTTTGGCAAATGTTTTGCGTTATCGTCATCACGGCAGACAGATGAATCGAATTTTATCAAATTGGATGTAGGTCTGATAAGAGCTGCCCGGTACGCATATAATAAGCGAGACTTTTGTTATATCCTTGTGATATGGCAAAAGCCCTGCTTTTTTTTATTTTTACAACCTGACCAAATTTACCTTGATGAACTTGGCGGTTATTGTATCGTTTAAAACAGCTGGCTTTCCGGACAACAGGGAAAACTACAATTATAGAAAAGAGGGAAAACGATGAATGTAAAAGTGTATGTAATGCTGATTGTAGGATTTGTTCTTCTGATCAAGGGAGCCGACTTTTTCGTGGAAGCAAGTTCATCGGTTGCAAAAATGTTGCGGGTGCCCAGTATTATTATCGGGCTGACGATTGTGGCGTTTGGCACCAGCGCACCCGAACTGGCTGTCAGCGCCACGGCATCTTTGGCCGGCAACAATGAAATTGCCGTGGGAAACGTCCTTGGCTCCAACATTTTTAACCTTCTGGTCGTATTGGGATGCTGCGGCGCCATTCATGCGTTTAAAGTCCGCCTGCGATGGGATTTTCTCGCATCCATTCTTGTTGGCGTCATTTTGCTTCTGATGATTTTTAGGGATTTCTTTTTAAGCCGGGGAGAAGCATTGATTCTTTTGGGACTCTTTGCGGCCTTTATGGCTCTGACTGTGCGGGACGCATGGATTAACCGGGTTCAGGCAGAAGAAACAACCAGTACTCTGCCTCCGGTGCGGTGTTTTTTCTACATTGCAGGCGGCCTTGCGGCGATTGTGTGGGGCGGTGATCTGGTGGTGGACTGCGCCAGCGAAATTGCTCTTGCCTTTGGATTAAGCCAGACCCTTGTGGGACTGACCGTAGTTGCCCTTGGCACCTCTCTTCCGGAACTGGTCACGTCCATTGTGGCTTCCCGGAAAGGAGAGAACGGATTGGCGCTGGGCAATGTAATTGGCTCCAACATTTTCAATATTCTCATGGTTCTTGCCGTGTCAGCGGCAGTCAAACCTATCGCAGTAAACCGTTTTGCCGTGATTGATGCAATCTGCCTTGTAATATTCAGCCTGATCACCCTTGTTTTGTGCCGCAGCCGGGAACAGTTAAGCCGGGTGGAAGGTTTGGCGATGTTGGGAATGTACGCCGGATATCTGGTGTATATCTGTATCCGGTAAATTTTTCTTCTTTTGTCAATAACCGTTCCGGCCAAAAAGATTTTGCCCGAACGGTTATTTTTTCTTTCCCCAGAGCGTGTCTGAAAATTGCTTTCATAGTGCTTCGCTTATTATCGATGAAAGTCAACCTGTTTGGACAGCCACAAAATCGCCAGCAGATTGGGATAAATCATCAGTCCGTTCCACAAATCCGAGACCAGCCAAACCACCTGCAGCTGACACACACAGCCCCCAAACACAGCCAGAAGATACAACGTCCGGTATACCATCTCCCAGGTTTCCTGGGAAAAACCAAAATAATTTCCTCTGCTAATCCTTTCCAGCAAATACTGGAACGTCTGTTTTCCCATATAATACCAGGCTATAATTGTGGCAAAGGCAAATACAATCATGGCAGCTGATACTAAAATCTCCCCAAATGACCCCAAACGCAAAGAAAAGCAGTAAGCAGTCAACGC
Organism: Clostridiaceae bacterium; assembly: GCA_009911065.1. Taxonomy (GTDB): domain Bacteria; phylum Bacillota; class Clostridia; order Lachnospirales; family Lachnospiraceae; genus Brotaphodocola. The sequence continues at coordinate 18,486 of QXWR01000022.1, read as the reverse complement.
TGCACCTTCTCTTTTGGCCGCCGGATTCCCCATATCCAGCCCCTCGTATCCTGCACACAAAATCACAAGGGCAGTCAGTGTGCAGATCACGATTGTATCGAAAAACACCTCAAACATGGCCCACATTCCCTGCTGCCCAGGCGTGGTATCTTCTGCGGCTCCATGCAGCACAGCCAGACTTCCCAAACCAGCTTCATTGGAAAATACTCCCCGCGAAAGACCATATCGCACACTTCGGCTTAACAAGAAACCAGACATCCCGCCTCCAACTGAGGAAATCTGAAAAGCTTCCTTAAAAATCCGGCAGAAAATCCCTGGCAGCCTCTCCCAGCTGGACAAAATCACAATCATAGAAAACAAAATGTAAATTCCTGCCGAAACTGGCATAAGACATTCGGATACTCTGGAAATCCGCCGGGTTCCTCCTATAATCACTGCTCCTGTAAGAAATGTTATAAAAATCCCGCTCCACAATGGTGGAATGCCAGGGCCAAACTGTAACGTTCCGCTCATAGAGTTGGATTGAACCATACTTCCCATACAAAGCGATGCAAGCACAGCAAGAATGGCATACAGCGTACCTAAAAACGGACACTGCATTCCCCGGTCCATATAAACCATGGGACCGCACATCCACTCTCCGTCTGTTCTGCGGTATCGGTAAATCTGTCCCAGGAAGGTCTCTGTATAAGCGGTCATCATCCCAATGGCCGCTGATACCCACATCCAAAACAAGGCTCCCGGACCTCCCGCAGACAAAGCCGTTGCCACTCCCACAATATTTCCTGTGCCGATAGTGGCGGCAAGCGCAGTACAGGCTGACTGAAAACGTGTGATTTTCTGTTTTTCTCTATCTTCTTCTGTCTGTTCCATCAAACTGCCAATGGTTTCTCCCCACCAGCGCCTTACGCCAAAAAACTGAAAAAATCCAGATTTTATGGTAAACCAGACTCCGCTTCCCAAAAGCAGCGCCAAGGTCCATGGTCCCCATACAAGAAAATGGATTGTTTCTGCTATACCCATTTTACCCCGTCCATGCTTTTCTTTTTTTCATTGTATGTATTTGATATCTTGTCTCATTCACGTTCCTCTTTTTATTGGTTCCCAAAAGATAAACCTGTCATTCCCCTCTCGCATTTTTCTTTTTCCTGTGTTATGATAAGAATATAAAAATCCAGAAAAGAAGAGGTGCTTTAAAATGCCGGGATTTACTACACATTATATTTTGGGAATGAAAGCATTTAATGACCTGCCTAACAATCAGTTGAAATACATCATTGCCAAATACCGCTGGCTCTATCAGTTAGGCGTCCAGGGTCCGGATATTTTCTTTTACAATATTCCGATTCTCCGCCACCGGGATTACCGGAACGTAGGCTCCTATATGCATGAACACCATATTCAGGATTTTTTTACTTGTTATCTAAAAAACCTTGGGGAAATTCCCTTTAAGCAGCAAAGGGCTGAGGCTCTGTCATATTTTTGTGGTTATCTCTGTCATTACATTGGGGATTCCATCTGTCATCCTTATGTATATGGCCGAATCGGATACAATGCCAAGGCTCCCACAGCCCAGGCCCATGGTATGCATGCCGCCCTGGAAAATGATATTGATGCCCTTCTTCTTTTAAAATACAAAAAGAAAAAGCCGTCCCAGTTTAACCAGGCGGCCACCATCTGTTTAAATGGTATGGAAATGCAGTTTATCTCCCGTTTCCTGTCCAAATGCATTAATGAAACCTATTATCCCATTACCTTTAAGAACAATTTTCAGGTAACGCCCCAAATGGTTCACAGGTCTATCCTTGCCCTTCGGTTCGGCTGCCGTACTTTGGCTGACCCCTCTGGACGAAAGCGAAATGGAATCGCCTTTGTGGAGAATATTTTCCTCAAGAAGCCTCTGGCCTCCTCCAAATTAGTGACGGATGAGGTTTCCAATCCCCGCGCCTGCCTGAATTTGGACCATGAAACCTGGTGCAATCCCTGGGACCGCCGCCTTGCCTCCAAAGCGTCTTTTCCTGAGTTGTTTCACCAATCTCTAAAAAAATGCTGCAATGTCTATGCCATCTTAAATACAGCCATGGATCATGCGGCCATCTCCCGTGAATCGGATATTGCCCGACTGCTGGACGAGCTGGGATGCTATTCCTATCACAGCGGTCTTATGGTGGAAGATTAAAAAAGCGGTATCCCTTAAAGATACCGTTTTAATTCTGCCAAAAGCTGCCAGACCGCTTGTCTTTTCATCCGGTCTGACGGCTCTACATCATCCATTTCCTCTATATTCATCTCTTCTTCCTCCAGCATCGGTTCCTCCTCGTTTGCCGGCTCCTCCTTTTCCCCTCCATTGCAATAGCCAAGAACACAGTCCGTAGACACATGAAAATATTTTGCAAGATTAATCAGTACGTCGATTTGAATCTTACTTCTGTCACGCTCCATTCGACTGACTACCTGCTGAGAAAGCCCAATCTGTTCTCCCAACACCTTTTGCGAAATATTCCGCTGCTTTCGCAACTGTCTGATATTGCTTCTCATAAATACAAATACCCTCCATTTTTTTCCATTCTAACAAACGAAATGGGGATAATAACTTAAATGTGACGTCCATTTACTCATTTTGTTTGTATTATTAAAAATAATATAGGTTTTTGTATATACAGTATAAGGTATCGACCCTTTGTTTTTCGGCATATTTCTCTAACTTTCGTCTTATTTCACATACTATCTACTCATTATATAAGTATAGATCTCTTAATGTCCGCATTTTGAATTGCTCTTTTATTCTCATTTTTCCCTTGCATTTTTTTTCAAGTCATGGTATTATTTTGTTCAAATGTTATTTAATTTTTATTTTTTTGAACAGTTAATTTACATGGGACTGCTTATAGTAAGGAGAATATGTCATATGAAGAACCAGAAACCATCCCCACAAAGTTTGCTTGGACAGTTGGATTTATTCACCACCTTGTTTCCCTTTCTGTCCATTGTTGCCCTTTGCTTTTTGTTTGTGCTTTTTCCAGACCGGTCTTCCAAACAATTAGAACAGATTCGCTTTTTTTTAGGAGATCAGTTGGGCTGCTGCTATCTGCTCATTGGCCTTGGCGTCTTTCTTGTCTCCTTATATTTGTGTTTCTCACCCTATGGCTCCATTCGGCTGGGGGATACAAAAAAACCACAATACTCTGGATTTCGCTGGGGTTCCATGATGTTTACTGCTGGACTTGCAGCTGACATTTTATTTTATTCCTGCTGTGAATGGCTGATCTATGCATCCGATCCTTATGTTTCAGGACGTGATTCTGTCTATGACTGGGCGGCTGCTTATCCCCTTTTTCACTGGGGTCCTGTCCCCTGGGGATTTTATCTGGTTCTTGCCGTGGCGTTTGGCTTTATGCTCCATGTGAGAAAACAAAAAAAGCAAAAATATTCCGAAGCCTGCCGCCCTCTCCTGGGAAACCGGGTGGACGGATGGGCCGGACGGATGATTGATCTGACTGCTGTGTTTGCTCTGTTGGCCGGAACTGCCACTACATTTTCGCTGGCTACTCCTCTGCTCTCCATGGCCATCAGCCGTGTAACCGGCCTTGCTGCAACGACCTCCCTGACCATTGGCATTCTGATTGCAGTCTGCTGTGTGTACACCTGCTCGGTATATTTTGGAATGAAAGGGATACAGCGGTCTGCTGCCTGCTGCATCTATCTTTTTTTCCTGTTGCTGGCCTATGTGTTCTTTCTTGGAGGAGAAAGCCGATTTATTGTGGAAACCGGCATTACCTCCCTGGGGCTTGTGGCACAGAATTTTATCACCTTATGTACTTGGACTGACCCGATGCGGACTACTTCCTTTCCCCAGACAATGACGATTTTTTATTGGGCTTACTGGATGGTATGGTGTGTGGCAGCGCCTTTTTTCATTGGAACCATCAGCAAAGGAAGAACGATCAAACAGACCATTTTGGGCGGTTATTTTTGGGGGCTGGCCGGAACCTTTACCTCTTTTATCATTTTGGGCAACTATGGCCTTGGCCTGCAAATCCATGGACGGCTGGATTCCCTTTCCGGCTACATGACCATGGGAGGCTCCAACACAGCCCTTTATTCGGCTATCCTTTCCATTCTGGATTCCCTTCCCTGGTCTGGTTTTGTGATGATTCTGCTGGTGTTATGTATGATCACTTTTTATTCCACCTCCTTTGATTCCATCACATTGGTAGCTGCCTCCTATTCCTATCGGGAATTGAACCATGACCAGGACCCAGATCGAAGAGTCAAACTGTTTTGGGCGGTCTTTTTAATTTTACTGCCCATTGCACTGATTTTTTCCGAAAAGTCAATGGCGAATCTGCAATCGGTTTCTATTATTGCGGCATTCCCTGTGGGAATTATTATGATTTTGATTATTGTCAGTTTTTTTAAGGATGCGGGGAATTATCTGAAAGAAAAAACGTGAAATAGGTTCTCTGATATTGCCGATTTTCCTGGATTTTTTTAGATTTTTGGTACTCTTTACAGTCAGGAATGAAACTTCTGAACCATCTGACGCGTGTCAAACCGCTCAGAAGTTTCATTCCTTTTTCATTTACTCGTTTCGCTTTCCCTCCATGGTTTGACGGATAATACTTTCCATCATGTCCATGTTCAGCTGCCCGCTGATGTATCCAAAAACATTTCCATCTCGGTCAATCATAAAGGTTGTTGGGAAAGAACGGATTCCATAACTGTAAAACAAATCTCCAGATGTATCCATCAAAACCGGGTAGGTATAGCCGTTTTCTTCCAGGAATGCCTCTATTTCTTCCTGAGTCTTTTCCTGGCCCATCAAAGGAGCCGCCACTCCAAGAACAATCAGTGCCTCCTCTCCTTCCTGGCTATAGGTTTCATAAAGTTTCTGAATATCTGGCATTTCTGCCCGACAAGGAGGACACCAGGTAGCCCAAAAGTTTAAAAATATGGTTTTTCCTTTATAATCCTCCAATGTATGAACATTGCCATACTGATCGGACAGCTGAAAATCTATAGCAGGCGGCAGACTGTTTTCTGCCGCCTGCGAACGATCGGATTCACTATCCGCATACTCTGCATCCGAGCGGTTCGATTCTTCTTTGCCATCCTCTGCCAAAACGGAATTTCCCCCGTCTTCTTTTCCTTCCTCACCTGAAATGGAGCTTTTCCCATCTTCCTTTTTCTCCTGCTCCAAAGCATCCCCGGATATTCCGGACAAATATCCGGTTACATCATTCATTTTCCCGGTAAACATCATAAATCCCATCAGCACCAGAAGAACTCCGCCAATTTTTACAGTGTACTGCACCACTCCCCGGTATTTTTTAAAAAAGTCCAGAAGTGAAGCAGTAAAAAATCCCATAGCCAGAAATGGCAGCACAAACCCAAGGGTATACACACCAATAAGAACAAACCCGGTGGCCTTAGACGTTGCAGAAGCTGCCATCAAAAGAACTCCGGTCAAAGCAGGACCCACGCAAGGCGTCCAGGCAAAACTAAAAGTAAATCCCATCAAAAGAGCGGTCCAGGGAGACATTGCCATGGCATCCATCCGAAAAGGCAGACGATGTTCTTTCCCTAATACCTGGGAGGACCCGAAAATCCCCAACTGATACAGTCCAAACAGCATTACCAAAATTCCCCCTGCCCGCGCAAAAAGCATCTGGCTGGAATTAAAAAAAGTAGCTGCTGCCGAGACTCCAAGTCCCAAAAGATAAAAGGCAAAGCTGACCCCTATGACAAAACATACGGTATGAAATGCCACTTTTGACTGAGGGTAATGAATCTTTCCGTCTTCTCCCCGCACACCGGTTCCTCCCGACAGATAGCCAATGTACAACGGCAAAAGAGGCAGCACACAGGGGGAGAAAAAGCTTAAAAGCCCCTGAAAAAATACGGTCATAGCTGGAACACTCATATCCAACGAAAATCCCATTTTATTTTATACCTCCTAAGAAACAATATGAAGGTCCATACTTCCGGAACGAAAACCTTCCAAATCTAAAGTCACATAATCAAATCCTAAATTTCTCATATATCCGACGATTTCTTCTCTCATTTTCAACACTTGTATAAACTCTTCACAATCCACTTCCAGACGTATTATATTCCCGTGAAGCCGCAGTCGGATATTCCCCCCAATCTTGCTGCGCAAATGTGCCTCGCCCTCTGCAATCTTTGCCAAAATTTCATAGTCAAGCTTCTGACCATAAGGAATGCGGGTAGCCATGCAAGGAGTGGAGGGACGGGCAGCCACAGAGATTCCATAAAAGGCCGCCATTTCCTTTACCTGATCTTTTGTAATATGAAGTTCTGCTAAAGGACTCAAAATTCCCAGCTCTCTTAATGCCCGAATGCCTGGACGATACACATGCAGATCGTCCTCATTGGTTCCATCTAAAATCACGGAAATCCCCTTTGTATCTGCAAATGATTTTAACCGTTCAAACAACAGCCGTTTGCATTGATAACACCGATCCTGTGGATTGGTACGGATTTCCTCCTGCTCCAGCTCATCAATCCTTAGAATCTGGTGGATTCCACCAATCTCCCTCACTACCTGTCTGGCAATTTCCAAATCACAAGATGGATGAAGACGGCTGTCAAAAGTTACTGCATAAACCTTCTTTCCAGTCCTCGCTGCCTCGTTCACAGCCACCCGCAGCAGCAGACTGGAATCCACCCCGCCGGAAAAAGCAAGACAAACATCTTTTAAAGCAATCTTCTGGAAATACTTTTCCAGTTGGCTAAACTTTTCCTTTATCGTCCTGTCTTTCCAGTCTGACGCTGTTTGTGTTGCTTCCCTTTTCCTTGTCTCATTCTGTTTTGTGCCGTTTTGATCTGCATCTATTTGAACGGCCTTGCTTTCTTCTGTTTCTTCTCGATCTTCCTTTCTTTCCCTTCCATTCCTTTCTGTCTGGTCGCCAATTTTCGCCATCTTGTCTTCTCCCTATTTCCTCATCTCCCATTCTTCTGCTGCCTTCTGCACCTCATAATAAACGTTTTGAAAGTCCATCCCTTGTTCTTTACATATCCGGTACACACTTGCATATTCTGGGTAACAGTAAACCTTCCCTTTATGTTCACATACTTTCACATCCGCTGTACCATATGGTGTTTCCACTTGCCGGATTTGACGTTCCAGTATGGTTCTCTCTACTGGATAACGCCGAACTCCAATGGTAGTTGTCTGGCAAAACAGAATGTCCTCCATCTTCTCTCTCTCAGATTCCCTAAACAAAACAGACAACTGATATGCTGGACGGTTTTTCTTCATATAAATAGGAGTGTACCATACATCGGACGCACCGGCTTCCAAGAGATTTTCCATTGCAAACCCTAACATTTCACCAGTACTGTCATCCAGATTGGTCTCCATTATCCACATTTGGTCTTCCCGTTCGTCTGGCTCTTCTGTCTCCAGAATCATGGCCCTGAGAACATTTGCCTGACGAAATTTCCGGTTTCCTGCTCCCATGCCGATTTTTTTAATCCGACAATTGGCTGGAAGATTCTCCCTGGTCTTTAAAGCCGCTGCAATAGCCGCACCTGTAGGAGTCACCATCTCTCCGTCGTTATCTGTAAATCGAAACTTCAGTCCCCAGGCAGCCGCAATGTTTGCTGTGGCCGGAACTGGCACAGGAAGAACTCCATGTTGGCAATGTACATGCCCATGTCCCTCGGACAGAGTAGATACTGCCACATCTTCAATTCCCAAATTGTCTACGCAGACAGCGACGCTTACAATATCAATAATAGAGTCCACTGCACCCACCTCGTGGAAATGAACCTGATCCATGGGCAGCCCATGGGCTTTTGACTCTGCTTCTGCCACAATATGAAACATCTTTTTTGCCAGATCTTTTACCGAATCGGCTGCATTCAGACGGTCTATGATTTTGTATACATCATTCAGATTTCTGTGAACATGCCTATGAGGGTGACTGTCATTATGACCATGAATGTGGGCGCCGTCCGCTTCATGGGTATGGGGATGATTGGTTTCATGCACATGGGCGGCTCCATCTTGATGAGCCTGATTGGCTCCATGCATATGGGCGGCTCCATTTTGATGACAATGACTATGGTCCTCCCCCCACTCATTTTCTTCCAAATGTACATCAAAATCATAGGCATCCAGCCCACAGGTTTCCTTTCGTCCAAAGTGAAGATGATAACCATCGATTCCCATACTTTCCAGCGCATTTTCCAGCACTTTATGATCTGCACCCAAATCCAACAGCGCACCCACTGTCATATCTCCGCTGATTCCTGAATTGCACTCCAAATAAAGTATTTTTCCCATATTATCTTACCGCCAGTCTATTTATTTGCGTTGCCAGATATCCGGCCCCGTATCCATTATCTATATTTACCACAGAAATCCCGTTTGCACAAGAATTTATCATCGTCAAAAGGGCCGATAATCCATGAAAAGAAGCTCCGTACCCAACTGATGTAGGGACTGCAATTACCGGACAGTCCACCAAACCTGCAATCACAGTTCCCAAAGCCCCCTCCATACCTGCAACTGCTACAATGCAGTTCGCTGCCACAAGCCGGTCCCGTTTTGACAAAAGCCGATGAATCCCTGCCACCCCCACGTCATAAATCCGGTCTACCTGACATCCAAAATATTCTGCTGTCAAAGCCGCCTCCTCTGCCACCGGAATATCAGCAGTCCCCCCTGTGCAGACTGCCACATTTCCCACCCGCTCCTTTCCCTCTGGTTCTATTTTCAAAATCCGGGAAACCGGGTCATATACCACCTGGGGAATCTGACTTTTCACCAGTTCATATTGAGCCGCTGACGCACGGGTTCCAAGGACTTCTCCATCTCTCTCATACAGCCGTTTATAAATCTCTGTCAAAAAAACATCTGGTTTCCCCTGACAATACACGGTCTCTCCAAAACCGGTCCTAAGCTTCCGGTGAAAATCCAGCTTTGCATATCCCAAATCTTCATAGGGCAGATTTTCCAGAAGTTTCTCTGCCTCCTCAATCTCCATGCTGCCTGCTTTTACCTGACGCAACAAATCTCCCACATCCATACGATTCCTCCTCAACTAAATCCTCACAATCTAACAATACGACTGCAAATTTGCTCTAAAAGGTCCCTGGAATGACTGACTGCCAAAAGCCCAATTTGTCTTCTCTTCACCTCTTCCAGCAAAAATCCCCAAATCTGACTTTGGGTAATCAAATCCAGCATAGCGCTGATTTCGTCTGCCAATAAAAACCGGGTTCCCTCTCCCAAAACCCGTGCAATGCAAAAACGCTGTAATTCCCCACCAGACAATTCTCCTGGATACCGTTTCATCCAATCTGGTTGGATTCCCAATCCGTCAATCACCCGCTGTTTAATATGTTTGCCTTCCTTCAAAACCTCTTTCATTTTCAGACGCGGATTGACAGACAGCTCCGGATGCTGCCAAATCATCTGCACCGGACAATATCCCTTATAAGCTCCAATCTGTTTTCCGTCAATCAGTACCTGCCCTTCGTCTGGCTTCTGGTATCCGGCCAGAATCTTACATAAGGTAGTTTTTCCAAAACCACTGGGAGCCATAAGGCCCAACCGTTCTGTGCTGTCCAGATGAAAACTTATGTCGTTTAATATTTTCCGCCCATCTGTGTTATATTGAAAAGAAATTTTTTTTGCTTCCAGTCTCATAGATCCCTCCAACACCTTACCCATCCTCCCTCCAGCTGCCGATACGAAACCGGCTGTTTGCAGCGCTCCTCACGCCAGGGACACCTGGGTTCATAGACACATCCTTTTGGAAAATCTTCTTTGTACGGCTGTGTACCTGCTGTAGCCTGAAATCCATTTCCCGGCATGGCATGGAACAAAGCCCTGGTATAGGGGTGGCGCAGCTGCCTCTCCTGAGCAAAATCTCCGGCCTGTGCCTCTTCCAGGTTTGTTCCTGCATAAAAGACAACGATCCGATCTGCTGTTTCAATCGCCAGTTCCAGATCATGGGTAATCAAAAGCACACCTGCTCCATCTTCTGCAATCTCCCGAAAATGAGACAGAACCCATTTGGCTGCCTCCTTGTGAAGTCCAGGTGTAGGTTCATCTGCAATTACCAGGCAAGGCCTTTTCTGCACTGCTGCCGCAATCATCACCCGGCGGGCCATTCCACCGGAAAGCTGAAAAGGATAAAGCAATTCGGTCTCTGCTCCCAAACCATATCGTTCCAGACTCTTTCTACATTGTGTCCGACTTTCCAGATCTCTCCTTCCCTGACGCACCTGTTCCCCTGTGGTCATAAAAGGGTTTAAATAAGACGCGCCTTGGGGCACCAAAACAATTTCCCTGCCCCGAAGTTCTCTTAACCGGTCTTCTGTAAGAAGCTCTCCTTTATAGAAAATATCTCCCTCCCAAGATGCATTATAGGGCAAAATCCCCATAACTCCATGAGCCAGGAGACTTTTTCCCGAACCGCTGGAACCAACCACTGCCACCATCTCCCCTGCCCTCACCTCCAGACTTAAATCCTGGATTGCCTGCTGCTGTTCCTGTTTCCACCATCCTTTATACCGAGTAAATGAGATAGATAAATGGCGAACGGAAAGCAAAGATGTCTTTTCCTTTTGTTCCTGTCCCATGACTTGTGACTCCTTTTTTTGCTTCTGGTCTTTTTTCTCGATGTTTTGTATTATTTCCCATGTTCGAAAAGGTGTCTAAAAATTGCTTTCCGTCAGATTCGCGTCACCGTTTATGGGACACGCTCTGGTACACCATATTCGTGCCAGCTGTAATCGTGCTGCCTTAAACTTGAGCCTGTTTGGGGTCCAGGACACTTGCCAGTGTATTTCCAATCACATGAAACATCATCACCACGGTTGCCAGAAGCGCCCCTGGAAATAGCGCCAGCCACCAGCGCCCCATCATAAGGTGCCCTATGCTTTCGGATAAAATCACACCGATTGCAGGTTGTTCCGGAGAAAGTCCAAATCCCAAAAATGTAATTCCTGCCTCATGTAAAATGGCATGGGGAAATAAAAGAACCATGCCAGCCAAAAGCTGAGGCAGCAGATGAGGAATCATGTGTTTTCCTGCTATATAGATCCATCCTTTCCCCAATTTTCTGGCAATAGCCACATAGGAACTTTCCTTCATCTGCAGAGCCTCTGCCCTTAAAAGTCTTGCAAGAGAAGTCCAGTGAGTCAGAGAAATCCCCACTGCCACTCCCCAAAAACCTTTTCCCACAGCAACTGAAATCAAAATCAACAATAGCATATGAGGAATGCCCATAACCATATCAATAATACATCCTGTCACGCCATCCGCCCACTTTCCTGTCACTGCTGCCACTCCCATTATTGTTCCGATTCCTGCACTGACTGCTGCTGTAAAAAGGCCAAGCCGGATACTTAAAGAAAGTCCAGTGATTGTCCGTATAAACATATCCCGCCCCATCCAGTCCGTTCCAAAAGGATACGCCCAACAGGGAGGCATATTTTTCCTGGAAAAGTCTGTCGCCAAGGCCTCTTCGCCCCATACCACCCCTGCCACAGTAATCCCAATCAAAACCGCCACAAATAATCCGGACCAGCACAGCAGAAAAAGTCTCTGATTCCAGCCTTTTCTTTTCGGTCTTATCATCCTGTCTGCCCTTTCCTTCCTCCTGTCTTCTGCCGTAATCGGGGATCTGCTGCCACACACAAAAGGTCGGCTGTCATATTGCCTCCAAATACAATCACTGAGCTGATCACAGTAATCCCAAGAAGCAAGGGCACGTCTCCACCCAGACCAGCTGTCACTGCTGCCTGTCCTAATCCAGGATAGGAAAACACCTGTTCCACCAAAACAGAACCTCCAAAGATTTCACTGATTGCACCAAACTGCAAAGTCAAAGCAGGTAACATTACATTGGGAAGCCCATGTCTCCATACAATCCGCCGAAAACTCTCCCCTCTTGCACGGGCATAAAGCACATAATCGCTTTCCATAACCTGAATCATTTTTTCCCGTGTATGAAGCATTATGCTGGATATGCCAGTCAGCGATAAAGCCATGGTTGGAAGAATGGCATGGCGAAACCGATCTGAAAAGGTTACGGCTTTTGACTCTATCCCAATGGGAACGCTAAATCCCACCGGCAGCCAGGAAAGCTTAACTGCAAATACCATCAAAAGCATTAATGCCAGCCAAAATGCTGGGATGCTGGCCATTGTCAGGGCATACAAAGATAAAATCCGATCTACGGCACCGCCTCTTTTTGCCCCCGCCCAAATCCCCAGGCCAAATCCCAGGCCACCGGAAATCACCCATGCCACAGCCATCAAACCAATGGAATTTGCAAATCTTTCCCTTATGACAGCAGCCACTGGCTGTCGGTACAATAAAGATGTCCCCATCTCTCCCTGAAAAAAATCCCAGGCCCAGGACAGAAACCGTTTTATGGGCGGCGTTCCTACTCCCCAGTAAGCCTCCAGCTTCTCGATCTGTTCCGGACTCATACTTCCCATGGCAGTCTGACCTACATTAGCCGTAAGAGGGTCCAAAGGCGACAAAGATACCAACATAAAAGCCGAGAAGCTTACCAAAAACACCAAAACTGCCATTCTCACACACTTCTTTACTAGGAAACGCCCCAGTCCTTTTTCTGACCAGACCTTCATTCTGCTGTCTCCTCCCAGGTCCACTGATCAATATTGTTTACCACAGACCACCCATGTCCATGGGGATGCAGCTTCTGCTCTGCCACAAAAAGTCCTTCTCTTGCCCAGTACAAATGATCCAAATTCACCAGCCAAATCCAGGGAATGTCCCCTTCCTGGACGATTCCTTCCTTTCCGTCCCACTGTGCCTTTTTCCAAAGTTCATAGGATTCTTCCAAATTGCTGCATGCAAGAGCGTCCTCCATGTATTGGTCTACAATCTCATTATGGTAGGGAGAATATCTTGCATATTTCTCCCCCCGCTCTGTATGATAAATGTTATATAATTCCATAGGAGTATGAGCGCCCCACCCCCACATCAACGGCTCACTTTGAGCCTGGTCATAAGCCGTATCCCAACTGACTCCTTGGATTTTCACTTCTATGCCGACTTGTTTTAACTGATTGGCCGTCTCTGCCGCCAGTGCCTGCCGCACAGAATCTCCTGCCGGATACATGAGGGAAAATGCTCCCCGCACTCCATTTTTTTCCACGATTCCGTCTGCCCCTGGCTTCCATCCAGACTCATTTAACAGACGGATTGCCTCTGGAATATCTGTCTGAATTTCAGCTGCCTCATTGTACCAGGGCATTTTATCACACACACTGTATGCAGGTCTTCCATATCCGTTTAACACATGTTCAATCATAACCTGCCGGTCAATGGCCAGATTTATGGCACGCCGGACTGCCTTGTCCCCGGTAAAATCATTTCCTACCGCTACTCCCTCCCCTGTCGTCTCCCCGGACCAGACTGCAGGCAGGTTAAACCCACGATTGTCCACCGTTTCAAAGGCAAGAAGTTCATAGCCAGGAATAACCGAATCTGCATAAGACGCTGCTGTATAAGCCAGATCTGCCTGCCCGGAACGAATGGCGGCATAAGCTGCATCTTCTTCCATGAAAAGGATTGTCACTTTTTTCATTTTTGGCGCTTCCCCATAATAATCCGGATTCGCCTCCAAAATCACCTGCTGCCCCCGGTCCCACTGCTTCATCCTATACCGCCCGGAACCAATGGGATTTTGTCCATAGTTTTCTCCATAACCATGTTCTGGCACAATTCCCACAATAGCCATTGTATAAGGCCAGATGGAGTAAGGCCGATTCATATGAAACACAACGGTATGAAGATCAACTGCTTCTGCCCGCTCTAACATAGTAAAATCATTGACCGAACTGGTGTTTTTCAACGTATTGTAGGTAAATGCCACATCCTCTGCTGTCAGCTCTTCTCCATCTGTAAAGAACACCCCGTCCCGAATCGTGACCGTCCAGGTCATACCGTCATCACTGACTTTCATTTCGGTCGCCAGATCGTAATCAATCTTTAAATCGGTTGTAGTCACAGTCAAGGTGCTTTGAATTAAAGGCTCGTGGACGTGTTCCCCGGCTCCCCATCCGTAAGCCGGATCAAATCCTGCCTCTGGCTCTGAAGATGGACCCATCACCACAATCACATCCTCCCGAATCCTTCCCTGCCCCTCTTCTGTGACTGTCTGCACGTTTTCTGTACCTGTTTGTCCACCTTCTGTCTCTGCCATACCAGACAACATATCTTTTTGCCCACCACACCCACTTAATGTCAAAATCATAGCTAAGGCCATATATGCGGCTGGCGTTTTCATATTTTTAAACATGAATGATTCCTTTCTTTTTGTTCATTTCCATAAATTCCACAGATTGATCTTTTTACACGTTTTTCCAAGTTTTTTACTTCGTCTAGTTTACTCCGACCAGACAGGTTTCAAAACAGGCTAATAAAAATACCAGAAAAGCAACCTATATTCCTTAAGAATATGGATTACCTTCCTGGTATCTGCTGTTTCAAAAATTGTTTCTACTTTTCTATCTTTACATCTTTCAGGATACTTCTGTATCGGTAGAAAGCTTCTGCCTTCGAATAAAAATAGTATAACGAAAAACTTGTAATTCGTCAAGGCAATTTTGCCACGACAGACGCAAGAAGCAGCTTAAATCCCTGGTTACTCATACTTCATAACAAAAGATTAGGTTCCTAACGGGAGGGTTTTTAGCAGACCTTCTTTACATGAAAATACCCAAATCATTTACAAATTTTCTCCAAATACTTCACCGGAACCTCTTTGGTCAGCCACACTCCATTCACTGACCGATAAAACACAAATCCATCTTCCCGCATTCTCTTTCCAAAAACGCGATACACCACTGGCTGACCATGACGTTTTCCCACCTGAACTGCAGTATCTGTATCTGCGGATAAATGCACATACAACCTTCCCTTTGGCAATAAACCAGTTCTATCTATAGATTCCACAAATTTTTCACCTGTTCCATGGTACAAAATCTCAGGTGGCTCCACAACGGACAATTCTACATCCACAGACAAAGAATGTCCTTGATTTGCCCGAATCCGTGTCTTATCTTCACTGAAGGAATATCGCTGCTTATTGTCTGTCCGCACAATCTCCTCCAACATATATCGGTCAAACGGCCTTGTTTTTTGAATGCCCTTAATGAGCGCCTCTACATCTGCCCATCCATGTTCATCTAGCTGGATTCCAATGGTTTCCGGATGATGACGCAAAATCATGCTAAGGAATTTGCTGATATGGTCTAAACTTCCCCTGTTTCCTCTTTTCATCTTTACATTCCTTTTCCAATTTGTTGTTTTTTTCTTGATTCATTTTCTCTTATTTTTTATTTTCCCATGTTTCAATATTTTCTTGTTATTTATTTTATCGTATTTTGCCTTATTTCTTTTTTCTTCTTTAGCTTTCTATTCAAACCTGCTCAAGCGCTTCTTTCAGTTGCTCCCAACTCATATCCGGTTCCATATACTCATATCCACCCACATCATAGGATGCATAGGCTTCCTCCCCAACTTTCTCACCATTAATATAGGAAATACTATATTTGCCAATGGATTCCATCTCATTTTCATCCGGAATGCCATTTCCATTGGAATCATCAAAATTATATGTCTTAATTTCCACAACCGTATTCATGGAATGGCCAATGTCAGCTGCCATGTATGTTGTGTACAAAATCGCTCCTGCAAAATCTGTGTTATAATTTCTCAGACTGTTTCTTTTGGGAGCATATTCATATCCTGCATTTCCCATAGCCCCATAAGGCCAGCGATCCATCAGCGTATAAATCGTGCCATTCTGATATGTATATAAGCTTGTATAATACCCCCTTACTCCAACTATCAACTCCGGAATCTCATCTTCATCAAAATAAATCAGTCCATATTCTATGGAATCTGTGCCTTCTGCCTCATACAACCTGCTGACTGCCTGATACGCTTCCTGATAGCTGGTAAAACTCCCGTTTCTTGTCCCTTCTGAAAGAAACGTTCGGATTTCTGATATGGACAACGGATTTACCTGGTCTGAAATATTCTGTGACAACAGTTCCTGGGCAATAAAATATTTCTCACAATTGTTCCCATTTTCTGCAAATCCATAATAAAATGTAGCAAAACTTGTATTTCCATAAGTTGAAATCAGTACAATATCTGTATTGTTGTCATAGTTTACATCATAAAAAGATACGGCATCCAGACTCTTAAATCCTTTCTCAGCGATTTTCTCCGGGACATATACTGGTATATCTGCCAAAATTTCCCCGTTTTGGATAATCTGTACATGCAGCCCCTGGCCATCCTCGGTAGGGGCATAAGAAACAAACCATATCTTTCCCTTATATTCACTAAGTTCCACCTCAAAAGTCTGTTCGGGAATACAAGCTTCACCAAATTGTTCTTTTAATGTCTTGGCTTCTGTTTCGGATTGTGTTGATTTTGCTGAATGGGCTGTTGATTCTGACTGAATTAACTCTGTCGTTATTGTTGTGTCTTCGGTCTCCCGATCTGCTATGGCAGCCGTTTCCAGTACCAGGGACTCTTTATTTCCCTGCTCCCCATCAGCCTTTTGTCTCTGGGTACATGATGTAAGCACTCCGGCAATAAACAGCACCCCTAAAAGATATGTCTTTTTTCTTGTCTTCTTATTGTATTTTTTCCGTAACATGAAATATACCTCCTAAAATAAGGCTATTTTAACATATCCTACTTTATAAGGCAAACAGATGAAATGCTTCTGGAAAATGCAAAGAAACCTTAGGACAGAATAAGTACTTCCTTACCTTCAAATGCAAAACCATATTTTTGAATACGTTCCAAGGGAATCCCTCTGCTTTCTAATATTGCCTCATATTTCTGCCTATTAATCTGAGCTAGAGCCTCTCTTGCTGTGTCTTCTAAAGTTGGCTCGTTTTTTGCTTTCCGAACTTTAAATTCTATAATGATTGCATCATCCCCTTTTTGTTTTGGTTCCAGCAACACATCATATCTTCCAAAACCGCTCTCTCGATTGGATGTAATCACATAACGGTCTGCCAATTCTACCATTAAGCCCAGCACAAAGCCATGATAGAAGCGTTCTGGCTCCGCGTCTTCTGACGGCTTTTTTCCAGTATCAAAATAACGGAATGTGGCCAAAGCTACTCGGTTCATGTAGGCATTCATGGAATTTATATCATGTCTCAATAACGCTTTCATAAAACCATTATACATGGACGCTGAATTGGAAAACCATTTTTTTATCAGCTTTCGAAACATAATATATACTTCTTTGTTTGTAAGGACCAACTCATAAAGTTCTTCCCCAATATCTTCATTTAATGTATAGTTCTCTACCTTTAAGTATCCACTTGCCAAAAGCAAGTTCCAGATAGCATTTTCATCTTCATTTAACTGCTCAAATACAATTTGTTCATCAATCTCACGATAAAGATTATTCACCCAGTAAGCAGAAAATCGTTTCTTATCCAGATAATTCAGAATAGACCATGGGTTATAAATATCTTTTGTTTTTCCAAAGATAAAACCATCATACCAGTCCTTTTTAAAGTCTTTCCAAACCTTCTGGGACGAGTGATCAAAGTCACTTCATCTCCGTTCTCCCACCACTCCCGAATAAAATCCGTTTTATCAATGTAAAAATATTGATTCATGATCAACTTTTCAAAACTTTGGATTCCAATTCCTACGATTCTTGCCATACCTCTCCCTTCTAAGAGAAATACATTGACTGCATGTCTTCCATCAATCTTTTTTCCAGTATAACAAGTTATGAAAAGCAATTCAACGCCATACCAACATTTATTTTTCAATACCCGCCATTTTCATTACAATTCATAGTATCCTCTTCTTGTCCAAATGAAATTTTTCCGATATAATCTATTTACAAAACATATTCCCAATGAATCATAAATCTAGTACACCATCCAGACAACCCCAAAGTCCCAATTCTGGCTGGATGAAACAGGAATATAATTTAAGGAGGACAATCCATGTCTGAAATTTTCAACGAAGCAAACATGCAGCAAGCTTTAGAAAAATACATCCCCAACGGGGAATCGCTGCTGGCAGGCATACATGCACTATCCCACGAAACGGATATAAAATGCCTTTTTGGAAAATGCGTCTACTCAGAAGACAGACTCATTCCAGATGAAAACGGATACATAATTTCACTGAACAAGAAAAAGCATTCCACCTATGACATTTATATTGGAATTACCCAGCATTACCTGGTGATTACGGAATGTGAAAGAAACAGCTACCTCTATGAGTTTGATGAGGTGGCAGACGGAAGTGGCAAAGATATTCAGAAAGTCACTTCTGATCTTCTGTTTACGGATGTTGGAACTTGTTTCCCGCTAGGAGATGTCAAAAATTGTGAGATCAAAAAAGCAATTTGGTGAAATG
Organism: Clostridiaceae bacterium; assembly: GCA_009911065.1. GTDB lineage: Bacteria > Bacillota > Clostridia > Lachnospirales > Lachnospiraceae > Brotaphodocola. The sequence goes on along the minus strand of QXWR01000022.1, from coordinate 53 downwards.
TCAAGAGGAAAATAAAAAAGATTTTCTGGAAGAAGGGTAACTTTAATAGACCT
>QXWR01000228.1 GCA_009911065.1 Clostridiaceae bacterium | reverse complement strand
AAGGACGGCCTGCAACCCATAGAGAAAACCGTCATCGACCGCTGTGTGCGGCTGGTGTACCGGGAGCTTGCGCTGGGGCTGGAGGGCGCAAAAATGCCCCTGCTCCAAGACTTGTACGAGGAGCTCTTGAAACAGCCGGAGCCGGAGGCAAAGCGCGTGGCAACGGCCCTTGAGCTCTACTGTACGGGCTCCCTCAATCTGTTCAACCACCCGACCAACGTGGACTTGAGCTCCCGGGTGGTGTGCATCGTGCTGAAAGGGCTGGGGGAGAACCTCCGCAAGATTGCGATGCACGTCACCAACGAGTTTGTCACTTCGGCGGTAAATACCAACTACCAGAACGGCGCGGCGACATGGTGCTACTTTGACGAGTTCCACATCCTCTTACGCGACCCGCTGACCGCCAGCTATTTCGTGGCGGTGTGGAAGATGCTCCGCAAAAAGGGCTGTGTGCCCTCGGCCCTCACCCAGAACGTGAAAGACCTTTTGGCCAGCCGGGAAATCGAGAACATACTGGATAACACCGATTTTCTTGTTCTGCTCTCCCAGGCCCAGAGCGACCGGGCCATCATCGCAAAACAGCTCGGCATTTCCGAGCACCAGCTTTCCTATATCACCCACAGCAA
>QXWR01000227.1 GCA_009911065.1 Clostridiaceae bacterium | reverse complement strand
TTCCGATCTGGTGGATGGTTCGGTTTGAGAGCCGACGAAGGGCGTGCCAAGCTGCGAAAATCTGCGGGAAGACGCAAGGACTCTATGATCCGCAGGTCCCCTAATAGGACATCCTGACTTTAGTCAATCCGTAAGGATAGGGAACCCCCCGAAGTGAAACATCTCAGTAGGGGGAGGAAGAGAAATCAAGAGAGATTACGTTAGTAGAGGCGATCGAACCCGTAACAGTCAAAACTGAATCCCTTCGGGGACATGTAGTGTATGGCCTTCTTTCTGGAGTTAATTGACAATTGGAAATAGCCTGGAATGGCTTGCCTTAGAGAGTGACAGCCTCGTACATCACCTCAGTTAACCCTTTGAAGTGTCCTGAGTAGCGTGGGTCGGAATTCCCGCGTGAATATGGGTGTCACCTAACATCCAAGACTAAATACTCCTCAAAACCGATAGCGAATTAGTAGCGTGAGCGAACACTGAAAAGCATCCCTAGAAAGGAAGTTAAAAGTGCCTGAAACTAACTGGTCATCGTGTGTTGCGGCATGAAAGGATCTCTGCATCGAAAGAACCCATCGCGAGGTGGTAGTATGAGATGCTCTGCCGATGTCGCAACTTACGTTTTGAAGAACGGAC
>QXWR01000226.1 GCA_009911065.1 Clostridiaceae bacterium | reverse complement strand
CAAAACCAGTGAAGGGAAGGAAAATTAACTGGATGAAGGCCGGGATTATAGAAGCAGACAGAGTTCTGACTGTGAGCCCGTACTATGCCAATGAACTTGTTTCCGGTCCTGATAAAGGAGTCGAGTTGGATAACATCCTCCGTAAGGTTACTGTCACTGGCATTGTAAATGGCATGGATACTCAAGAGTGGAACCCTGCAACTGATAAGCACATCGACAATCACTATGATATTAGCATTGTTTCGGATGGTAAGCCATTGTTGAAGGAAGCTCTTCAAGCAGAAGTGGGGTTGCCTGTTGACAAGAACATTCCTCTCATCGGATTTATTGGCAGACTTGAAGAACAGAAAGGATCAGATATACTCGTGGCTGCGCTGCATAAGTTCATTGGGATGGAAGTGCAAGTAGTCATCCTTGGAACGGGGAAGAAGGAGTTCGAGAAGCAGATCGAGCAACTTGAGGAGTTGTATCCTGAGAAAGCTAGAGGAGTGGCAAAGTTCAATGTGCCCTTGGCCCATAAGATAACCGCTGGTGCTGATTTTATGTTGGTTCCTAGTAGATTTGAACCGTGTGGTCTCATCCAATTACATGCCATGCGATATGGAACAATACCCATCTGTGCTTCAACT
>QXWR01000225.1 GCA_009911065.1 Clostridiaceae bacterium | reverse complement strand
GCTAGTTCAGTATGGATACAACGTGATGACTACAAATCATCATAGGCGGTGCTTGATTTTCATTGGTTCATACATTTTTCACAAGCGAAAGATCCTCATAGAGATTATTTATGCACACAAACATCCTTCAGTAGATATTCAGCATTCTACCCCTTAGCATTGCTTCTGCTTTCTTAACCTGCTTTACTGGGCCGATTATGAATACCTTGTTCGGAGGACCTTTATCACCTCCGAAAAATATTTCAGCACTGCAGCCTTCCTTTATAGCCAATATATTAGCGCCTCGTTTTCCTAGTATGCATCCCATCTTTCCCGGTGGAACATCAAGAACGGACAGGGTATCTTCTTCTGGAGCTTGCTTATCAGCAATCAGAGTTTCTGGAACAGGAGGCAATGCAGGCCAATCAGCAAACGTATTATCAATGATGCAGAAACATCGGCAATAAAGTGCACCACGAACTGCAAGATACCACAAGGATCTCTCATTTAACTTCTCCACCATCTTATGATAGATATATAGAAGAAACCGAACATCATCTGCAGCTGCACGGACCATTAATTCAGACAATGGTCGATATGTCCAGAATTTTGGATCCTGCCTCAAGAGAACACGGACCTCTTCCTTCTCAAC
>QXWR01000224.1 GCA_009911065.1 Clostridiaceae bacterium | reverse complement strand
AAATAAGGAAGACGAGAAATTGCAAAGTAAAATAGAACACACAAAAGAAAAGGAAGTAGGAGGCGATGGAGGAATTATATTGGCTGGATATACAGAAATGAAATTAAATGAAATAGATCAGAAGAAGCTGGGGTTGTAGCCATTGCTGGAGGTAGCAAGAATGTAGTAGGCGACGATGTGGCCGATGGAACCCCAGGCCAGAACGTCGACGATGTTGAACCCCACGGGGTCGTTGGATTTCAGCAGGCTCACGTATTCCTTCGCCCTCACGTCGCCGGCTTCGAAGTGCGAGATCCCGTTCTGCTCCGGCACCTGCTTCGCCACGTTCTCTCTCTGGAAGTTGAAGAACACGAACCGCCCCAGGAACAGAGACAGCCCCGTGCTCAGGCTGATCACCACCGACGGGTTCAGCTCCGCCTTCACTACGAGCCTGCCGCCCCGCGACTTCCTCGTGCTCAGGGGCCGGCAGAATGCGCCCTTCAAGGACTCGCCGGAGGCCTTGTTCACTGCTCGGAGACCTTGGAAGCTTGGGGCGGAGGAGAACAAGGCGGAGGAGGCCATTGCTGCTGCTGCTTTTTCCAAATCAATCAAACGAGTGGAGAATAATAGATATTTGGGATGTGGGTCCCCTT
>QXWR01000223.1 GCA_009911065.1 Clostridiaceae bacterium | reverse complement strand
GGGGAACCAACCAGACATTGTCATGGATAGTCTTGCTGTGCATGGGTTGGGACTTGTGCACCCTAAGAAAGTCTTCAATTTCTACAATGAGCTTCATGCCTATTTGGCTTCCTGTGGAGTAGATGGAGTTAAAGTTGATGTGCAGAACATCATTGAGACACTCGGTGCTGGCTATGGAGGCAGAGTATCTCTCACCCGTAGCTACCAACAGGCCCTCGAAGCTTCCATTGCACGCAACTTTGCTGACAATGGATGCATTTCTTGCATGTGCCACAACACTGATGGAATCTACAGTACCAGACAGACTGCTGTTGTTAGAGCTTCTGACGATTACTATCCCCGTGATCCTGCTTCCCACACCATCCACATTTCTTCAGTAGCTTATAATACTGTGTTCTTAGGAGAGTTTATGCAACCTGATTGGGATATGTTTCACAGCCTGCATCCAGCTGCTGATTACCATGCTGCAGCTAGAGCTGTCGGAGGCTGTTCAATTTATGTTAGTGACAAGCCCGGTCACCACAACTTCGACCTCTTGAAAAAGCTTGTTCTTCCCGATGGATCAGTTCTTCGCGCACAGCTTCCTGGACGGCCTACAGTGGACTGTCTCTTCATTGACCCAGCCAGGGACGGC
>QXWR01000222.1 GCA_009911065.1 Clostridiaceae bacterium | reverse complement strand
ACATGGGGCCGCCCATAAGCAAGGAATGCCAACTCGTTTCCTTCCACACCGTCTCCAAAGGTTACTGGGGTGCATGTGGTCAACGTGGTGGATACTTCGAGATGACCAACATTTCTCCAAAGTCAGTAGAGGAAATCTACAAGGTTGCTTCCATCGCACTCAGTCCAAATGTCCCTGCACAGATATTTATGGGACTGATGGTGAACCCTCTTAAACCTGGAGATATATCTTATGATCAATTCGTGAGAGAGAGCAAGGGAATTCTGGAGTCACTGAGGAGGAGAGCACGCATAATGACAGATGGATTTAACAGCTGTAGAAACGTTGTTTGTAACTTCACTGAAGGTGCGATGTATTCTTTCCCACAAATACGGCTACCACCAAAGGCCATCGAGGCTGCCAAACAGGCAGGGAAAGTTGCTGATGTTTTCTACTGCCTGAAGCTTCTGGAAGCCACAGGAATTTCCACTGTCCCAGGATCTGGCTTTGGACAAAAGGAAGGGGTGTTCCATCTGAGAACCACCATCTTACCGGCTGAGGAAGACATGCCGGAGATCATGGCCAGTTTCAAGAAATTCAACGACGAGTTCATGGAGCAGTATGAAGACTACAGAGGGTATTCAAGGATGTGAAGGAAGCAA
>QXWR01000221.1 GCA_009911065.1 Clostridiaceae bacterium | reverse complement strand
TATGAAGAAAGCAAAGTCGGGATGATTTGGAAGACACGCGACGCCGTATAGAATAGTTTTAGATTACAGATGGACAAAGTATACAAGAGCTAAAGGGGAACAGAGTTCCAAAGAGCGAGTGCATACAAACTAGAGAAGAATATATATAGATTTGGATTACTGAGCCAAAGCACTGGTGTTGTAGACCAGAAGTGCACCACCGGCGAGTATGCCGGCGAGGGTGACTGCCCATATGGCTAAGCCGGTGGTGCCGCCGACGTACACATCGCCGCTTGGAGCCCACTCATCCTCGTTGTAGATGGGGCTGTATCCATCCACGTTAGCACCGTATTTGTCCACGTACTGGTACACACCCTTTCCCTTAGGCTTCCTGCCAGAGGCGTCGACACCATTTCTCAAGTCCATGCCGCCGCCAGTTCCATAAGGTGTGTCGGTCTTGATCTTCTTGCCGCCACTGGCTTCAACTCTCAAAGGAGTGGCGGTTCTGGCGAGCGACGGCAGCCCTCTCACGGCGGACTTCTCGGCGGTGAAGGCGGCGGGCTTGAGAGCGAGTGAGCTCATCACTGTGCTTGCCATATCGATATATCTTTGATCTTGATCTTCTTGCCGCCACTGGCTTCAACTCTCAAAGGAGTGGCGGTTCTGGCGG
>QXWR01000220.1 GCA_009911065.1 Clostridiaceae bacterium | reverse complement strand
GTTGAAAGCAGAAGAAGAATGAAGAATGAACAACCAACGATCATGGTGGGTGAATTGTTAAGCGCTGAGTCTCCAAGCTGAGGTAGCAATGAGCGGCCTCGTATGCCACCCGAGCATCAAACACCCACCGTTCTCATCGACTCTGTACCCATCGCCGCCGCCAAACAGAGCTAGCAGCATGCTCGCCTGCTTGTACGCATTAGACCCCAAGTGCAGCGCTTCCAGCCCCGCCGCCGTGAACCGGGCTCGCCACTGCCCCAGCGTCTCGTGCCGCTCCACCCGCTCTGCACCCTCACACGCCACCACATTGCATATCTGCCTCCCCAGGTAGACCTCGCTCATCACCTTGTCTTCATCGCTGCCGCCGCCGCAGCTCTCCAAGGAATCGAAGAGAGTCGAGTAGTAATGCAGAGACTCCGTGAACCGGTCCAAGAAAGCATTCCCGTTGTGATTAGCCTCCTGCTCCACCACCGTCAAGATCTCCGGCTTCACTTCTCTCACCACTTGCAGCACCTTCTCGATCGCCCCCGGCCTCGCCAGCAACGGATGCAGCTCGAAGATCGAGTTCACGGCAACCGTTTCGCCTTCCCTTATGTCGAGCAACGGCGCATTCAGATCGGCTATCGAATTCGCTACGAATCCTCTGTATTCG
>QXWR01000219.1 GCA_009911065.1 Clostridiaceae bacterium | reverse complement strand
CGGGCAAGAAAGAGTTTAATCCATTAAATAGAATTGTACAATTCCATGCAAAGTTACATGCACACAAAAAGATTGGATTTTACATATATACCCTTGTCAATCCGATCTCATCCTGTTAATCTGGTTCAAAGCCGGCTGCAAGATGTTGTACAGCACCCAAGCAATCGCCGGCGCCACCACGAACAGCAGCAGCTGCCCCCTGTTGTCGGCGCCCGCCTCTACCACGGCTGCCGAAGCCTCCGGCGGGTGGAGGAACCCCGCCGCCGCGAGGCCGCCGAGGCCGAGCCCGATGATCACGCCCTTAGAGCTCCTCATTCTGTTGATCTGGTTGAGCGCCGGCTGCAGGATGTTGTAGAGCACCCAGAGAATCGCGGGGATGAGAGGGAGGAGGAGGGCGAGGCCGCGGTTGTCGCCATCGGCTATATCCGCCAGCTGCTGGGCGGCGAAGGCGGGGCTGGCGGCGGAGAGGGCGGAGAAAACGGCGCCCGCCACGGCGGAGCTGGTGATGAGGTGGGGAGCGGTGGTGGTGGTGGTGGTGAGGCCTTTTGGGAGGTTTTGGAGAGAGATTAGAGGGAGTGGCTTCGTGGGCTTGGAGGGGTTGGCGTTTTTGAAGCAATTAGCGTTGAGAACCGCCATTGATGTGGCCATTGCAGCAGCC
>QXWR01000021.1 GCA_009911065.1 Clostridiaceae bacterium | reverse complement strand
TTCTGTCGCGCACCCGCATAGCGGGTGGTTTTTTGTTTCGCATGTCTCCGTTTTTCGGATCAGCGAAAAACTCCTACATGCTCAACAGGCTAAAGCCTACAAACAAAAAATAATAACAGAGCCATGTGTTTTGTAACAACACATGGCTCTGTCGCTCCTGTGGCGCCAGCTGGTCCCATTGGACCGGTGGCCCCACCTATTTATACAAAACTTAAAGCTGAAATTTAATAGGAAACCTTCTATGCCGTTTTCCCATCCTTTTTCCCAACGATTGTCAGTTCATTTTGATTATTTTCAATCCACTCTATAATCCGGCGATGTTGGTCTGCGAAATTAAACTCAATGCTAATTTCACCACCCTGGTGAATATAAATATTTTTTACCAAATCAACCAAAATTCCTCTGTTCAGTTCTTTTATATTTTTATATTTCAGAAAATAAGTTAAATAAGGGTCATTCTTTGAAATTCCTTTTTCCATCACCTGACACTCTGACTGAATGTTTTGTATTGTTACTTTCAGCTGTTCCGCTTGGGAAGAATACTTCTGTTTCAAACGAGTATATTCTTCTTTGGAAATATCTCCGCTTTTCCAATCCCCATAAAGTCCATCCGCAATACCGATCACTTTATCCAACTCCTTTTGGCGAAGGTGGAGCATAGCTTTCAAACGGGTTGATTCGTTTTTGACAATGGGTGACTTATTGATTTCCTCCACCACATCAGCTAAAGAATCAACCAAAGAAATCTGTGCCTGGATTGCTGCTAAAACGGCTTTAATCACTACTTCTTCCTTGATTGTATGCTTTGTGCAGGCGTTTTTCGATTTTTCCCGAAATGTACGACAGTAATAATAAACAATATTTTTTGTTTTCTGTCTTGTCATCGCCTTTTTGCAATCCGCACAGCGGATAAATCCAGATAATAAATGCAGATTTCTTCCTGACGGCGCTGTCCGGGTATCCCTTGTCTGAAGGTCAGCCGCTTTTTGAAAAAGTTCAGCCTCAATAATCGGCTCATGGGTATCCGGTACCATATACCAGTCTTCTTCTGGAACAGCAACCTTATCATGTACTTTATAGCTAATTACTGTCTGCTTGCCTTGCACCATAATTCCCAGGTACATCTTATTTTTCAAAATCGTAGTAACTGAACTAGGCGACCAAAGTCCATCATTTTTCCCACCCTGGGGACAACAGAAATTCAATCCTTTGCTTTTCTTATAAGCGGCTGGATTGACTATCCCTAAGTCATTGAGCCGATGTGCGATTCCATTTTTACTCATACCCTCATAAACAAACCATTGGTAAATATTTCGTACTACTTCTGCGGCCTCTTCATCAATAATTAAAGCATTTTTATTTTCCGGGGCTTTTTTATAGCCATATGGAGCAAACGCTCCAATAAATTCACCCTTTCGGCGTTTTGTTGCAAAGGTATCACGTACATCATGTGAAGTTTTCGCTGCAAAGCGGTCATTCATCAGGCCATTAATTGGGACTTCTAAGCCCTGAAGGGTTTCCGGGTGAAGAAAAGAATCAACTCTTGGATCACTAACCGTGATGAATCTGGTTTTATTCATAGGAAAGATTTTTTCCAAAAAATATCCCTGATCCGAATAATTCCGAAACATACGGGAAAGGTTTTTACAGATAATACAATTAACCTTTCCGGCTTCCATATCATGAATCATTCGCTGAAAATCTGGACGGTCATAATCTGTTCCTGTCAGGCCATCATCAATATAGTAATCAACAAGTGTAAACTCTCCCTCAAAAAAGGTTTCCAGATACTCCCCAATGATTTTTTTCTGATTGGTGACGCTTAAACTCTCATCGTTTCCATCTTCCCGTGAAAGACGAATATAGGCAGCGATGAGCCAAACTATTTTGCGAGAAGCTGAATGAACACCACCACTCACAGCTTTTCTAATTCTAGCCATTTAACCTCCCATCTCTCTATAATCATCACACAAGAAGATTATAACATATCTTGCCTTAAAAGTCATCACTTTAAAGTGCGAAAGTATCCAGTAAGTACCTTAGAAAGTTCCTTCTCCTCATCCACAAAGGAAATATGTACAGGTGTCCCGTCACAGAGAAAGTTATATGGGTTTTGTATCTGCTCAATATATTGGAGCATACGCAAAGTACCGGGCAAACCAGAATCAATCTTTACTTCACGAATATCTACCAGGCTATCTCTAGGTATGTCTTCAATGGAATCTTGACACATACGCTCAAGTCGTTCTGCTGACAATATTTTTCGGCCTCCTTTAAGTTGTCGAGTAGTAAAGTCTATGATTACCTGTTTGTCCAATATCATCTCACCTCCCACAAATCTGTGTCAAAATCATATTGACACAAAATTAGTATTATAAGAACCCCAGTCAAACGTATTTATAGCACGTTCTATAGGGCTTTTTGTATCGTATTATCTGGAACAGCGGGACTGTCCATCGGCTCGCCCCCGATACTGGGAGTATCCAGGCCGGTTCGTGGCTGTCAGCCGTATGGCTGCCGAACCGCCGCATACCGCCGATAGGTGGGTACACCATATTCGCAGTAAGTTTTGGTGAGAGGCACGGTTCCTCCTGCTGGTGGTCATGGCGCTTTCCAGCCTGCCGGGGCTGGTCATCAAGCCACAAAGTGTCGCTCTGGCCCTTTGATGTTATCGTGTTGACGGACGCTCTGGCCGTCCGCAGGGGGTCTTGGCGTTTGTGTTTGCGGTGCTGTTACACAACATTTGGAAATCCTGGATACTGATATGAACGGCTGCCCGTTATTTGTCAAAGTACAAAGCGAAAAAGGGACTTTTCCCTTTCACTATTAAGGACAGAAACCGGGCAAAAGTTGTTATCAGGCCGCCAGCTTTTTCTGGATTTTTTTCAGTGCGGCTTTGGCGGAACGCATGACCGTGGATTTATTGCTGCCTTCCATTTTTGCAATCTCCATGTAAGTATAGCCATAGGCGAAATGGAGGAGAAAGCGCCGCCGCTGCTTAGGACTGAATTCTTCCAAGGTGTCCCGGATTTCTTTTAGGATTCTTGTGCGCTCATAGGTCTGCTCCAGCGGCTCCGTGGACACTTCAAAGAGCAGGCAGGTATCCCAGGAGCGACAGTCACGGTGGCGGGAATCCGCTTTCCGCTGGCGTTCCATTTCTCGCTCATATTCCACGAATACCTGGAAAACTTCATGGGATACCTCTACTACTATGGGAGTCCCCATTTCGTCAAAGATTGTAACATGAAACATAAATCCCCTCCTTAGGCAGCGCCGTCGATATGAACCAGGATTCCTTTGGATTGGGAAAACTCGTTTTCACGTTTCGGTGCTATGCAGAAACCACCATATGGGCAGGGAGCAGGGTGTTCCTCCGCTATGATGAGAACGGATTCACCGGGACGCAACTTAATGACACGAACTAATTTTTCCATATACAAAAACCTCCGATATTTTTTGAGGGCTTGTCCCCTCAATGATCGGAGATACCAGAGGGCAAAAATTAACGGGGTCAGAAAATTTTTTGAAATTTTTTTGCGAGATAGGAAAGGCGGCAGCAATCCATATCCAGGCGCTGCCGCCGTAAAACATGTGTCTATCTGATCAGGTAAGTGCGAAGCTGTTTAAAGGCCCGCTGCATTAAATTTGTGACCGCCGCCGGACTACAGCCAAACATGGCCGCAATCTCCTGGCATTGATACCCCTCCCAGAAGCGGAGCCGTATCGCCTGCCGCTGGCGGTCGGTGAGGCGGCGTAATCCAGCCGCTAATTCCTCATTCTGAACCAGGCAGGTAAAGTCCTGAACATCACACAGTATGGTAAAATCTTCTTCCGTGCTTATGTACCGTTCCTGAAAGGCCAGTTCCTCACTCATGCTTTCCAGGGATTTACAGTGATACCGGTACTTCCGGTCAGAGTTGTCTATCAAACGATCTTCTTCTTTTAAAATTGCAATCCAATATTCTTCGGTCATCGCCGGTTACTCCTTTCATCAGTTTTTGGGATAAAAGCTGATGAAGGGTGGGCCTCGGCACTGATGAGCAACGAAAGAATCCGACAAAAATCGACAAATAAAAACGCCAGGATATTGATTAGCTATCCTGACGTTGTACTTTTGAGTTCGGTATAAGGTTTGATAACGGTGTTTATATAGGCTTAATCGTGCCTGTTTTGGGATAGGGAATTCCCTTGAAAAGTATATGCTTTTTTTGGTTTATTACCTGGTTTTACTGATTGTTTATGGAGATAAAAATTGCCCGCCATGATTTCCTCCGACAGCAAATCATAGGCGGCGCACAATTAAGCCCTGCTACGAGAAGCCGTTTTTTTTATCTGGCTTCCACTTCCCATAGAGGGCTAAATCGTATTCTTATTCAAAATAGGCATAATATTACCTTTTTTAGAGAACCTATAAGGTAATATGAAACCATGAACCGGTAAGATAGAATAGATAAGAGGTGACTAATTATGCCGGTTGACAAGATAAAATATTTGGGTGCTTGTATCCGCACCGCAAGAAAACATTGTGGGCTGACCCAGCAGGAACTGGCGGATCAGTCCGGTGTATCCGTGAAAACCATCAGGAATATTGAAACAGGGAAGATGAATCCCTCCTATGAGATTCTTTTTCCCATCATCAACCGCTTGGGGCTGTCCACAAGTGATTTGTTTAATGTATCCCCAGACGAGCAGGAGGAAGAAATCCAGCGCTTCATTGGAAAGTTCAGGGCCTGCAACCGGACAAACCAGCTTATCCTTCTGGGGACTTTGGATTATCTGGCAGAGCAGTTATTGGCTGTCCAGAATCAATCCAATTTAAAAAGTACGGAGTAAATCAACTTTTTTAAAACAAAAAAGAATCGGTCAGACAAAAAACCATGTCGCCCGATTCTTTTTCAAGTTAGGTTAAAATGTATTTTAATCTCTCAGGTTCGGATTCTTTACCGTTAATAGAAATATAAATGATAAAACTAATGAAATCCTATGTTTCCTCTTTTTATAAAGAAACTGCCGCAGTTTTTTGTCAGGCGGCAGTTCTTTTTTCCTATGGAATCAATTTGACTACTTTCTGCATATAGCTTAATTATCTCCCGTCCGTTTTACCATTTCTTCCATAATTGAAGTGATTTTTTTATACAGTTCTACTCCTCGTTTGGTTTCTGTTGTTTCGTGGTCATAGATAAGCGAACTTTCATAGCGTACAAATGCTAATACATTTCCATTAGCATAATCATAAACCGGCTCCAACGGCGAGTACCATGTTTCTGGTTCACCGTTAGTACACCTTATTCCTTTGGCATAATCTTTATCTTCCTCAGTTATAACTCCTTTACTTTGAAGAAAATCTAAAAATTCGTCATATTCTTTCCTGGACATATTTTGGGGATTCCAGTTGGAGGAAAGGTACTCATAGTCTTTGTCCTCCAACTTTCCGTTCGGTTCCGTTGCTGTAGACGAAATACTGCTTGTATCTGAAAATGTTACTCCCTTCGTGCGGTGATAGAAAAGGTAGCGCTCCAATTCACTCATGTAAATTCCGGCATTTTGTTTCAATCCCGCATTTTTTAGATTAGAAGCCCAATTTTCATAATACTGTTTAAAATCCATGGTTGTGTTTACATCCTGGTGACTACCAAGTGCCATAAGTGGTATCCCACTGCTTGCCTTTACACTTTTGTCCCCCTGCTGTGCCAAGTGGACACGTAACGCAGTCATTTCCGCAGGTGTGGCATTTTCTGCGTTTACATCGTTTAAATGAATTTTCTGGGTAAAAATTTTTCCTTGGATATCTTTTCCCTCGACATACATCACCGGATCGTCATCTGTGGAACTTTCGTCATACTTCATGTGAAGTTCCTGCCCTGAAACAGGACTGAACTCACTATGTAAATAGCCCATTTTTAACGTACCATGATAATTGCCACTGGGAGAAGATGATGACCGCCCACTTATCTCACTTTGACCAAAAACATTTCTCATATTATTTCTGGACGTAGTTCCAACCGGATATCTTGCCGTGGGAAAGCCTGCACCTTGTAAACCTAATACACTCATTTTTTCTCCTCAATCTATCTCTTTGATTTATGCTTTTAATTGTTCCAATATCTCTAAGAATTTTCTATAATCCTGAAAATGCTGCGATTTATTTACATCAACATCGGTAGCTGCTTTTGAATACTCATATAAATTTTTATACGAATCCAGCCCTCCGACTTCCAACATAGTTCCCAGTCCTCCCAAACTTCCAAAAGCATTGTTTTTCCGGTCGGAAACATCATCGCATTTTGTTAAAACACCTTCCGGTTTTGTTGGATTGATCTTGCTTTCATCTAATGGCGTAATACCTAAATAGATAGCGGTAGCTCTTCCTTTGGAAATGATACCAGCCTCCACCAGTTCACCCATGAGCGCAATCGAATCTTCTTTTGACATATTTGTGGAATTATATTTCTTTTTCAGGTTTTCCAGTTCTTCATCAGAAAGTTTATCTTTTTTTGAACCCTCCACCCATTTCTCTGCCTGCTGCTGGAAGTAAGAAGGGTGATAGGCTACTTCTTTTTTTGTAACTGCATACACGGGATATCCATTTACCATCTGAATTGTCATAATCGTGTTACTCCTTACGTTTCAGTCTATGGTTCCTCTGTCGGTCAGAACCATTTATGCTCCCTTAAATATAAGTCCAAGCATATATTGTTGTTTAACTATTTTCTTGTAACATACGCTCAAATATAGCCGTAATTTTACGGTACAGCCCTTTCGTTTCTTCATTAAACGATAATGGGTTAGAATATACCAGAGATCCCTGACTGCGTGTAAAGGCTAACACATTCCCGTCAATGAAATTATCCACAATAGGTTCCTCAGAATAATATGCACCTACCATACTGTCCACTTGTTTTACAACTGTGCCATTATATCCGATTCTCCTTTTCTCGTCATCTGATATAACATCTTTGCTTTGGAGATAATCCAAAAAAGAATTGTAGTCATCTAAGGTCATATTTCTGGGATTGAACTTTAATGCAAGCTGCTTATAATCATCATCACTAAGTCCATTGATTTTCAGAGCAAAAGCCGCAGGGCTATTCTGGTTAATTGGTTCTTTACTTTTTTTAGCCGCATTCAGTTTTGAAGCAAAACTGTCGGCTTTGGAAAATATGGTTTCTGTTTTTCTAGTGCCAGACCAATTTAGGTAATTGTCCACACTATTTATATTCATATGTTCACCTCGCTGTTCATTTTTGATTTTATATTTTTAAGAAATAATCAGAAACTGTAGAGAATGATTATTTCACCCCCTTTAAAGTCTATCTCTACAGTTTGTTCATTTCATAAAAATCAAATTTCCTATAATAATTTTCTTAATTCTTCTGCTTCCTCCTCCGTTAGTGTTCCTTCACCAATAAAGGCACACATCAAGCGGCCGATTGAATTTCCATAGCATTCTTCCACCATTTTCTTCGTCCAGTTATGAATATGCTGTTCTTTCGTACAAGTGGGGTAATATGCGTTATATGGGGTAGCGCCCCTTTCCGCTTCGATCATCCCCATTCTTTGCAGGTTAGCTAAATATGTACTTAATGTCTGTACCTTCCACGCCTTTTTCCATTCATTCAGCGCAACCGCCATGATTTCTCTAAATGTCATTGGCTCTTTTGCCTGCCAAAGCAATTCCATGATTTGCAATTCGGTATTTGTCAAATCATATGTCTTTTTCATGTGATTTCCTCCGTTAAAAAATTAATGTAAGCATTCTTCGTATGTCAAGGTGCTTATTTTATCACCTATTTTTACTGTACCGCAAAGAGTACATCTTTTGGCTTTATATGATGTTAGGCTACAACCTCCATTCGTATTCTTTTTGTGCGCTTCGTAAGTGCCATTTGTATACTCATGGAAACAACCTGACTGTTCCAATGAGTTTTGTTTATTCGTTTCATATGTCATACCTAGATTATCAATAAAATACTCATCGCAAGGTATGACTTCTTTAACCTTATTCCCTTTGATGAATATACCCCCATCAAAGGAAAAGGGATCATGTCTTTTATCTCCCAATATTTTATATGGTGGTTCATAGGCGAACGCTGTCAAACTGCCTACCATGCAAATAATCATCATTACTGTAATAGAGAAAAATATCTTATTTTTTCTATTTGCTTTCATTTCCATAATTCTTCGCTTCATGGCTCTTTGATATCCCTTGTCGGCCATGCCAACAAATAAGGAGTATCTCTTATCTGACGTTTTTCTGACAGCAGATTGTAAAAGCAGTTCACCATATTCTTTACGTTCGGCTTCTCCCTGTCCTTCCAGGACGCCATGATCACAATACATTTCTCCAACACTGGAAAGTTCATGATATAAAAAATAACTGAAGGGATTAAACCAATGAATCGCCACAACCAGCAACCCCAAATATTTTATTAAAATATCATTCCGCTTTATATGTAGTAATTCATGTTTTATTATATACCGAAACGCCCTTGTATCAATTTTCTTTTCCCCATAATCAGGAAGCCATACAACAGGAAAGATAACTCCACTTGTAACAGGCGACCGACAATATTCAGAACAAACAAATTTAATCTGTCTTTTTATATCCAGTTCCTTTTGTATTCCCAGAAAAACTTCTTGTAGCTCTGAACTTTCTAGTTTTCCAGAACCAGCCTTATATAGCTTTTTGATTTTCTGATTCTGAATAACTGTTCTTGAAAAAATCAAGACCGATATAATTCCACATATGAAAAGAACAAAAAATATTTTATATAAGTTTGGTGATGATTGTATAAATTTCTCTCCAATATATGTACTATATGTTACATCAAAACTTGGTTCTAAATATATTTTATCCCACAAGCCTGATAGCAATCTTTTTAATATCTTAATAACGTAATATTTACATTCAGCAATAGGAACCAGATAAAAAAACATCGCTATTTTTAGCACCCTGTATCTCCACACTAAGGGAAAATATCTTCGGGCCAGTGGATAAAATATCAGGTAAAGCACCATGACAATACTGCCAGACAAAGACATTGTAAATAATAGATTCCGAAACACGTTTTATTTACCTCCTAACTTCTCGTCACGACCTACCTCCTCATATAACAATTTCCTTAATTCTTCAACCTCTTTTTCTGACAATACATCAGCCTTCAGGAAATTCTTTAGCCTTAGTATAATGGAACTTTCCCGATATTTCTCATCTCTTTCTTTTGCCAATATCTCGTTCAGTTCCTTTTTCTTATAGATTGCGTAATAGATTGAAGGTTCTTTCATCTCTACCATTCCAAGTTTTTGTAGCTTGTTTAAGCAAGCCTTCACATTTTGTTGTTTTCTCAGCTTTGTCCAGCCAACCCCAACAGCCTCCACAATCCTATCAACGGAAAGAGGTTTTTGTGCCAACCATAGCAATTCCATTATCTGATATTCTGTAAACTTTAACCTCAGTTTCTTGTTTGCCCGCAACAATGCACCTCCTTTTATACCAATAAAGAAGCTTTTCATATCACTTTATTAAGTTTACTATTGTTTTTTAGTACATTTCTGTTTTATTTTAAGCCATTTAGCACTTTTTGTCAATCTCATTTTCCCTGATTTTACGCAGATTCATAAATAGCAGTCATATATAGGGCTTTTAAAGCTCCTAATTCGGGATAATCTTTGCAAGCAATGGAAAGCGATATTCTTTTAGCCCCAGCACTCCGTGCCCGTTGGTCTAAAAGCCTATCGCTTTCCTCGCTTGTTGGGGAGTTCCCCAAACCCCCGGCAGAGTGCTGGCGCACGTCTGTCCGAACACCACAAGATTGTGGTGGCTACGCTTCGCTTGAAAAGCAAGAGAGAGCGATTTGCGCTAAAAAAGCGGGTGGAAAATGTGCATAACTGGCCGCTCCGCCATGGAAAATGCTGTTCACAGCCTATGGAAAAGCAAGAGCAGCTTTCCCACATCCTGCAAACAGCATTTCCCACAGCTTCGCAGCATGGCCAGTTATACACATTTCCCACCCGTCGGCGGCTACGGAATTCAGCCTTTTCGTTATAATTCATGAAGACTATCCAAGGTAATACTCAACGAAATATATCTTCAAGCAATTCTTTATAACCATTCTCATATGATACAGTAAAATCAATTCCCATACGACTCTGCAAATATGTAGGACGAAAATAACATCCGTTTCTATCTTTCTCAAAAAAGATAGGAACTATCTTGTTTTGCAGAGGATTCCCATAAACTTGAGGAATAATAATTTCTGATTCTATTCCCACGCCCCCCTGACGTGAATCAGCCTTATCTGCATACACTGAATTACATATCACTAAAACTTTTTTAATTGTTGGATTTGTAGCAAGAGATTCCATAAACATATTCATATCTTGTCCTGGCAATAAGCATTTTTTGTCGTAAAGTACGTTTACTCCATCTTTTTCCAACCGATTCGCCAATACTAATACCTTCTCTTTATTTTCTTTAGGTGTCCATGCATATGAAAGAAAAACGGTAGGCTTAATTATCTCTGAAATAGGCTCTGATATGCCATCCAATTCCTTGAACAAATTAACACTTTTTATTGTCCAATGCGTATGCATTAATTCCGTAATCGCTCTGGACATATTTATATCCAATTCAAATGTTAATTTATGAAGAATATCAAATGGCAATTCGCTTAATTTACTGTATTTAACTTTCACTCCTGAACTTCTTACAATTATATCCGTGATATATCCTATATAAGCATTTTGTTTGTGAAAATCTTCATAGGCAAATATACATGGAAATTGCAATATCTTATTTAATGTTGATTTGTCGGATAACTTATATTCCTCCTTGATTTCTGGAGGCGTAAATGATGTTAAACATCGGTCAATGGGCATAACATATGAATCAGATTCCCATGCTCCTTCTTCTGAAGTCACAAAAAGATTATACTTTTCTTGAGCTTTTAAATTGCTAATATCCATCTTTCCACCTCATAATATTCAGATTTGATTCTCATAATCTATCAAATTAATTATATCATGAATAAATGTACATGGAAATAGCAAACAGTACCCTATGAAATTTTAAAACTATAGGTGATTTATCGCGCTGATTTCTGCATTTTTTCTATCATGTTTTGTTTACACTCCTCTTTCTGAATGTTGAGCAGGCTGTCCACGTTGGACTTGACCGCTTGCAGTTCCTGGTTCTCATGACGCAGCCGTTTGTAATCTTCATAGGCCGCTTTCTTTTTATCCAACAGGGCGGAATACTCCGCTTGAAGCGTTTTGACTGTAGGCAGCTTCTTCACGCCCTGGGCGTCAAAGGCACGTTTCGCCGCTTCATGGAGAAGCAAGTCCGTTTCATGGGCAGCCCGGAAAGCTGGCTTGTCAGTAGCTTTTTTCTTCCGGTAGGCAACATAAGTGTCCCGTGTTTTGGCGTAGTTGATGATGTGGGTCTTTAAGGCGGCGATCTGCTCCATGCGGTGTTCTGCCTGCTTTATGGAAGTGGAGATAGATTCAAAGTCTGCCGCAGCCTTTTCTGCTTTCTCTGCCAGCAGGTCATAGTTGGTTATGCCATGCTCTGTAAGGTAGTTTAAGGTCTTGGCGGCCTCTTTCAGATTGTGGATCTTCATCCAACGCTCCATGCCGGGGCCACGTCCCTGCAGGCGGGCCTGAATGTCCATAAGGAGATTGATACGGGTATCTCTCTCCAGACGGATTTTTTTCTTGTGCCGGGGCTGTTTCGCTTTGCCTACACGGTCACGGAGCGCCTCCAGACTGTAATCGGCTCCCAGTGTTTTAGATCGGGTGAAACGTTCCTGGCCCTGGGCACGAAATTTTAAGAGTTTGCTGCTCTGGACAACTTCATAGCCTTCCCGCCGCATGGCTTCTAAAAATTCATCAAAGGTACTGACTGTTGGCAATACCCGGTCAATGGTTTGCCGTAGCAGTGACTTCCAACTCTGGCCGTTCTTTTCCGCCGCCCACTCGCCATAGTGTTTCCCTTTTTCCTCTGGATTCTCAATGATTGAAAGGCCAAATTCCTGACATACCCGGTCATTGGCTTTCCGCAGGGGAATAAAGCTGTTTTTGATGTTATTGAACTTGTGGGAACAGTCCAGGGCGGTGCTGTTGAATTCGATGTGATTATGGATATGTTTCTTGTCAATGTGAGTGGCTACAATAAATTGATGTTCGCCGCCGGTAAATTCTAAAGCTAACTTGTAGCCCAGCTTGTTAGCGTCCTCCGGCGTTATGGTTCCAGGCTCAAAGGACTGGATAATCAGGTAGGAGATCACGTCTTTATCCGGGGCACGCCTGCGCCCGGTGGTGGCGGTGTAGATCTGTTTGGAAACGGTAAATTCCTGCCAGGCCGTTTCCGGGGAACACTGGTAGCCAGTGACCAGCAGGCCGCCGTCTGTTTTCTCCGGGTTTTTGCCGTAATCAATACGCTCCGCCAGCACAGCGGCAATACTGCGTCCCTCGCTGGCGTGGCGGGGTTTTAGTTTTGAGATTGCCATGTGTGGCGGCTCCTTTCTGCATAAAAATCGCAGGCTGTTATAACCTGCGACGGAATTAATTATTTTTATCTAACATTTAAAACTAATCATTTTTCTTTGACATTTCTTCAGTATGCTTTTTTTCTTCCAGTGTCTGTTGAGCGTCTTTTATTAATTCATTTATCATTTTTTTATTAATATCATCACTAATAAATTCATTGGTTTTTTGTGCCAACTCAATATATGTGGGGTAATCTATTTTTTCTTTAATCATATCATAATAAGATTTTTCTGAATCGACAATAAATGATACATATAACTTAAGAATTATTTTGGCTAACTCCATATATTTCTGATGATTTTTTTTGCTAAAACAACAAAATGATTGATTTAACTGATTAAATTTGTCAAAGTCATCTTTTATTTTTTCTATTATCCTTCTACAAAACTTTTCCTCTACATTTTTTTCTTGATATGAAAGAGCAACTGTTAGATTTAAAATTACTTGCCGTAAAACTGATGTAAATTCAGACATTACCTTCTCGTATTCTGACTTATATTGGAGAAAAGTGGTTATTATTACTACCAAAATACTGCAAGTTATTCCAATTATATAATTCTGAAGAAACGAAATGGTATCATTGTTTGGAAATAATATTTTTAAAATGACAGATGAAGTCAGTAAAATAATAAAAATCCATATACTTACAATAATTGTTCGCTTGTAAAGTTTTAACATATTCAACCTCTCTTTTATGTATCTAACATATCCCAATCTTCACCTAATACCCATCTTAATGCAGAAAGCTTGCCGTTTATCATTCCCCATTCAAAATCACTATAAGGGCCTAGATTTTCTTCCCCATATTTTTCAATTACTTTTTGTGCCGAATTAAGTGCGCCTTTCCAAATTTCCGGGTCAACGCTTTCTTTACCCGTTTCAATTCGATACTTTAATACCAAATGCCTATTAAACCAAACTTTTTCAAGAAATTCTCCACTGGCTTCTACAATTTCCTCGATACTTCTAGGTTCCTCCACATAAAAATCATCTTCGTTTTCAGCTAATTCTTTTGTTTGCTTTAATTGATGAAAAATTTTAAAGTTTTCAAGTCCTATTGTTAGTTTTTCCATTTCAGCTTGTAAAGTGGAAATTTTTTGGTTTTGTGTAGCAAAAAAAGACAGTTGTTCTTCCTTACTCATTTCAATATCAAGAAACTCCATTCGTATTCCGTAGAATGAAGGAGTATTTAACAAAGTTGCAATACGTTCTAAGTGGTATAGCTGAACATCTATTTCAGGATTAATTTCTGATAATGCAGTCCTTTCTGAAAGTCGTAGTTCCTGGTTTGTTACAAAAGCCAAACCATGGGCATGATTTTTCTTTACCCCTTCTATATCATGTACGACCTTCTGCTTAATGGTTGTAAAATCTTGTTGCCCTCTGGGAAAATATACAGCTCCAATCCATTTTTGTCCTTGATAAGATAAAACCATATCTTTTAATCCGTCTTTTCCTCCCAATGGGTGTGAAGGATCGACATTTTGAAAACCATTACTTGATAATATTGTTGCAGCTAATCTTTCAGACGCTGCTTGTCCTCGATCCCATTCAAGAAGCCTATGCCATGTTTCTTCTCCTTCTCGCCTTCTCATAATATCACTCCGTTTCCTTTTAAATATTGATATAATTATATCTCTTAGCCTATAAAATAACAAGTTTATAAGAGATATACTTAAATAATGACATTTTCTGAAAATTTCCCATACCATGCTATTTTTTAGTGTAACATGGTATGGGAAATCCTTATCAATCAGAAACGGATAACTTAACAAACCTATTACAGTTCTTCCCACTTGGAGAGTAGCGAACTAAACGCCCCCCACAACTCCCCATACTTCACCTTCAGATCCGCCACGTCTTCCTCATACAGATTCCCGGTTCCATTCACCCTCCTTGCGATCTGGTTCAGATTGTTGGCACAGTTACGCAGCAGCACTGCCAATTCCTTCACGTCCGTCATATCCACCCGGACAACATAGCCGTCCACCGCCATTTTCCGCAGGTATGCCCGCTGGTTGTGGGTTCCCAGCTGCTTCATCTTCTTGTCAATCACCGCCTTTTCCTCCGGCGACACCTTGAAATATAAAGGAATGGTGCGCCCGCTTTTTGGTTTCATCCGATTGTCACCTCCATGTCTTTTTCTTTCCTGGGAGCAGCGGCGCTGGCGGCGGATTCCACTCCCATGCGGCGCAGGAGCCGCTTGATAGAAGTCTTTCCGTCACGGGCCTGCCGTTCCCCCTTGTCCCTGGGTTTATCCTTGCCGCCGATATTCAGCGCAACATTAAGGACACTCAACCGTTCCGATTTCTCCGCAAGTTCCGCCTCCTGGGGGAAAGGGCGCTTTACCTCCACCTTGGCCTCCTCCGTCTGCTGAAGCAGGTTCTCCAGTTCTTCCTTGTGCTGTCCTAAGTTCTCCCGGATACCGTCTAACAGATTGTCCAGACGGGTGATGTTGCCAAAGGGGTCGCTGCCCGGCTCCATGGTGTGAGAACGCTCATGCTTTAAGGTGATCTGCAACTTCTGCTTAAAACCCGTATCTGACACCCAGAGGGTCATGGGGAAGCCCCGGTACTCGCCCAGTTTCACCTTGTCGTTTAAATCCTTCAGGCTGTCAAAGGCGGCGATCAGCGCCTGGCCCGCCTCCTTTTTCTCCGTGAAGGCAGTTCCCAGAACAGTCATAGAAAAATGTTCTTTATCCATTGGCGTATGGGAATCCAGGTGGGCGATGTCTTTTTCCAGGTCAGCGATCATTTCCCTTTCCCTCTTGATCGCCTGGGGAAAGAACTTGATCAGCTTGTCCTCCAGGGCGTACCGCTGGCTCTCATGGTTCGCCTTCAATAGCTTCAGCTTTGTCACCTGGCCGTCTAAATCAGTCTTTTCCATAATCCGTGGGTCGCCGGAGGCCAGGGCTTTCACCTCCGCATAGGAGAGGGCGGCCTCGTCCACGTCCTCGCAGGAACGGGAGGGGTTCTTGCCACTCATCAGCTGGCCGATGAATTTCTGCTTGTTCTCGATCAGCCCCCAGTTGTAGGCGTCAAAGGTTCCTTCCGTCACATACTTAAAAATCTTCACGCTCTTAAACTGGTTTCCTTGGCGCAGGATACGCCCTTCACGCTGCTCGATATCAGCAGGCCGCCAGGGGCAGTCCAAATGGTGGAGGGCCGCAAGTTTTGTCTGGACATTGGTGCCTGCCCCCATTTTGGAGGTAGAGCCTAAGAGGACACGTACCTGGCCCTTCCTGACTTTCGAGAATAACTCCGCTTTCTGGGCGTCCGTCTTTGCGTCATGGATAAAAGCCACCTGCTCCGGCGGCACACCCTGGGCCATCAGCTTTTGTTTGATGTCGTCATATACATTGAAAGAGCCGTCCCCATGGGGCGTGGAGAGGTCGCAGAAAACCAGCTGCGCCCCTTTCTGGGGCTTGGTGTCATGCCAGACTTGCAGCACGTTTTTTACGCAGGCGTTGACCTTGCTCTCCGGGTCGTCCGGCAGTTCCGGGTAGGCCAGCCGCTGGTCTAAGGCCAGTTTCCGCCCGTCTGACGTAATCTTGAGCATATTGTCGTCCCTGGGTTCCACCAGGCGGTTTCTTACGTCCTCCGCCCGTTCCCCCAGTTCGGCTACCAGTTCCTTTTGAAACTCGCTGGGCTTGGTGACGATTGTGAGGTTTTCCGAGTCCGGCACAGGAAGTTTTAACAGATCCGCCGTCTGAATGTCCGCCGATTCCTTCCACATGGCCATGAGTTCCGGCAGGTTGAAGAACTTGGCGAACCTTGTCTTTGCCCGGAAACCTCCGCCTTCCGGCGCCAGTTCCAGGGCTGTCACCGTTTCCCCGAAAGCCGCCGCCCAGCTGTCAAAGTGTTCCATGCCGGTGCTTTTTAGGAGGTCATATTGGAGATACCTCATCATGGTATAAAGTTCTACCATGGAGTTGCTCACCGGGGTTCCTGTGGCGAATACCACGCCCTTTCCTCCCGTAATGCTGTCCAGATACCGGCACTTGGCGAACATATCGCTGGACTTCTGGGCCTCGGACTGGCCGATCCCCGCCACATTTCGCATTTTCGTTGTGAGGAAAAGATTCTTAAAGCCGTGGGCCTCGTCCACAAACAGCTTGTCAACCCCTAGTTCCTCAAAGGTCACTACATCATCTTTGCGGCTCTGGTCGTTCAGCTTTTGCAGCTTGGCCTCCAGGCTTTTGCGGGATTTTTCCAGCTGCTTAATGGTGTAGCGTTCCCCGTTCTGCTCCTTGGCCTCGGCAATCCCGTCTAAGATCTGGTCAATCTGATCCCGCAGGATTTCCTTCTGGCGCTCCGGGGACAGGGGGATTTTTTCAAACTGGGAGTGGCCGATCACCACGGCGTCATAATCCCCGGTGGCGATACGGGAACAGAATTTTTTCCGGTTCTGGGGCTCAAAATCCTTCTTGGTAGCCACTAAGATGTTGGCTCCCGGATAGAGGCGAAGGAAATCAGCGCCCCATTGTTCCGTCAAATGGTTGGGAACCACCACCAGGTTTTTCCGGCAGAGTCCCAGTCGTTTCCCCTCCATGGCCGCCGCTATAATCTCAAAGGTCTTACCGGCTCCCACACAGTGGGCTAAAAGGCTGTTGCCGCCGTAGAGCATACGGGCCACGGCGTTCAACTGGTGGGGCCGCAGGTGGATCTCCGGGGTCATGCCCGTAAACCGGATATGGCTGCCATCGTACTCACGGGGCTTAATACTGTTGAAAATCTCATTGTACTTCCCACAGAGCGCCTCCCGCCTCTGGGGGTCTTTCCACACCCAGGACTTGAAGGCTTCCCGCACCATTTCCTGCTTTTGCTGGGCCAACATGGTTTCTTTGGTGTTCAGTACCCGTTTTTCCGTGCCGTCCGCCTCATGGATTGTGTCATACACCCGGCAGTCACGTAAGTTTAAGCTGTCCTCAATAATGGCGTAGGCGTTCTTTCTCTTGGTTCCGTAAGTCACATAGGCCAGGGTGTTGTTTGCGCTGTCACGGGTCTTGCCGCTGACGTTCCACTCGCCGGTGGCGGAGGAATAGCGGGCGGCAATCGTGTCCCCTCTTAAATAGCTTGGGGTCTTTAGCAGTTCATAAGTAAACTGGGTATAATACTCCGGGTCAATCCAGGTGGCCCCGATCCGCACGTCGATCTCCGCAGCCGACAAGTCCTTCGGCTGGGATTTTTCCAATGCTGACACGTTGGCCTCATAAGCGGGGTCACGCTCCGTGGCAGCCCTGGCCGCCGCCAGCTTTTTCCGCACGTTTCCGGAAAGGTATTCATCAGCGGTTTCCCAGCCGGACAGTGGGTCATGGTAGCTTTTCTCCGGGTTTTTAAAAATCACCCCGGAGAGTTCCCCGGCAATCCTTTCCTCCTCCCCAGGCCGGTCTAGCAGTCCTGCCATAAAGGGAAGGTCTACCCCGGCACGCTCCCCGATAGAAACCGCCAGGGCCTCCGTGGGAGTGTCCACATGGTCAATGCGTTTCGCCTGGTTAATGGTTCTCCTGGAAAACATATCCGCCTTCCGTTCCAGTTTCCTGTCCTCGTCCAAGACTTCCAGGGAGCAGAGCAGGCAATAGGAACTGTCCTGCTCAAAGGCACGCTTGTTGCCGGTACTGTTCAGCAGGCCGTATTTGGCGGTGAACTGGTCGTAGGCGGTGTTCAGTTTCTGTTGCAGGGTTTTGATTTCTTCTTCCGAGCCGCTGCCCACCTGGGCTTCAATCAGGTTCCGGGTAATGTCACGCAGCACGATCATCCCCCGGATACGTTCCTCCGTGGCCGCCGGAACCGATACCGGAAGTAAGCTTTCATCTTCCTTGTAGTAAAGTCTGCCCTCTACCTGGGTGTAGCTGAAATTGCGGGCCTCCCTGGGAGATTCTGGTGCTTCTGGCTGTTCGGACGTTTCGATTTCCCGCATGAGTAAAGAGTGGTCAGGGGCTTCCAGGTGGGTGATCGCCTGGGCAAGCTGTTCCTTTAAATCCGTATCCGGCAGAGGCTTACAAGCGGTTTCCTGCCCATAGGGGCCGCTTTCCAAAACCATGGTTCCTAAGACCATTTCCGGGTGCCGCAGAAAATACTTGTTTATGGGGATTTTGTCCTCGCTCTGGGAAACCTCCACCCAGTCCGGCAGATGTTCCGGCGGGTTCTCCCGTTTCTGCAAAAACAGAATGTCGCTGGTGACTTCCGTGCCGGCGTTGCGCAAAAAGGCGTTGTTGGGCAGCCGGACAGCCCCCAGAAGGTCGGCTCGCTCCGCCAGATATTCCCGGACGGCGCTGTTTGGCTTGTCCAGGGTTCCTTTGGAGGTGATAAAAGCCACGATACCTCCAGGGCGCACTTTGTCCAGGGTTTTCCCAAAGAAATAATCATGGATAAAAAAATGTTCCTTATCATACCGGGGGTCTGCCACCTGGTAATTGCCAAATGGCACGTTGCCCACCGCCAGGTCAAAGGAATTGTCAGGGAAACGCACCCGTTCAAAGCCGTCCACCATGATGTGGGCCTGGGGATAAAGCTGTCTGGCGATCCTGCCAGTAATCGAATCCAGTTCCACGCCGTAGAGGGCGGTATCCTTCATGGAATCCGGCAGCATACCCAGGAAATTCCCCGTACCCATGGAAGGCTCCAGCAGATTTTTGGGATTCAGACCCATTTGCTCCACGGCCTTGTAAATCCCCTCAATAATAGCTGGGGAGGTGTAGTGGGCGTTTAAGGTGGAACTTCTGGCGGCTTCGTATTCCGCCTGGGTCAGAAGTCCTTTTAGTTCGGTATATTCTGCCAACCACTTTTGGTCATTGGCGTCAAACGCCTGGGGGATTCCTCCCCAGCCCACATACCGGGATAAGATCGTTTGCTCCTCCGGCGTGGCGCTCCATCCGGCAGCTTCCAGTTCCTTTAAAAGCCGGATAGCGGTCACATTTGCCTGATACTTTGCTTTCGGCCCGCCCACCCCAAGGTCGGGGTCAGTGATACGGAAATTTTCTGCTTTGGGCGGTTCTGGTGGTGCTGCCGCTGGTTCTGGTTTTAACGGCTCTGGCGTCAATGACTCCGGTGCCAAGGGTTTTTGCGTGAATGGTTCTTGCCCCTGGTAGGTGATGTTTGGTGTCAGGCCGGCGGAAGGCAGGGCTTCCCGTTCCTGCTCCAGCGCCTCCTTTACCAGTTCCCGCACATAAGGAACCGGCTCATTCCGAAAAATGGGAAAGCCGGTGCTTCCCGCAAAAGTTTCATCACGGAGGCTGACCGTGCCGAAATCGTAGTCCACGCTCTCAATGACAAAAGTGCGCCCATCTTCCGTCACCGAAAACCCTATGGGGAGATAATCGGAAATTTCCAGTTCTTTTTCTATGGCGTAGGTATCTCCCTCCGGGCGGGCAAAAACGGCGCTGTTGCCATGCTGTAACAGTTTTTCTCCCTGGGCCTGCCAGCTTGTGCGGGAACCAGTGACAAAGGTTTTGCCAAGCCCCGGTATCTCCCTGGTGATCGCTTTTTTTTCCAGAGCGTTTGCGGCGGCTTCGGCGTCCTTGCCATAGTATAAATAGAGATCGTCCACACGGACGCCGACCACATGGCCAGGGTGCTGTGCCTTTAACTGTAAATATTCCTCCGTAAGCGGAACCAGGTTCGGCTCTGGATTGGGCTGTTTTTCCCCTTCCGGCACACCGCCACGGGCAGGATTTTCCGGCTTCTGGGGCAAGCGTGGTATATCGGTCTGGTCAGGCTCTTTCAGTGCCAGGGTGCGGCCCAGGGCGGTATAATCCTCACCGTTATCCTGAAAGAAAACGGCGTTCTGTCCGGCCTCCCTTAACCGGGCGGCGGCCTCCTGCCAGCCCTCCCGGATTCCCGCCACGGTCACTTGCCCAATACCTGGAAGGTCGGCGGGGAGCAGCCAGGACACGGGCATTTTCTCAAAGGCCGTCTTTGCGTCCTCACCATAAAACAGACAGTAACCGCCGTTCTGGATTCCCACCAGTTCCTCCGGGTGAGCCTCTTTTAAGGCATTATAAGCATGGATATGGGGGACAAGACGGGTTTCCCCGGAGGCTTCCGGTTCTTCCTGGGCTGTGCTTCCTTCCGTCTGAACGGTTTCCTGGGATTTAGACGTTGTGCCAATTTTCCCGGCTTTTCCCTGCTGTGCAGAGTTCATGGATTCCCCGGTTTCTTCCGGCTCGTCAGCGTTCCCTGGTTCCTCAGCCTTTTCCGGCTCATCGGCGCTCCCTGGTTTCTCTGTTTTTTCTGGTTCCGCTGTTTCTCCCGACAGCGTTGTCTTTTCGCCGTCCCTCACCCATGCCGGGGCATTTGCTTCCTTTTCATGCTGCTCCACGCTGGTACGGCTGTCTACTGTCACGTCCTGGTAGGTGCGCTCTAAAATATCCTCCACCAGATACTCCCGGAAATCCGGCAGGGTGGTGTAGGCTTCATGGAGGGCGGGGCGTTTGTCCTTTAAGCCTGCCAGCAGGTTATCAACCTCTGTATAAAGTTCCCTCTGTGCCTCCAGCACGTCCGTATCCCGGTCACGGAGGAAAGGATAAATCTCACTTTGCTTTACCATTTCCACCAGTTCCGGCAAGACTGCTTCATAAAGCCGCTTTGGATTCTGGGCAAGGCTGTTCTTTGCTTCGTCAAGGATTTCCCGGTGCAGCCGGTCATGAAACTGGGGCGTGTCAAAATAGGCTTTGGTCAGTTCCGTTTCCCCCAGGGAAAGGACGGCCCGCCGGATAGCGGCGTCACATTCCAGGAGAAGATTCTGCTCGTCAGAGTTTTTAAGGGCATGAAAAAAGGCGCTGTCCTCAAATACCTGGGACAGCACCATGGGCTGGTACTGGTGATAAAGGTCACGGAGGGTAGGGCGGGCCGTTTCCTGCTCCGCCATGGTTTTTGCGACCACTTTTTCCTCGGTGGAAACCGTGCCGCCGGAGAAATCAAAAGCAAGCTGGCCGGTGTGTTCCTCCCTCGTCTGTTTCCGGCTTTGGCTTTTTAACCGGTTAAGAGTGGACTTGGCGGCGTCCTGGGGGTGTTTTTCACGGCTTACCGGCGGCTGCTTTTCCTGATTTTTGTGGGACTCCTTTTTCTTTGCCTTATTTTCCGCTTCTTTTGCGGGAGCAGGCTCAGGGCGGCCAAGGAGGGAATAGGTTCCGTCTTTGTAAGCGGAGAGGCTGTCATAAGCGTTGACGCATACCTCATAGCCACGCTGCCCCACAGCCATGGACTGTAAACCGTCCTTCATCACAGAGAGCAGGGTATCCACCTGGGCTGGGTCGTCAAGCCATTTGCGGACAATTTCCCAGCCCTTCCCGAAGTCCGGTTCCTCATAAGGCCGCTGTTCCTTTGCCCCATAATAGAAAAAGGCGTTGACATCACGGGAGAGAATAAATTTCTCATACTCCGGGAAACGTGCCTGATCCTTTGGCGTCAGGAAACGTCCGGTTTCCATCATTCTATCCATGCGGCGCTCCACCTGGTTCCAGTTTAACACGCTCTCGGCGTATGGCTCCTCAAAGGTTCTTTTCAGTTTGAACCCCTTTGCGTCATGCCAGGTGTCCCGGATCAGGCTGCCGCCCCCGCCAATGCCAAAGGATTCCTTTAAATACTCCTGTCGTTCTTTCCTGCCAGGGTGATTCTGGAAAAACACATAAGCCGCCAGCTTGCTGTCCGAATAGCTGCCTCCTGGGGCAATCGCCTCATCGACCTCGTCCTCGGTAATGAAAGCGGGGCGCTCCTCCCGAAACCCTTCCGTCAACGGGAATACCTTTATGGAAGTCTGGAGCCGTTCCAGCCGCTTCAGCACAGCAAGGGGGCGGTGGAAGTGGAACCGGAGGATATCCGGGTTTTCGACGTATGCGGCGCAAAGTCCACGCATTTCTTCCACAAGGCCGGCTGTCTTTTCTGGGGATTGCAGCATGGTTTCCAGCTTTTTTGTTGCTTCCGGGAATCCATTCCGTTCCAGGCAAACCTCATTCACCAGGGGGAGAAGCCCGGCTTCCAGCGCCGGCCCGCCAAACTCCTGCCGCAGATACCAGAGGCTTTTCGCCAGTTCGTGGGCCTCATTGTCCCAGGTCTTTGCGGCACGTTCCGGGGAGAGGTAGCTGCCGCTTTCCACCAGGCGGCGGATACGGCTCTCTGCCTCTGTCCAGGATAAGCGCAGGCTTTCCCGGTCATACCGGGCACTCTTGCCGCTGTTTACGGCAATCCCGCCCTTATCAAACCACAGGGCATAGGAAACGCCGTCAATGGTAAAGCCACGTCCCCCTCGACCAAACTCCTGCCGTAAAGAAGCCGCCATTTCCCCGGCTTCCACACCGGCCTGGTATTGGGCATAAATCCGCAGCGCACCAGCCGGGTCATTGGTTCCGGCGGATAAGATTCTCTCTACCGCCTGCTCCGGCACCACCCCTCCAAGGGAAACCGGAGGGGCAATTTCCTCCCTTACCGTCTGGGCGATACGTTCCACTTGTTCCTCCACCGTGGGGAATAAAGAAAGCTGGGTATAGGACGTGTCGGAAAATGGCCCTTCCATTTCCACAGTCATTTCCAAAGACGGGGAAACGGCAGGCCCAATGCCCACCGCTTCTGGTCTGGCCGTTTCCGGCTCCGTATTTAGCTGTAGATCAGTTCCGTCATGATGATCTCCTCGGCTCTCTGGCGGATATTGTTCATCTGGCCCACCCAGGCCATTTGATTCTCCGCTTTCAGCTTCTCCGTCACGCCCTCGCTGGCCGCCAGTTCCGCCGTCAGGCTGTCCATCTGTTCGTTGGCTGCCTGGTCGATCTCCGTCAAGTGGCTCCACAGGGTTCCCTTCAAAAGCAGGCTGGTGTAAAGGGCTTTCCGGTGTTCCATCAGGTATTTCTCCCTGGCCCTGCCAAAACGGGTCAGGGTTTCCGGTTCTCCCTCCCTGCTGTCCATCACGAGATTGGGTATCAGGTATCCGTTCCGGTTGGTGTAGGTCAGATTGTTCATGTTCTTTTCTCCTTTCATGCTTTAAAGTGCTAAAGTTCCTGTTTTCATTATAGGCGATCTCCTGGTTTTTGGCAAGCCCTTTCTGCGCCTGCCTTGTCTGCTCAAGCTGGGCAAGCCTGACGGCCTCGCCTACCTCCATTAAGACGGCACGACTGGCCTGGGCGGTGACGGTTCCCAGGCAGGCCAGGGTTCCCACGTTGTTGAAATTCACCACGCCCCCTAAGTCCTCCGTGTCTAGGTAGAGGGAGGCGTCCAGGCCGCAGCGGGTCAGGGCCGCATATTGGACGCTGGCTTTTAAGGTGTCACGGAAGATAAGGTCGATGTTCTGGTCGTCCAGTTCCTCTAAAAAGCTGTCCTCCACCTCATAGTGCAGGTCACGGAGGTATTCCCCGTAGCTGTCCTCCACCACACGGGCGGCAGCCTCCATGACCGTGTCGCCCAGGCTGCCGGTTCCGGGAATGTCAAAGGCTTTCGCCAGACGCTCCACTACCGGGGCGTGATAAGATTCCTCCATGTTCCAGAGCCAGGGGTCTTTGCCGCCCCTGACCCGGTGGGTATCGGAAACGTCATGAACATTCTGAATATAGGGCCTGCCGCCGGTTCCCTTGCGGATTAAGCCGATAGCGTTGGAGCCGGCGTTGACCCAGCGGCGCATTTTGCCGTTCCAGGTTTCCATGTCGGCGCAGGCCGTGGCGTCCGGGCGCTGGATATAGATTAGAAGCTGGTCGTCAAAGCTATAACTTTTGTAAAAGCGGGAAGCGGTAGTTAAGAATTTCTGCCATTGTTCCGGCGATCTGGTGACTTCCTGCTGGGCCTGCTTTGCCAGTTCGGAGATGTGCGTAAACCATCTGTCTGCCATAGTTGACCTCCTTTCAGACGAAAAAACCCGGAACCTGCTGGGTGGGCAAATTCCGGGTGGTTTATGGATAGGTGATTGTGGGGTAACAAGCTGCTTGGTAATGGGAGTTGTGTAGTCTGTTATTTTGTCGGCCACATAAATGTTATTTCCGGCGCTCCCGGTTCTTCCGGTTCATATCTTCCAGCACTTTCTTCTGGGCCTCCGACAGCGCCCTGGGCGGGGATACTTTGACCCACTTCTTGGGAAGTTCAAAGGTCAGCGCCCCAATCTTGTTGTCCTCGGTCTGCCGCACCTGGGCCGGGTGGCTTCCGCACAAGGAGATGAGAGTGCGCTGCAAGCCGGTATTGTAGGTGTAGATCGTGGCGGCGGCCTCCTGCTCATTAAAGAGGATAATAGTTTCTTGCTCATATTTTGTCACGTTCATGGCCTCACCTCTCATGGCTTTTCTGTTTGGCGGGCGGCTTTAACTCCGGTTTCTCGCTCACTTTTTTCCCAAGCTGCTCCCGGATAGAGGGCTTTTTCTCCACCTTCTTAGGAGGCTCCTCCCTGGAAAAATCCTTCTCCCGCATTTCCCGGAAAGCCAGGACTTTTCCCTTTTCATCGGTGACAGCGGCGTACATCTTCGGCAGCTTTAACATCATGCCGTCCAGACTGATACCGGCGTAGTAGTTTCCGTGGGCGTCACGTTCCTTTTCAAGCAGCACCGTCTTGTCCGCCAGGACAAAGCCCTCCATCTCATATTTCTCCACCAGGCCGCAGACGATCCCGCCGGATTGGGCGATCCCGATCATCTTGCCAGCCGGTTCCAGGGGATTTTCCACGGCTGCGCCCTCGGCCACACGAAAGGCCGTAGGCTTTCCCCTTTTGTTCCGCCCTGCCACTTCATAGATCCGGGCGTCAATGTACCGGCCTGCCACGTTCCGGTTTGTGGATTCGTAATATTCCGGGTTGGAGGCGCAGGGGGTGAGGACAATGCCGCCTTTGATAATCAGCTGCTCCGGGGTGATCTCTCCCGGCTCGATGTGGCGTTTAAACCGGCTCACTGGCTCCACGGGAAAGACTTCCGGCTCCCGCAAATCCTCCGGCTCCTGCTTTTGTTCCGGCAGGTTGTTCAGGATTCCGTCAATCATGTTGGTGTTGGCTTCCATAGACATCTCGGCGTTTTTAAGATAATTCTCATTGGCGGCAGCCGGGGTAAGGGCGTATGACCGGGACTGTTCCGGTGACAGAGGGCCAGGATATTCCACGTAGCCAAAAGCCTCCACCGTGCCCTGCTCATACTTGTGGGGTCTGGCGGTGAACCTGGTCACGTCCGTTGGCCCCATGTAGGGGTAAGTGCCGATATTCATGGCTTCCTGGGTAATGTAATAGCGGAACCGGCCCGGCTCCTGGGCGATGAACTGGGGCACTTCCTGAAACCCGAACCGGTCTACATAGTGGGCCGTGTCCCTGCCATTTTCATGGAATACCACAATGTCGGACACGGAAAGGCTGTGCCCCTTAAAATCCGCCGGGTGGCGGAGGTTAAACTGCTCATAAATCTGGTTCAGCTTATCCTGGGCAGAGCCGCCCTCCGGCAGCAGGGCGGTGTAAACCTGGCTGTAATTATCCGGCTCCACGGAAAGCCCGGACTTTTCCAGCCGTTCCAAAGGCTCAAACCGGTGGTAATGGAGAGCCTCCCCGTCCTTTAGCTGGTAAATGGTAAATGTGTTTGGTTCCCGTTCTGTGTTTTTCTGGTTAAAATCCTCCATGCCTTACTCCTTTCCCTGGGTGTTCTTCGGTCTGGGCGGCAGTTCAATCTTATAATTGACATACTTTCCGCCTGTGTCTGCCAGCACCACGAAAGCGTCATAGAGAACGCCCTTTTTCTCACTGAACAGCCCCTTTACCTTGATACGCCCGTTCTTTAAAAGAGCCGCCGCCATGGGCTTGGTCAGTTCCTTGTGCTTGGAAGTAAAAAACCGGTCGTCTTTCCACATGGAAAACTGGCATTCCCGGCAGGTACAGTAAAAATTCTTCTTTCCCTCCACCACGTCACTCCCGCAGCGGGGGCAGGCTCCGATCACTTCCCTTGACCGAAACATAGAGGTATCCACGGAAACGCCCCGGTATTGGGCCACCAGGTCAGAAACCATGCCCTCGATCCCCTCCATGAAAGCGGCGGCGGACTGTTCCCCACGTTCCACGTCTTTTAAGCCCGATTCCCACTGGGCGGTGAGGCTGGCGGATTTCACCGTGTCCGGCAGGACAGCGATCAGGTCGGTTCCTTTTTTGGTGGGGAGTAACTGTCTGCCTTTGCGCTCCAAAAATCCCCCTCGCACCAGCTTCTCCAGCACGCCGGCACGGGTGGACGGGGTTCCAAGGCCCGTGCGCTCCACGTCCCCGATCTGGGCAAACTCTTTAGCGCCGGCGTGTTCCATAGCCGAGAGGAGCAGA
Organism: Clostridiaceae bacterium; assembly: GCA_009911065.1. Taxonomy (GTDB): domain Bacteria; phylum Bacillota; class Clostridia; order Lachnospirales; family Lachnospiraceae; genus Brotaphodocola. The sequence goes on along the minus strand of QXWR01000021.1, from coordinate 60,467 downwards.
TCTTCCGTGAAATGCCGGGGCGGGCTTGTGGTTCCCTCCTTTGCAGACGCTTTCACTTTCTCAAAGGTCTGCCCCTGGGAGAGAGGCGGCAAGGCTCCCGGTTCTTCCTTAGAATCGCTTTCCGGTTTCTTTTTCAGGGTGGAAAGGAACACCTGCTCCATTTCCGTAAATCCGGGGGAAACGATCACCCGTCCCTTTGCCGTAAACAGACCGCCGCCGCAGGTGATCTCCGCCTCCGTGTCCTCATAAACCTGCTTTTCCCCCACGGCGCACAAAAGCCGTATCGTCACCAGGGTCAGAAGGTTCCGTTCCCCCGCAGGCAGCGCCGAAAGGTCAGCCCCGGCCATCTGATTTGTGGGGAGCAGGGCATGGTGGTCGCTCACTTTGGCGTTGTCTGTCACACGGGCGGCGTCCACGCCGGAAACTGTCACCGGAAAAGGCAAGGCAGAAATGACCGCCTCACACAGTCCGGGGAGAGTATCCCTCATGTCCTCCGTTAGATAATTAGAATCTGTGCGTGGGTAGGTCAGCAGTTTCTTCTCATATAACGCCTGGGCGTAATCCAGGACTTGCTGGGCCGTATAGCCAAAGATCCGGTTCCCGTCCCTCTGAAGGGAGGTCAGGTCATACAGCTTGGGGGGCTGGGCAGACTTTTGTTTCTTCTCCACCTTGTTTACAACAGCGGTTTGGACAGCGCAGGCGGCAGCCAAATGGTCGGCGGCTTTGCGGTTTTCACACCGCCCGCTGACAGCGGAAAACTTTCCACAATCCAGAGCAACGGTATAAAATTTTTCCTTTTTAAACCCAGAGATCGCTGCCTCCCGTTCCACCACCAGGGCCAGGGTCGGCGTCATAACCCGGCCCACGTTCAGGGTTTTCTGGTAAAGGGAAGAAAACAGCCGTGTGCCGGAGATCCCCACCAGCCAGTCCGCCTTGGCACGGCAGAGGGCGGCTTCATACAGCCGGTCATAGTCCTTTCCAGGGCGCAGTGCGGCAAAACCTTCCCGGATAGCGGTATCCTCCATGCTGCTGATCCATAACCGGTCAAAAGGCTTTTTGCAGTCTGCATGGTCATAGACCAGCCGGAAAATCAGTTCCCCCTCCCGGCCTGCGTCCGTGGCACAGACCAGGCTCTCCACGTCCGGGCGGTTCATCAGCGAAACCAGCACCTCATACTGTTCCTTTTTATCCGGGGCGACAGCGTATTTCCATTTCTCCGGTATAATGGGCAAGTCCTCATAACACCACCTGGAATACTTAGGGTCGTAAGCGTCAGCCGCCGCCAGCCCAACCAAATGCCCCACGCACCAGGACACAAGATAGCCGTTCCCCTCCAGATACCCCTGCCCCCGTTTTCCGGCCCCCAGCACAGCGGCTAGGCTCTGGGCCACGCTGGGCTTCTCAGCGATCACCAAACGAAGTCCACTCAATGTTTCTTCCTCCTTCCGTTCATCAGTTCCCGATAGCAAATCCCCACACAGCGCCGCCCCCTGCCATAACTACAGTCATGGCAGGGGGAATCCTGGGCGGCAGAGGGGTTTCCCCTTCTCACACGCCCACCCGTGGGCTTCTGCGTCATCATGCGCTCCAGTCCGGGGTTGTCAGAAAACAAGGTCATCGTCACCCTCTATGGGAATGTCCTCGCTATCTTCCTCGTAGAGCCGGCGCTGTTCGGCTTCTTCTTCCTCGGAAATATCCCGTGTTTCCGGCTCCTCCCCAAAGGGCTGCGCCATATCCTCATTGACCATAGGCTCCTCTGGCCCCTCAAAATCAAACTCGTCAATATCCTCGGCGTCGTCCAGTTCATGTTTGGGCCTGTAAACCTTAAAATAGTAGCCAAGGCCGCCAGCGGCAAGGGCGACCACCAGGGCAAGGAACAAAATGCCGTTATTGCTTTTTGGTGCGGGCGGTTCCGGCTCATCCTCCTTTGGTTCCTCCGGCTGTGCCGGCGGTTCGGTCACTGGCTCTGTTTCCTCCGGCGGTTTCTCCGGTTCTGTGGCGGTGACAGCGGCCTGGTTCTGGGTGTCCTTTTGCGCCAGGGCCATGAGATCGCTTTCCGTCACGGCATTGAGGAAATAGACGTTCTCGCTGTCACGCTGCTTGTCAATGACCAGGTAAAACACGTTTTCGTCCGGCGTCATAATGGTGTAAAACTCCTTGCCCTGGCTGTCCGTGGCGTTGTCCACCACCGTAGCGCTGCCTTCCGGGGTAAACGGGTTGTCCTCCTTTTCTTCCATAGCCGTGGGATTTACCGCAGAAGGGTCTTTTTCCTCTGTATCTTCCTTTAAGGTCTGGCCGGAACCACCGGGCTTTTCCGATTGCCCGGATACAGAACCGTTCCCTTTCTGGCCGCCAGGGACAGCGGTTCCGCCACCGGAGGCAGCCGTCCCCGGAGCAGCCGGTGACGCAGCCGGGTTCTGGGCTGCTGGGGCCTGGGCCGTGGGGTTGGCGGCGCTTCCGGAATCTGCCCCGGTTTCTTTTCCCGGTTCCTCATAGTAGGGGTTTCTCATCTGGGTCATGCTGCTTTTGTTGCCGGCGTTGTCCGTGGCCTGAATGGTGATCTGCTGGTAATTGTCGGCGTAATCCTTCAGCCGCACGTCCAGAGTGCCATTGTTCAAATCGGAAAAGGCATTTCCGCACACATACACCTGATCCACGCCGGAAAGGTCGTCACTGGCCTCCACCCGCAGAAGTTCCCCGTCAATCCCGGCCCGGACAGTGGGGGCCTCCCGGTCAAAGACTTCTATGTACCGGTTCTTGGTGTGGGTCTTCCCATTCTTGTCGGTGACAGTCACATAAATGGTGCAGTTCTCCGAAATCTCCACGGCGGTTTTCTCCTTCTCCGCCAGGTCGTCCGTCAAGTCCACCCAGCTGCCGCCGCTGTTGATCTTCGCCTCCACGGTTTCCCAACCGGTTCCGTTTACGTCCCTGACCCGGATTGTCACCTTGGCTTTCCTGGTGTGCCAGCCGTCCGGGGAGAGAATGGAAATGGTAAACTTAGGGGTTGCCGGTTCCTGGCCGGTACATTTTGTCTGGTCGTTTTTGCAGAGCGGGCAGTCCGTATTGACCGCACCGGCGGCGCATTTTTCTTTGCAAACGCATTTCTCCGGCTCGGCTGACGGTTTCTCTGATTCTGACGGTTTTTCCGGTTCTGACGGCTTCTCCGATTCTGACGGCTTCTCCGGCTCTTTGCCGGTACACTGTGTCCGGTCAGTCTGGCAAAGGGCGCACTCCGGATTGACGAAACCCTCCCAGCATTTTTCAGCGCAGGAGCAGGCAGCGGGCGGCTCCTCAACCTCCGGGGCAATACACAGATCCATGTCGGCGGCGCAGGCCGGGCACTGGGTATTGTGGCTGTTCTTGGTACAACGCTTCTCGCAAAAGCAGGGCGGCTTTTGTGGCGTTTCCTCCTCCGCTGCCGCCTGCCCCGTGCAGCTTTCGGCGTTTTCCCGGCATACCGGACACTCCTGGTTGAAAGCCTCCGCCGTGCATAAGCTGTCACAGACGCAGACACCGGCGCTGTCCTCGGAACCCGTATTTTCCGCCGCCATGCCAAGAAGCGGCACGGCGAAAAGAAACAGAGAGAGCAGCAGGCAGGCCGTCCCGGTGAGCCTCTTATTCCGTTTTCTGTTCCAGTCCATCATTCTCATTCTCCTCCCTCTCCATGAAAATAGGCGCCCCGGCTTTTGAGCCACGGAACGCCTTGATAAACGCCGCCAGTTCCTCCGGGGCCACACTAAGCCCACGAACCATGCCGACGATTTCCACGTTTTCCAGTTCAATCTTTTGCTGTTCCAGTTCCCGAAGCCGGGTCTGCTGGGCGGTGATCTTTTCCTTTGTCCTGCTGATCTCTGTCAGGACTTTCTGAAGCTTATTGCTCGAATTCAAATCGTAAATCCTCCTTTTTCTGTTTTCCTTTCCAGAACGCTCTGCTGCCGGGGCGTTACGTTTCCGCCAGTCCGGGTCATAATCATTGAAATCCCCAATAGCCCAGAACAAACGCTTGTTGTTCACCCACCGCTGGAGCCGCCTGGTAATGGGCGGGGCGGTGGCCTTCTCATAGATCATCACGTAAGGGTCGTACCCCATGTCCCGTAGGGTGTAAATCCGGTATAAATCCTGCTCATGGCTGCTCCCGTAATTCGTCAGCACGTAAACCCGGCGCTTCCGGCAGTCCTTAACGGCGGTCATCTGGGCGAACTGTTTGAAATACGGGGTCAGGTCGTCTTCCGGGTTGTCCCAGGCGAAATGCAGCATTTTTGTCCTGACCCGGTTGAGCATGGCCGCCTTTTTGGGGGTCATAAGCCGCACGTCCAGCCCCTGGGTAAAGTCCACCGTGGCCCCGCTGTCCGCAAGCTGGGCAAGGAGCCGTTCCCAGTCCGGGCAGGCCAAAAGGTTGGCGTCCAGCAGCTTGATCTCCTTATGCCCACGCCAGAATTCCGAGAGGTCAGCCACCGCCACACTCCTTAACCCCTCCTTTTTCCCCACGATACAGAAACCGCACCCACGGGGGCAGCCCCGTGACAAAAAGCCGTAGGCGGTGTCGGCAAACTGGGGATAGAGGGCGTAATCCGGGCAGGTGTGTTCCACCTCCTCCGGAAGCCGGTTGTCCAGGTCATAGCCCGTGCCTCCCCGCACAATGCGGTCGGCGTGGATTATCCCCGTAAAATCCTTGGAGTAGCTGTCCGTAAAGACACGGCTCATGTAAACCAGGTCATAACGCCGGCTTTCCCTATGCCATTCCACGGTGTCACCCCGGCCCTTGTGGTAGGCCGAGAGTTTCATCAGGCATAGATTTGGCCAGCGGTGGCCATCCACATCAATCAATCCGATCCTCAATCCTTTTTCCTTACTGGAGCCTGCCCATGGCGTAGTAATGGGCTGTCCAGTAGGGGCTGTCCGTCCGGGCGTATTGGATTGGGGAACCACAGTGAATCATGCGGTTTTCCCCCACATAGATCCCTATATGGCTCACCGGCCCCGGCGAGTTGTACGTGCCGGTAAAGAAGATGATGTCCCCTGGCCTGGCCTCGGATTTTGGGATATGGGCGCACTGGTTATAAATGCCCTGGGCCGTGGTGCGTGGCAGGTTGTGGACGCCGCTGTGGGTGTAGACGTAGCACACGAAGCCGCTGCAATCAAAGCTGGTACTTGGGCTGGAACCTCCCCAGACGTAGGGGAATCCCAGGTATTTCTCCGCCTCCCGGATAAGGGCCGCAAACTCCGGGTCAGCCAGAGCCTCCCCCGGAATGTCGTAATCCTCCCCGGCGCTTTCATTGGCGTAAATATCATTTCCAAACAAATCCGGCTTGTTGCCCTTTAAGGAGAGGATTGCCGTGTACCGTTCCTTTTGCTCCGCCGTCAGTTCTCCCATAGCTACCGTGCCGGTTCCTTTATTTTGCAGGGTCACATAGAGAATCTTGTACTCATATTCCTCATCTTCCTCCCAGGTGTCCCCGGTTTCCGAATCCGTGTGGGTGACAGTTCGTGTCCGGATCTCAATCACCTCACAAGTGGTAAGGCTGTACTGCAGATCAAAAAGCCTCTGTAATTCCGTCCCCACCTGGCCAGGGGTAAAAGCGTCATACCTGGCCGTCAGGTAGGAGATCAGTTCATTGGGATTGTGGCCAATACTGTCCACGTCATAGCGGTACTCGTCAAAGCCGGGGTAAGTGCCCTCAATATTCGACAACTGGTTTTGCAGATCGGTTTCCAGTGCGGCAAAATCCGCCTCCGTCTGGATAATGTCCGGGTCTTCGGACGTGTAGGACGTGCCCAGGGCGGCGCTTATGGCTCCCTCCATCATCATGGAGCAGGAGGAAAGGGAGGAACCCACCATAACAAGCAGGGCCGCCCCAAGGCCAACGATCACCAGGCCGCCCTTGTGCTTTTTTGCGATGTTTAAAGCTGCCCGCCCTATGGAGCCGGCAATGTCCTTTGCTTTCCCGGCAGCGGACACGCCCTGCTTCCTGGCTTTTTTCGCCTTCCGGTAATCTTTCGCATACTGCCGCTTGATTTTCTGTTTTTGGACAAACCCTTTGATTCCCCCTTTCCGTAATTCTGGGTTGTCCCGGAGGGCGGCACGGTAGGCGGCACTGACATTGGCCTTATCCGCCTTGATTTTCAGCTTTTCCATCCGCTTATAAGGGACGTTTTGGTGATAATTTCGCACCCTTTGGGCGGCAAGGGCGGCGGTTCCCTCCCCGGCCAGTTCCGTCCGGTGGGCCGCCTTGGTTCCCACGTTTTCCTCCTCCGCCTGGTAGACTTTGGCGTGAAGATTAGCGCCGGCGCTCTGGGCCAAACGCCGTGCCGCCTTCTTTGGCAGAGCCTCCTTCCCCCGCCGCTTTTCCGTTTCCTCAAACCGGAGGGTGTGCTTCATCCTGCTTTTTTGGGGGTCAAGTTCCTTTTTCAGCCGCAGCTTTTTCTTTTTGGGGATTTTCTTTTTTGCCCGTTCCAGCTTGGTTCCCAGGATTTCCGCCTTGTGCTGGGCACGGGCCGCCCGTTCCTCCGGGCTGAACAAAAGCCGTTTGCTGCGCTCCACATCGTCCGTGTCATAGATGTTCGCTTTTCGTTTCATGGCAGCCCCCTTACTCCGTAAGATCGGCGGGCTTGGTGGTCATGACCTGGTACAGTTTGGTGTCCGTGGGGAACTTATCAATAAAAGGAATGATCTTGTCCCCGAAGAACAAAAGCCCTTCCCCGGCCCCGCTGTTGGTGATATGAGTCAGTTCCTGGGGCGAGATCCCCAGCCTCTGGGCAAGGATATTCCGGTCGCTGGCCGCCTGGTTCAGCATTAAGATAAAGTCGCTGTTTTCCAGGATATTCTCAATCTCCGGGCTGTCCAAAAGGTCTTTCACGTTCTGGGTCAAAGCCGTGGGAATACCGTTCCACTTGCGGAAACGCTTGTAAATCTCCGCTGTGTAGGCCGCTGTCTGGGGTTCCTTTAATAAAAGGTGGAACTCGTCTAAGTAGATACGGGTGGTTTTCCCGGCGTAGCGGTTTATGGTGGTTCGCTGCCAGATGTTGTTTTGCACCGTCAGCATACCCGGCTTTTTTAAGTTCTGCCCCAGGGCGCTGATGTCATAGCAGACTACCCGGTTGTTGATGTTCACATTGGTCTGGTGGTTTAAATAAGAAAGGGAGCCGGACACATACAACTCCAGGGCCGTGGCCAGTTCCTGGGCCTGGCCTTCCTCCTGGGAGCGCAGGCACTGGTACAAATCCCCAAGCACCGGCATACGTTCCGGCCTGGGCTTTTTTAAATACTCCCGGTAAACCTTGGGGATACACCGGTCGATCACCGATTTCTCTATGGGCTTTAAGCCGCCCTGGGAGGCGGATAAAATCAATTCACAGAAGGACATAATAAAATCCGCCTTCATGAGCAGCGGGTTCTCCCCCGTATCCACAGACAAGTCCACGTCCAGGGGGTTGATGTAATCGCCGCTGTCCGGGGCCAGCCGGATAATCTGGCCGGAAAGCTGCTGGCAGAGGGAAAGGTACTCATGCTCCGGGTCTAAAAACAGCAGGTCGTCATCGGTGTGCAGGTACACGTCCGTCGCCTCCCTCTTGCAGCTAAAGGACTTGCCGGAGCCGGGGGTTCCCAGCACCACCCCGTTGGGGCATTTCAGTTTCTTGCGGTCAGCCAGTATCATGCGCCCCGTGGTGGCGTTTAACCCGTAATAAACCCCGCCCTTCTGGAATACCTCACAGGCCCGAAATGGCAGGAAAATAGCCGTGCCGCTGGTGGTCAGCCCCCGCTGGATCTCCACCTGGTTAATCCCAATAGGGAGGGCGGATAGAAAGCCCTGCTCCTGCTGGTAATCCAGACGGATTAAGTCACAGTTCTGGGTGTTGGTAATCCCGTCCGCCGAGTAAACCAGGTTTTCCAGCTTCTGGCGGCTGGAGGCCATGTGGACAATGAGGATTGTGACCATAAACATTTTTTCATCATGGTTCTGTAAGTCCTCCAATAATTTCTGGGCCTCTCTGCCAAAAGTCACAAGGTCAGGGGGCAGGATATCCATGTCAAACCCGGAGCGCACGGCCCGTTTCTGCTCGTCAATCTTTGCCTTGTCCAGATCGCTTAATTTCCGCTTCACCGCTTTTAAGGCGGCGTTCTGATCAAGAGCCTTGGCGTGGATACTGACAATCTGGCTGCCCTCCAGGTCTAAAATGCTGTTGAGCAGGGTGTCATATAACTTGGTGGCTTGTATCTGTAAAAAAGAAACAGCGCCGAAAGAAGCGCCGGTACGAAAATACCGCCCGTCCCCGAAAAAGAAGGAACTGGGAGCGATATAGTCCTTGCTGGAAAGGCCGGTGCCGTTTAAGGAATCCCAGTTAAACCGGAACTTCCTCCCCTCCTCCAAGTGCAGGCATTTGTGGAGCAGGGCCAGACGCTCATACCCGTCCATGGGGCGGGCCGTTACCATGAGGGCATGGAAATGGCTCACCACGTCACTGTCAATCTGCCCAAGGCGGGAACGTGCCTGCTTAACGCCCTCCGCCTCAATGGTATAAGTCAGGCAGATACGCCTCTCATACCGGTTCCTGGAAACCTGGCCAATGAGCATATCGCTGTACTCCTTACGGATTTCATCAAAAGAATCCCCCTGGAGAGTAATGGCCAGCATTTTCCGGTATTCCACCATGTCCGCCGGGTAGCAGACAACGGACAACTCAAACCCCACGGAGGGGCCGAAATAATTGACCAGCTTGCAGTAAAGTTCAAACAATACCGCTTTTTCATCGTCAGAAGCCTTGGCGTAGTTGATGTCCTCACACACCACGCTTTTGCTGTAAAGCCGGTCAGTAATGCGGCAGACGCCGTCCTGGTACATTTCCTCATAGGGAATGGTCTGCTGGGCAGTCCGGGCGATCTTACCTTCCCGTTTCGCCCGCTTTACGGCCTTTTCCACCCGCCGTCTGTCGGCGGGGGAGAGCCTGGTTTCGGGGCGGATAATGAGATGTTCCCAGCCCACGGCGCTTGCCTTTTGTGGTCTTGTTCGGAATGGAAACAAACTGCTTTACCTCCTTTTCATAGCGTTCCTGCCGTTCTAAAGCGGCAAGGCGGTTGTTGGTCTGGTACGGCCTGACCGCCGGGGCCAGAAACCGGACACGAATGATATTCCTTAAAATCTTTTCCAGAGGCTGCCCGTTTTTCTCATACAGCCCCAGCAGCATAAAGGGGGCTGCCAGGGCAATCAGAAGCAACAGGGCGACATCATTCCCCAGGGAGTGGCGGGTAAGAAAATATCCCCCGGCTCCCAAAAGGCCGCCCAGGGAGAAACAGATCATCTGCCGCCTGGTAAGGCCGAAGGCTACTTTGTCCTTCACCTCGGTCAAGTCCTTGGTAATGGTCACGTAAGCCATAGAAATCCTCCTTTCCGTTTCGTTTTGATGTTCTGATTAATGGGCGTTCAGGATACTTTTCGCCACGGAGCCGGTCTTAAACAAGCTAAAGCACAGCAGCACCGTATAGGCGGCGCAGCTCCAGAGGGCGGCCTGGAGATCCCCGCCCAAGGTAAGGGTATTGACCAATACGGCGTAAATCCCCACGCAAACCATGATAAAAAACCCCTGAAGCCCCAGGGCGGCAAGGCCCCGCACATAGTTGGTGCCGATGTTCCCCCATTCCCGGTTCATCAAGGTGGCGAAAGGAAGGGGGCCGACACTGGCGTAAATATAGATCTCAATCATGCGGCCATACAAAATGACCGTGATCACAAGCCCCATGACTTTCATGGCAAAGGTCATGACCCAGGTTTCCAGCATGAGGGCGAACAACTCCCCCAGTTCCATGGCCTCCAGCTGGGTGGTGATGTTGGCCAGGGCAGACGAAATGTCAATGGCGGCACTGGTGTTGATAACCCCGGCGCTCCTCTGCACCATAGTCTGGGCTACCTGAAAAATGGCGATGATAAAATCAAAGGTATGGTTCACGATGATTGCCGCCGCCGCTGACTTGAACGCCCACTTAAAAAACATAAACGTGTCAATGTCATGGAGATTGTTCTTGTCAATAATCATGGAGATTAACTCATAAGTCAGCACGGCGGCGATCACAAGCCCCGCTATGGGGACGACCACGTTCCGGGAGAGGGAGAGAATGATTGAAAAGACGCCGGAGTTCCAGGTTTCCGGCGTCTTTCCCACTTCCGAAGCGATTGTGGCCACTTTGCTGTTGACATCGTGAAACATATCCGACAAGTTGCCGGTGACAGCCCCGATCAGGAAATCCCTGATCCACTGCTCAATGGCGTCGATGATACTCTGCATAGGCCACTACCTTTCCCTTAGATTGTGATCAGGGTGGACAGCATGGGAACCACCTTGAGGCCCAGGAGCATAATCCCACCGCCGGCCATTAATTGTTTAACGCCCTGGCTCTTGCTGGCCGGGTTGTCCGACCCGTACCCTTCCATAAGGTTGATCACGCCCCACACGCCCACGCCTCCGCCAAGGGCCACGACTAAGGTTGACATCGTTGAAACGGCTGTAGTAAAGAAACCCATATATTTTCCTCCTGTTTTTGAAAATGTGTTGTCTGCTGGTTATCTGTAACTGGTTTTTAGGTATTTAGGTGTCGGCCTTCTTCCGGGTCAGCCCTCACCGGCGGGCGGACGTGCTTTTTCACCCGCACCATGGTTTTGGTAAATTCCGGGCACGCTGTCTTTCTCCTCCGGTGTCTGGAAACCTGGGGCGGATAGCTTTTTCCAGACGCTCCATTTAGCGCCTCCACGATTGCCTCCAGTACCCTGACCGCTTCATTAAAACAGAATCCCATAACAGCCTCCTTTTACGTTGCTTTTTCCGGTATCCGTCGGATTTTGGCAAAAAGAAAAAGGCCCCACCGATTTTGAAAACCCGCAAGGGATATCCTGTCGGTGGAGCCTTTACCCAGCCGTTTCCGGCGGCAGTTCTCCTAACTCATAAAGTTCATATTCCTCCTCCGGCTTTACTTTGAGCCGGTGTTCCAGGTAAGCCTTCACGTCAAAGGCGTACTTGGGATTGGCGTCCGCCGTGTATTTGTACTGGGGGTGGCGGGTAAGGTCATATTTCTTGGAGTAGAACGGGCGCACCCCCTGCACCTGGACAATGCAGCGGCTGGAGGGCATAACCGCCAGTTCGTCCACGCTCATCAACTCCTTTCCCAGACGCTGGTAGTTTAATCCGTAAGTGCGCTGCGCCCCACGGGAATCACTCTCATTCATGGTGTCAATGGTTTCCTTCCCCAAAAGGCCGGATACCATTTTTAAGCTGCTTTCCTCCTTCCCGCCTAAAAACAGCATGGTGGAGCAGCACCCGGCCACGGTTTCAGCGTTGTCCTTGTACATTCCCTTCAACTGGCTGAAGGTTTGCAGCACGATGTGGGCCGAGATGTTCCTTGACCGGATTACCGATACCAAATGCTCCCAGTTGGGAATCTTCTGGTTGGCGAACTCGTCAAACAGGCAGGTCACATGGACGGGGAGCCTGCCATGGTAAACCTTTAAGGCCCGGTCACAGAGGACATTGAACATCTGGGAGTACATCATGGCCGAGAGGAAGTTAAAGGTGGGGTCAGCGTCCGACACTACCGCAAAGAGGGCGGTCTTTTCGTCCCCCAGCTTCTCAAGCCCCAGTTCGTCATAAGCCATCATTTCCCGGACGGCGGCGAATAGCGATAGGTAATCCTTTGATGTTATCTCCGGATTTTCCCCCGCCCTAAACCGGGCATGAACCTTTCAGCTCACCCGGCTTGCCATCAGGAACAGAATTTATTTCATCTCAATAACTCTCAACGTGGACAAGGCTTCTTAACTTATTGAGTTTTTCTTTCTGCTTTTGGTCAAGGCCTAGGATTTCCATATACTTTCTGATAATATCAGGGTTTGTAGCATGAATCAGGTGATGTACATCTTCACATACCAACACCAGATTTTGATAATTGTCCTTGCCGCCTAAATACCGTGGCACTTTGTGATGGCAATGAATATCGCCAATAGAAAGCACTTTGCCAGATACGGCGCATTTTCCCATTTGGGCCGAATACAGTGAGAGCCTGTTATCGTTGTATTCGATAGTACGGTACAGAACCGGGTTCCTCATTAAGTAATGAAGAACCGTCATGTCGATTCTGTCCAGATTCTTATGGATTTCGGCTCTGCCCTCGGGCGTATAGGAATTGATTTTGCGGTTCATGGACTTTGGGGGCTTGTGCCGTATGTAGCCAATCGGGACAACTGCGTGTCCGGCTACATATCGGAGCTGTTTGCTTTTCCCATACCGTTCCCTGATAACTTTCGGAACTTCACACGGAATCTTCCTTTTTCTGACCTGTTTTGCAGTTTTAACCCGTTCTTTCAGTCTTGCCCGCAGGCTCTTGTGGACAGATAAGGCGAATGGCGTAAGGTCATCGCAGACCTTTGTGGCTAATTGATAGTAGTCATGGATTCCCATTACATAAACGTTGTAGCGGCAAATCGCCTGATATTCAGTACGTTTGCCTTGTGACGGGAACTCAATGTCGTAAATCAGCCGTTTTAAGTTTGGTTTTATTTTCGCAATAGATTTCTCTCTGATATGGCTCTCTACTACATATTTGGCGCGTCCGTTGCTCCGTTTCCCACGGGGGATAACCTTTAACTTGAAACCAAGAAACTCTGAATACTGCTCTTTCAGGTTAATCACCTTTGATTTTTCAGGACTGATTTCAAGAGAAAGCCTTTCATGGAGCCAGCTTTTGGTTGCGTGGAATAACTTCACCGCATTTTGATAGCTGTTCGTGAATATCTTAAAATCATCAGCGTATCGGACGCAGGTGACTTCTTTCAGCCTTGTCCTCCGCAGTGCGGCAAATTTATGGCTCTTGCTCACGCTTCCGTTGTAATTGACCGATTCCTTGTAAGGGAACTCCGTTGGTATTTCTTCCCATTGGCTGGCAAGCCACCAATCCAATTCGTTTAGAACTACATTGGATAGCAGGGGAGAGATAACACCTCCCTGCGGCGTACCCACCTCCGGGAATCCTATCCCGGCCACCTCCGCTTTTAGCATAGCTGATATAATACTAAGCAGCTTCTTGTCTTGGATTCCCATTGTCCAGAGCTGTTTCAGCAGTTTTCCGTGGTTCACGTTGTCAAAGAACCCCTTAACATCTATGTCTACGACATAGTGGAGATTGCTTCTCTGCATATTTTTGTGAACCTGGGCGATTGCGTGCTGTTGGTTCCGGTTAGGGCGGAATCCATAACTGTGGTCGTGGAATTTCGCCTCACATATCGGCTCCATGACCTGCAATACGCACTGTTGTATCAGCCTGTCCATAATCGTCGGTATTCCGAGCGGGCGCTTCTTCATTGGGTCATTTCCTTTCGGAATTTCTACCCGCCGGACGCTTTGTGGGGCATACCAGTTTAATTTGCGCTGTACGGCGCATATAAGCTGTTCATCAGAGAGTGCTGATAATTCTGTGATTGTTTTTCCATCTGTGCCGGGCGTCGTACTCCCGTGGTTCTTCTTGATGTTGCGGTATGCCAGCCGTATGTTTTCGGGTAATGCAATGATTTCAACCAGATGTTTGAAAACTTTGCCTTTATTGCTGTCGGCATACAGCTTATCTTGAATTGCCTGAAAGTCATAATACTCGGCGTGCCTTAACTTATCTTTCTTCTTTGCCTTTCCTGTTGCCATAGTCGGTTACTTATCCCCACTTTCGTTTGGATTTTCGCCTTTCTTAGTCCTACTCGAACCTATGCGTGTTTATTGAATATGATTTTGTTTCTGTTCCTGACTACAGCCCGTCCCTCCACCGCTTACTTTGTTCACGGCTTCACAGGTAGCATGGCTGCTCTTTCCTCCCGGATTAAGAACGGTTATACCGCACCTCCCATAAAAGGCGGCACGATTTTCCCGCCCATTGCTTCATCATGCGTATCCACTCCACATCCGGGGCTTTCCACGTTCCGATATTCCTATCTTTGCATAATACCCTTAACCCTGCCCTTTAGGCCTGTATGCCTGATGGTGCCTGTAACACCATAGGGAATTTCATATCGACAAATCTTACTTTACCCCACATACGCCGTTTTCACGGCTATGGCATTTCTGCCATATCCCGTTATAGACCTGTACATTCGGGCTTTTGTCAGCGGTAGTCAGCCGCATTCTGGACATAGGTACTTTATAGACCTCCGGCCTAACACCCCCGGCCACCTCTGGCTCGGCTTTGCTTTATCCCCCAAAGGGGACAGTCGCGGGTGCAGACAGCCGACTTCAGCGTGCTGTGTCAGTCGCGGGAAATACGTCCCGTTTCTTCCAACGCAGTATCAAGGGAAGCGTTTCAGGGCGTTACCCCGTCATTCCACTTCTCGGAATATCAGTTAGAAAGGCTATAGCCTTTCCGTCACTTTTACCTCTTTGCAGGAAAATCCCACGCAGAGTTTATATGCGACAACGTGTCGCTGCACTGTCAAAGGGGGCAAGCCTGGCCCCGCAGGAAATTAAAATACTTTTTAGGGTCTTGCCAGCGGCCATTTTAAATTTTTTATACTGCCGTGCCGCAAAATGGTTTGGGTCACGCTGCTCCAACTGCTCAAAGAGAAGGTCAACCGCTGACTTGAAATTCTCATCGTCCTCCCGGCACTCGCAGGCGTTTATCATGTCCAGCAGGGTGTTCATGTTCTTTTCCTCCGCCGGGGCCTCATAGTAAATGTAAGCGATCAGCGCCTGGTACAGCAGGGCTTCCGCCTTCTGCCAGAAATCATCGCCGCCCTTGGCCTCCCCCTGGGTGTTGGTCATAATCACCGTGACCAGGGTGAGAATATCCGTTTCCCCGTGAAGATAGACAAAGGGGTTATAGTGCATGGAGCAGGAGAAATCAATGGTATTTAAAATCTTGATCTGATATCCTCCACGCACCAGCGCACGTCCCACCTCTTCGACCACTGTACCTTTCGGATCAGAACAGACATACGAGGCATTCATCTGGAGCAGGTTGGGCTTGATGTGGTAGCGGGTCTTGCCGCTGCCGGAGCCGCCGATGACCAGCACGTTTAAGTTGACGTTTCTCTTTTCCGGGTCAGCGATTTTCCCCAGGGTCAGGCGTTCCGTGTCGGATAGGAGAATGTTCTGGGAAAAATCCGGGTCGATAAACGGCTCAATGTCCTTTGCCGTCCCCCAGCGGGCCGTTCCATACTCAGCGCCACGCCGAAATTTCCGGGCGTTCTTGCCCTTCTGGTAGACAACGAACCATAAAAGAACGCCGCAAAAGGCCCCCACCAGCAGGTCAAAGGGGTGGAGGCTTGGCAAAGGGTTTGTGAGTGTTTGTCCAATAGTGAGGAAGGCCCCAAAAACCCGATCCAGCACGTCGCCCCCCGAAGTCATGCGGTACGCCTGCCCCAATTTGGTGGCCATAAGCCCCATAAGAAGATAGGGGAAAGTGGCTTTTAATAGCCTGGCCTTGTTGATTTTTTTTAGTTTCATTATCTGTCCACCTCCTGCTGTTTGTTCCGGGAGAGGGACTTGGCCATGTTTTTGACCATCTCCTGCAATTTGACAAGTTGCTTGCGGATAGAGGGCTTTTCCCTGGACTTGTCCTTAACCACCCGGCCCGAATACTCCCGGAAGGCCGCTGTCAGTGCGTCAGCGTCCCGGCTCTTGAAAAAAACAAGATACCGGGGCGGCTGGGTGGAGGCGTCCTTTTTCAGAGCGAAGTCAATGCCATATTTCCGAGCCACTTTCTCAAAGGACTTGATATTGCCGTCCGTAATCTCAATGTTGCTGACCCCGCCCCCCTGCCGGACAAGATGTTTCACGCTCTGTTTGCCCTTATAGACTTTTGGATTTTTCCGCTGCTTCTCCATTTCCGCAAGAGCCTTTATGAGCGCCGCCTTCAGCACACTGGCGGTCAGCTTGGTAGTTTTAATGCTAAGTGCAACTGACTTGTTTTCAACTTCTTCCTGCAATCTGTCACCACTCCTTTCCCTGGCAGGAGGGAACCATTAAGGTTCCACCTGGTTTTCTCCCTGGGAGCGTATCGTTAAAATCCCGTCCAGGGTGGTCGCCGTGATACCCAGCCGCTGGGCAACGGCGATGTCGTTCTTCACCGCCTCGTCTACTTCTTCACCGCAGACGATCAGAACATGGCTCCGGCGCAGAAGTTCACGGGCCATGTCAATGCCGTCCTTATGCTCGGCGGGGATAGCGTCCCGCAGGAAATTGGGCAGGTAGAGAACCGGACAGATTGGGGTAAACCCGGCCTCATAGACTTTCCGGCAGTAAACGCTTGCCTGGTCAGCGACCGTAAACTCGCCACCCTTCCAGACAGCGGTAATGTAAGCGAATGGTTTTTTCATGGAACACTCCTTTCTCCGGCAACGCCGGTATAGGCAAGAAAAAAGCAGTTACCCGCCGCCGTAAAGGTCATGGTTGACCAGGGCTGTGTAGTAGCTGCTTATGGTTGTAGGGGCGTTGTAAAGGGAGGTAAGCAGGTAGGAACGGATATTGCGTACTTTTGTAGTGTTGGACTTTAAGCAGTCCACCACGTACTTGATATGCTCCGAGTTGAGTTTTAACAGACGGCTCCTTACCACTTCCGTAGGGAAGTCCTGGCCGCTGATCCGCACCATGGGTTTTGTGCCGCATACCGTGTCCACCATAATGTCTAATATCTCGTCCAGAATTTCGGCGTCATAGCCAAGGCGATCCCTGGTAATGTCATACTCAATATTTTCCTTAATCAACCTCCGGTAAGCCCGTATCCTATCAATCCTATCATCTATCGTTGGCTCATGGCTTTCCACCTGTTCCCTGACCGGATAGATTGATAGGTCGGTATCACTTAATTCAGTTTTATTTCTCTCAGTATTATTAGTAGCCGTTTTCTGGAAGTCTTGACTTCCCGTTTGCGGAACTTTAGACTTCCGTTTTTCGGAAGTCTGGATTTCCGGTTTCCGAATGAAGTTTTTCACGTAGATAATCGTGGGCTTTCCCTGGCCCTGCTTCTTCCGTTCGATCAGCCCATTCTTATCCAGTTCCCCAAAGAGAGAAACCGCCTTTGTATGACCGCAGCACAAATATTCCAAAGCGTCCTCCAAAGTGAAGTAGATAAATACCCGGTTTAAATCATCCAGCCAGCCGTTGCGAATGGATAGCCCCATGCGGTCAAGCATAAGGCCGTAGAGGATCTTGGCGTCAGAAGATATGCGCCGGTAGCCGGGGTCAGTGAACAGCACCTTGGGTATCCGGTAGAAGGTATACTGCTCCGCTTCATCGCCATAAAAGTAATCCAGCATGGCAGGGTCTGGCATGGCTTTGCTTCACCACCTTTCCGCAGTCAGCAGACCAGAAAAAGGCATGAAAAAAAGGACACCACCGTAAGATAGCGTCCTTTATTGTAGAATTACTGAAAACCCCATGCCTTTATAGCCGTCTGTGACTGATATTTTTAGTAGTTTTGCTAATTGTTTAGAATACTCAGCTTTATATCAGTAAAGTATTTTTAACTCTCTGGTCACAATAAAATATGTATTAAATTCCGTTAAATTTTTACTCTGGGATTTTTGAATTTCAGCTTGTCCAAACCCACCTGCCATGAGAATGTGTGTGATTATAGAGATTTCCGTAATATTTTGATTTGCAGAAAATCCCGTAACCATGCGGGTTTGTAGCACTTTTATATAAATATATGGCTCCGTGGCTCCAGCCGGACCCACAGCTCCTGGGGCGCCAGTCATTCCTGGCACTCCCGCTGGACCCTGAGGCCCAATAGGTCCTTGTACTCCCATAGGTCCCATTGGGCCGGTTGGGCCAGTCGCTCCTGGCAAACCCATAGGCCCTTCCGGACCCGCTGGACCCTGTATCCCCGCTGGTCCGGAAGGACCAGTCACTCCTGGAAGACCCATAGGACCAATCGGACCAGTTGGACCCTGCATCCCCATGGGTCCTTCTGGTCCGGTAGCTCCCCTCAATCCCATAGGACCTGGCGGACCTTCTGGTCCTTCCGGTCCCCGACAGCAACAAAAAGAACCTAGTGGATATGGGTATGGCGGTTCCGGCGGCATCGGCGGTCCTGGTGGCATTGGTGGTCTTGGCGGTCCCGGCGGCATCGGCGGTCCTGGCGGCATGGGTGGTCTAGGTGGCATCGGCAGTCTAGGTGGCATCGGTTGTCCTGGCGGCATCGGCGGTCTTGGTGGTCCCGGCGGCATGGGTGGTCCCGGTGGCATCGGCGGTCTTGGCGGCATCGGTGGTCTTGGCGGTCCCGGCGGCATGGGTAGTCTTGGTGGTCCCGGCGGCATCGGTGGTCCCGGCGGCATCGGCGGTCCTGGCGGCATGGGTGGTCCTGGCGGCATCGGCGGTCTTGGTGGCCTTGGCGGATTATGACGACAGCACCGACGGCCCATCCCACACCCCTGATTTGTTCCACAGCCAGAATCTACAGAATCATAATACATAGAATTGCTCCTTTCTTCTTCTCCCCGCCAACAGCAAACCATTTCCCGGTACGATTCATCCACTGCTGTTGGTTTACTATATCCTATGTCCCTCCTGTCCATTTGGTTCGTCCCTGAAATTCCGAAAATACTCCTCATTCCATTTTACTTCTTTCGACTCTGGTTTTCGTTTCTTTGCCCTCAAATGATACTCATATGCCTTTTCCCTCTCTCCCATCTGGTCATAACAGACACACAAGTTTATTTCCGGAAGATAACCATAATAATCGGACCGGACAAATCCCCCGCTCTCGGTCCGGGGATTTCCCTTCAAAGCAGTCTCATACCAAAAAACCGCCTGCTGCCATTTTTTCTGTCTCTGGAAATATTGTCCAATCTCAAAACATGCCTCTCCCCGGGGAGAATCATACAAAAAACTGCGAAGCAAAGCTTTCGCCCGTTCTGTCTCCTGTCCCAATGCACCAAAACAAAACGCCAAGTTCAAACATGCTTCAATCTGATTTTCCACCCATCCTTCTCCATCCAAAAACTCTTCCATGACACACACCGCATCTTGGTACCTGCCATGAGCCATCAGTTCCCTCCCATAATAAAACAAGTTTCTCCCCTTTAAAACCTCTCCCTCCTGAAGCATTGTCTCATAGATTCTAAGATTCCGCTCTTTGTCACCAGCAGCCATTTTCCGGTGAGCAATCACAATATCCGAATAGACCACCTTCCCCCTTGGCACAATCGCTTCATGGACTCTTCCCTCCCACAAAAATCCCTTCCCATTTTTCACCATTCTCTCCCGATAGTAAGAAAACAAAGGCTTTCCTTCCTCATCTTCCGAGATTGCATACTTCATCATCACCACATCCGTATCTGGATTCAGAGACATTTTCAGCTCCAATAATTTCTTCTGGTTTTCCTCTGTCACCACATCATCTGCATCCAACCACATGCAGTAATCCATGTTTGCCCGGAAAAAAGACTCGTTTCTGGCAGCGGAAAAATCGTCAATCCACGTAAAATCATACACCTTTCCATACCGTTTTCCAATTTCCCTTGTCCTATCTGTAGAGCCTGTATCCACAATAATAATTTCATCTGCAATATTTTTTGCTGACGCAAGACAACGCTCCAAAACCAGCTCCTCATTTTTTACAATCATACACAAACTGATCGTGACCAAAATCATAGACTCCTAAAATATTCTTTCTAACAGATTATGAATCAATGATTTTCCAGGACACATCCCCTGTTTGAAAAATCGAAAAAGTCCGGATTTGAAAATGAAGATACGTATTTTCATACGTTCTCTCTTTCCTCAAATCCGGACTTTTTGATCTTAACTTTTCTACAAATCTATTTTTCTCTTCTATTTTTTCTCTTCAAATTCCTTCTGAAACCCTGTTAAATCCAGCCCCTTTAAAGCCCGCTCCAACAAAAGAGGCAGCTTTTGAGGATTACAGGCAAAACAGGGAATCCCCACGGAGGCGATTCTCTGAGCCATCTGAGCATCATAATAAGGCTTTCCTCCATCTGCAATCGCCAGAAGACAAACCACCGTCACCCCGGATTCCTTCATCTCCTCCAGCCGTCGAAGCATTCCGGCCCGATTGCCGCCTTCCATCAGGTCGCTGATCAAAAAGAATAAGGTCTTCTTGGGATTTTCCACAAACTGCTGGCAGTAAACAATGGATTTGTTAATGTCCGTCCCGCCACCCAGCTGAAATCCAAAAAGCAAATCCACTGGGTCTTCACATTTTTCCGTCAAATCCACCACCTGAGTATCAAAGGCCACAATCCTTGTTTTAATGGCAGCCATACTTGCCAGAATACAGCTTATGATAGAAGAATAAATGACCGATTCTCCCATGGAACCACTCTGGTCCACATCCAAAATCACAGTAAATTTGCTGGATGCAGTAAGGGTAGTCCGGTCAAAAAAGTAGTAATGCTCCGGGATAATCCGTTTCAACTCCCGGTTGTAATTTTTGATTCCGCGGCGGATGGTGGTAGGAAAATCAAGGGCTGCTGCCGAAGGGATCGGGGAATGCTGACGGCGGTTTATGGCCGCTGTCACAGCCCGCCGAATGTCGCTTTCTAAAAGCTTATTGATCTCTTCCACAATCTTCCCAATAAATTCCCTTACACTGTCCTTGCTCCTCTTTGGCACCTGATCTTTTAAAAGCAAAATGGTAGTGGCAAGATTCATGTTCGGCTCCATCTGCTCCAAAAGCTCCGGCTCAAAAATCAGCTGCTTTAAACCGCACCGCTCCATGGCATCCGACTGAACGATTTTCACCAAATCCTTATCAAATAAAGTTCTCACATCTCCCAGCCACTGGGTAATCCTTGGACTTGACGGGCCTTTTCCAGCTCCCTTCATGCCAAAGCCTCCCGCAGAGCTGTTATTGTAAATTGCAGCCAAAGCCTGATCCATCAGCCATTGTTCTTCAGAAAGGGAGGCATCCGATCCTCCTGTCATCGAATCAAACTGCCCCTGGCTTTCCTCCCCCAAAATCAGCCGCCACCGCTTCATCTGCTCTTTAATCTCCATCCATCAACCTCCCTCATTCATACCAAATCTCCCGCAAAACAGAAGGCATATCTAACAACCCCCATTTTTTAACAACCTGGAATGGGTGATAAGCTTCCTTCCAACTCCCTCTGACACATTCAAATATCCCCAAAATCAAAATCATCCAACCCAGACAATAAAGAAATCTCTTCCTCCAAAATCGGTCCATTTACAAGCTCACTGACCTGGGTCGGATTTACCTGCCAGATCTCTCCCAAATTCTCTGCTATCTGATTTTTCTCCTCAGAACTAAAATCTGCAAACGCCCGACGCAAAAAGACCAAAGCCCGCTTAAACTCCTCGTCATCCAACTCTTCCAAATAGTCGCTTAGCTTTTCCCACAAAGTCAGACGGGCAATCAGAGCATAATGATTTTTCATAGACAGACCTTCAAACCATCCAGCCCCAAGCTCTGCCGGATTCCCTTTGGACAAACGCCTTTGAACCTCCTGTCCCAATTCCTCTTTATCCATCTGTCCCATTTCCAAAAGAATGGCAGCTGCAAGTCCAGACAGGCGGGTGTTTAAATCATCTCTTCTGGCAATCTCCCAAAGCTCTGTAAGCCAGCGTTTTCCGTCAAGAAAGTCATGGTTTACCGACACCTCATGGAGGGTTAAAACCGACTGGGCGACCGACTTAGCTGCAGTGTCATCACAGACGCACTCTCCGGTTAAAATGAGACATGCACGCAAAAACAGCTGAGACAAAATCGGAATCAGAGGGTCGCGGTTTAATCTGCGAATATCCCCATATCGAAGAACCATAGAAAGCCGTCTGGATGTCTCTGCTATCTCATGAAGAGCCACAGCCTCCACTGCCGTACTCTGTAAAGCAGTCACCCCATACTCCATGGAAGACGGCATTCCGCAATTACATGCCTCCTCAATCACTGCGGCAATTTCCCCAATGCCAGCCCCTTCTGTCCGCTCCTTCAAAACAAAGGAAGCCGCCTGTTCCACGGTATCTCCTTTTAACACAGCCTCCACAATCTGAATCTCCGCCTCCGGAGTCCAGCGCAAAGCCCACTGCTCCGCCCAGGTAGCCCGCTCCTGCCGCACTGCCACAGGTTCCGCAAAAGAGATTCCAAGCACCTTCAGCCGATGAAGGAAAAAGGACCGTTCCAGATCAAGAAATGCTGCCTTCTCTGATTTTACAGTCAATTTTTCCCGCAAATCCAAAGTCAATTCCTGCATTGTCACAGATCTGTACTTTTCTAGTCGAAGCTCCTTTAATCTTCGGTAAAAATCCGACTGGATGGAAGTCTGGCTAACCCCCTCTGGCAGCCTGCCAATGCAGGTTCCAATCTCGGTATCTGCCACAGCCAGAGCTATCTCTGAAAAATTCCCATGACCCATGCAAGTTACTGCCGCATCCCGCAAATCCCTTAAAGCAGGAATCTTTCCATCATGAAGGGCTGCCAGAGAATACGCCAACTGTACCCCTTCAATGATCTCGGCTGAGGATACCATATTTCCATGTTCCCTCTGAAACTTGGCCAGAGCAGCCAGATACCGGCGTCCTGCATAATCCGGCTTCTCCCTGCACAATCCGTCCCACAAAAATTCATAGTAAGCAGGCGCCCGGTTTCCAGCTCCATATCCGGCCCGTTCTGAGAGCCTGAAATAAGAGTAAGGCATTAAGGTTTTATTTATTTCCATTCGGGGAAGTTTCTTAAACTCCTTTTCCGTCATGGGCTTTTTGTCTTCTAAAATTCCGTTTACATGAAACGCTCCAGTAACCACCACAATCTTATCTGGAGAAATCCCTTCCTTCACGGCACGGGCAATCTCCCGGCGCATAAAAGCCTCCCGGATTTGATTCTCCCCGTTCTCATCTTTCTCCGAAAGTTCCCTAAGAGAACTGCCAAACTCCCAGGCTCCCTTCTGGTACCCGTCTTCCTCCATGGCCTGTTCCATGGTCCTCTCCCAGAAAGTCTCATGGTCCCCGTCTCCGGAAAGCTCGTCCAGCCGTCGGTACACATAAGCGGTTGGACTCTCCTTTCGCAGACCTGTCTCACTTTCCGCTGTAACTTCCGGAACGCCTTTTACCACAGCTTCCGAACCGTTCTCTGGCAGCCTCATCTCACCTTCCGCCAAATCTTCCCCGTTCTTAGACTCTGCAAGCTCTTTTATCATCTTTTCCTGCTGCCGCAGCCGCTCTTGATTTCGTAGTCCCAAAAACACCTCGGAAGGCAGATCGCAGAACCGACAGGCACAGCCATGTTCCTTTGCCCACAAAATGGCCTGATACTCCGGGGAATACACGGCAAAAGGATAGAGAACGGTTTGGACAGGCAGCTCTGATGTATACGCCATCACCGCCACTGGCGGTTTTACCTCTTTCTTCCCCAAATCTTCCAAAAGCTCCGTAAAATCGGACGGTCCCTCAATCAGCACCAACTCCGGAGCGGTTTTATCCAGAAACTTCCGCACAAAATAAGCTCCCGCCGGAGACAGATGGCGAATTCCGAACACATGAGGACTGACTTTTCCCTGTTTCCGGCTGCTTTTCTTATCCTGCCCTATCACCTTGCCCTCCATTAACCATTCAGCTCCCTGCACTCCTGATACAAGGACAGCCACTTGGACCCTCGCTTCTTCATAATGTTTTCCAGATACTCTTCCCAAACCTTTCCGTCCTTGCTGTCCTCCTTGACTACGGCTCCCTGAAGTCCTGCGGCAAGATCAGCATCCGTCACCTGCCCATTCCCAAAACTTCCCGCCAACGCCATGCTGTTGGCAAGAAGGGAAATGGCCTCAGCTGTGGAAAGAACTCCGGAAGTTGATTTTAACTTCTGTTTTCCGTCCAAAGTTACACCAGCGCGAAGTTCTCGGAAAATGGTGCATACCTTTTTCACCACCTCTGCCTCAGGAAGCCGTGCATTCAAGTCCAGATTTCCCGCCAGCTGCCGGATTCGGGTTTCTACAATCTCCATCTCCGCCTCCAGGCTTTCCGGAGACGGCAAAACCACAATATTAAACCGCCGTTTTAAAGCCGCTGACATGTCATTGACTCCCTTATCCCGGGTATTCGCTGTGGCAATAACTGAAAACCCTTTTCTGGCAGGAATCTCCACCCCCAGCTCAGGAACGGAAATCCGCTTTTCCGACAAAATCGAAATAAGAGCATCCTGTACTTCCGACGCACACCGGGAAATCTCCTCCACACGGGCAATCATCCCCTGTTCCATAGCCCGGTAAATCGGACTTGGAATCATGGCCTCCCTGGAAGGGCCGTTTGCAATCAACATGGCATAGTTCCAAGAATACCGAATCTGCTCCTCTGTAGTCCCGGCAGTCCCCTGAATGACTCTGGTGGAATCCCCATTGATCGCTGCCGTCAAATGTTCCGACAGCCAGGACTTTGCGGTTCCCGGCTCTCCAATGAGAAGCAAAGCCCGATCTGTAACCAGCGTGGAAATAGCAATCTCCACCAGACGTTCATGACCAATATACTTAGGGGTAATCTCCACATCCCCAGACTTCCCTCCGCAGATATAAGTAAGCACCGACCGAGGCGACATCCGCCACCCAGTAGGTATTGGATACGTTTCATTGGCAATCAGCGCATCAATCTCCTTTTGAAACAACTGCTCTGCCGGCAGCCGCTGCATCTCCTGTTCCATAATCAACCTTTCTCCCCTTTCCAAAAAATGTTCCTGTCCATTCTTTTCAACATCCCAATATTCCTTTACAGCTTTTCTACCGGAACTCCGCTTAAAAGCCCATCCCTCCAATGTTCCAAAATGGAAATTCCGTTTATTGCCTTTCCTTTCCTTTTCTCAATAATCTGGCTTAACTCCTCCGCAATCTCTTTGTTACTTAAAGGAAGTTCCCCAAGAAGATTTCGAATCAAATAGCTGGGAATGGAATTTGCATCTTTTATGCAGGCTGCCAAAAGCCCATCATATTTTTTCCACCCACACCGTTTCATCATCTGAATCCCTTCTGTAGTAGGCGTAAGCTGTAAAGCTCCCTCATAGAAAAATCTTCCGTAAGCCTCCTGAAATTCCTCCACATCCGGCCGGTACAATTTTGCCATCATCCAGTCATAGTAATTCCGGTACATACTGTAATTGTTCCGCCTCCCTGTGGCAAACCGGCCCGGATAATTTAAAAGCAGCGGATACCAGCGCAAATCCAGCCCTGCTGGAATCCACCGGCAGATCGCCCGTTCCCGTATGGGACTGTTCATGTCCTCCAGGGTGATTCCATACTTTCCTTCCTCCTCCCGATACACAATCCGGGCAAACCCGTAAAGAACTCCAGTGGCATCTGCCTTTTTGCCTGTCAATGTCCGCAAAAGTCCGTCTGGATGAATGAATTTGTGAAACCGCTCATAAGTCTCCTGGGCAGAACATGAGAGAAGAGACGCCAAAAATACCGGCTCCAAAAATTCATCCCCATACTGCTCATACAGTTCTCCTGCCAGACGATACAAAGAAGGATCTCCAGTGCGGATTAC
Source organism: Clostridiaceae bacterium (assembly GCA_009911065.1). Classification (GTDB taxonomy): domain Bacteria; phylum Bacillota; class Clostridia; order Lachnospirales; family Lachnospiraceae; genus Brotaphodocola. The sequence goes on along the minus strand of QXWR01000021.1, from coordinate 35,003 downwards.
CGACTGGCTTAAAATCTTAGGCACCTCTCTGGGAAGAATCGAATAAACCTTTTCATAGCACTGGCGAATCCGCTCCGAGCTTTTGCCCGCGGCAGCCTCCCACAAAATACCAAGCCGGTGCCGATACCGGTCCCGCTCCTCCCTTGCCTGGGCCTTCTCCTTTGCCCGCTCCTCCTTTGTCTCCTTCCCTTTGGGCTTTTCCTCCACGGACGCAGATTCCGGCTCCCCTTTATCAATCCACGTTTCAATGGCATCTGCAATCAGATCTCCTGCCCAGTTTACGCCAGAAGGAGTCAGATAGTTTACAGTCTCCTCAGGCTTTTTCTCCAGTCTAATTTTCCAGAAAGCAGCAGCAGCCTCCCCTTCCATAAAGGCCAGAGACCGCAAAGCCGCTTCCTTGCATTTCCCCTTTTCTGACTTTTGGTAATCCAAAAGAAGCGCCTCATTGGAAGCATCATGGCGAAAGGCCAAAAGCGCTGCTTCCCGAATTTCCTTGTTTCCTTCCTTTGCCGCATACCGGTAAAAATCATTTTCCTTCTCACCGGCAATCTGCTCTATCACCTCAATCCGCCTTGCCATCTCTCTCTTTCCGTCCGGCAAAAATCCCCGCTTCAATAAAGGAATCACTGCCTCTCCCTCCAGGACAAGCCAGTTTGCAACCAGTTCAGCTAGTTCTGCATAACTGTCCCCCAAAGCCCGCACCATCCAATATTTCATCCGGTAATCCTTGAAAATCTCCGGGTCCGTGTCATAGGCATCCCGGATAATGGCGTACCGTCCCCCTCCGGTGGTCTGAAATGCCTGAAGCACAGAAGCAATCCGGCCATAGGAAATCTCTCTGTAAGGATCTCCCTCTGTCAAAACCACTTCCAGCTCCTTTAACTCACCTTTCGTTCCCACAGAACCCTGAGTACAAAGCACTGCATCTAAAAGTCCCAGGGTATCCAGCAAAACCCCCGCCCGGTCCTCACATTCCTGTGCCGTCAAAGTTCCTGCCAGACCATAGATTTTCTGAAACACCGGCGATGCCTTAGCAAAAGGCTCTATCTGCTGCACAGCTCTTTTCAGGCGGAAATCCTCCTGAATCAGACCCACGCCTGCCACTGCCGCCGTCTCCAGCCGCTCCCGCAATTCATACATAGCATCCAAATTCATAACCCAGTTCTCCTTACTTAACGTAAAACACCGATTAATACAGCAGCCTTACAATCCCTTCTCCAGTCACAATGCTGCAGGGATACATCCGAAGCTTATGGTCATCGGAATCATAATACATCAGACCAAACAATGCCTGATTCTGAAACACATTTTTTTTGGGAATCATAGAAAGAGCCGCCATTGTATCTGCCCAGCCTTCTCTTCCAGACAATTCTATCCTCTCTCCGGACTCATCCTCCATGACAAACCAATCCCCAGTTTCGGTACTTACCACCCCAATCTGCTTATACCGAATCAGCATTCCACAAAAATCTTCCGAGAGAAGATTTTTGATCTCATTTTTGGCCAGCTTCACTGCTGCACCAATATCCCCATGTCCATGACTGATCACCTGACTTAAAACTTCTTTGGTGACAGGATCATAAGAAGCGCTCTCCCACCGGATTCTCCGATTCATCCCCCCTGGATAATAGCTAAGAAGGGGTGTTTGAACCAATGCAAAACAAGAATCCTCCTGCTTCACATACTTTAACGCCTTAACCGGACGATAATTGAATGTACAGGAAATTTCCCCTGTATCCACATCTGCCCAATATCCCGTATCCACATATTCCTTTCGGGCCTCGTCGTAAATCACCTGAAAGGAAAGCTGAATCAATTTTGCATTCTCCTTTTTCAGGCCCAAATCATTTAACTGGTCAAGCTTCCAGATTCCCCCCAGCTTTTCATATAAAATATCATCGTCCGCTTCCGGCGAATCCGTCTCTAATTTTCCCTGAAGGTAAACCGCAGCCTTTCTCTCCAGCGCCCGCAGCCGCTTTAACACTTCCACAGCCTGGTGATAATGCTTCTTGTCCGAATCCTTTTGGTAGGCTTCCATCTCCAGCACCAGCCGGTTAAAATAATTCTGCGGTCCAGGCAGATAATAGTCTCCCAGCTGCTTTGCCAAATCCCGGTAGCTTTTCAGGGACACACTTCCCATAGAAGAAAGTCCTGTGTGCATCAGCTGATCCGTCATCTGTTTCATCAGTTTCAGACCTTCCAGCTGTTTCTTGATCTTTTTTGTTTTGGCAGCCTTGCTTGCCTTGGCGCTTTTTTCGGATACTGGTTTCTTTTCACTGGACCCGTCTGCCTTCTTTGCCTCTTTGGCCTGCTTCTTTTCCCGTTTTTCCAAAATATCCTTTGGAATCTCCCCTATGGCAAAGTCTTTTCCCGCTGCCATCTCAAACATCAGTCCCAAACTGTGCTTGCAGGGAAACTGCCGGCTTGGGCAGCTGCACCGAAAAACCGGCTTATCCTCCTCCACAAAATCTGCTGACACCACATAATTGGATTTCCCGCTCCCTTTACATTCCCCCATGTAAAAGGTATCGTCCTCTGACCGCATACGGGATACAAATCCACCCCCATTGGAGATCTTCCTGCCATTGCTCACTGCGTTTGCATTTGGCGCAAGAGCCACAATCTGCTGTTCACTAAACGTCCTCATACTTCATAACTCTCCTTATTTCCAAATCCTTTTCTCTGCTGTTTGTTTCCTGACAGAAAACAGGCAGGGTTGTCGTCTGAACCGTCACAAAAAACAGGAACGACTGAAGCTGCGCTTCAAATCCTTCCTGTTTCTGTTTCAAACAACAGACCCCTGCCTAAAAGCGCACCAGACTGTTTTAACCGGCACCAAATTCTTATTCATCCCAGTTATGATATACCGCTTGTACGTCATCATCTGCATCCAACAAATCCAAAAGCCGGTTCATCCGCTTAATATCTTCCTCTGCCGTAAGCTCCACCCAGGTCTGAGGAATCATCGTCACATCTGCTTCCAGCATCTCAATCCCTGCCTTCTCCAAAGTCTCCCGAACCTGACTGAAATCTTCTGGAGCCGTGATCACTTCAAAGCTGTCTTCCTCTTCCGCAAAATCCTCTGCCCCTGCATCCAAGGCCATCATCATCAACTCATCCGGGTCCATCTCACAATCTTCTTTGCCGATAATGATCTGCCCCTTCTTATCAAACATAAAAGACACACTGCCCTGAGTTCCCACATTGCCGTTGCCTTTTGTAAATGCACTTCTCACATTGGCTGCAGTACGGTTCTTGTTGTCCGTCAGAGCATCCACAATAATGGCAACTCCGTTTGGCCCGTATCCCTCATAAGTCAGCAGTTCATAATTCACTGAACCAGCATCTCCAGCCGCCTTCTTAATCCCCCGGTCAATGGTATCATTTGGCATATTGTTGGCCTTGGCCTTGGCGATTACATCCCGAAGCTTACTGTTGTTAGCCGGGTCCGGACCGCCCTCCTTCACCGCCACTGCCAGCTCTCTTCCGATGACAGTAAAAACCTTGCCTTTGGCAGCGTCATTCTTCTCTTTTTTGTGCTTAATATTGGCAAACTTAGAATGTCCTGACATAAAAGCTAATTCTCCTTATCTTCTCGTCCTTCTTGATCAAATACAAACCTATTCTAACACTACTTTTCAAGAATAGCAACCCCGGATTCTTTCCTTTCCTAACGATGTAAAATTCCCCTACTCACCTTCTCCTGGCCGTCTCCGCATAATCTCCGACTCTTCCATATTTTGAATCACCTGCTCCCCCTCATCTGCCAGTTCCCGAAACTCTGTGATGGTATTTTTCATCAAAGGCAGAGCCTTCTGTTTGTACTGACTAATCGAATCCAACGCTTCCAACGTCTCCCGGAAAGCCTCCTTTAACGTCTCCACCTGAATGTTGGTGTCCATGGCCTGCTTTTGAATCTCCGTCCCCTGGGTATTTAACATCCGAGAAGTGGAGGCGATCATATTGTTGGTAGCCTGGTTAAGGGCCTTCACCTTCTCTAAGACAATTTTCTGATTGTACAAAGCTCCTGCCACGGTCACTGCCACGTTTAAGGCGGCAATGGTCACCGTCTGGGCACGGTTTACCGAACGAATCAGCTCATAATTATTTTTTCGAATCACTTCCATGGCAATGATGCCGTTCTGGTTCACAGCAAGCATCTGATGAAAATCCAACATCCGCTGCCTTAAAGGAAACAAGATCTCCTCCTCCAGAAATTGAATCTTTTCCGGGTCTTTGTTGACCACCTTTTGATGTTCAATCTGCGCCGTCAAATACACGTCCAGCTCTTCTCCCAAAAGGATTTTCTGATTCAGCTGTTTTGTCAAATCCCGCATGGAAGCCTGCTCAATTTCCAAAGTGGTATTGTCATCTCTTAATACCTTTACCCCTGTGTTGAGAGAATCTATAATTTCCCCAATCACGGTATCCGCCGCTTTATATTTGTTAAAATAGGCGCGGACCGGGCTGAATAACTTTCCCAGGGGACCAGATCGGAGAAAATCAATTCCCGACGGGTCCAAATCCTTCATCTGATCCGACAATCGGGCCAGCCCTCTTGCCACTTCCCCGGCCTCCCCTCCTGCTTTTGACAAATCTCCCAGCCGGTTTTTCATCAGGGTATTTTTATTTGCAGACTGTTTCACCACATCTGTGCCAAACTCCTCAATGGCCTTTGTCAATTCCTTTCGCTCTGCAAAGTCGGTGTAATCCGCTTTCAGAATTTCCTGGCCCTTCTCCTTGGAAGCGTCCGAAATCATCAAAGTGGTCTCCGTGTCCAGGGAAACCTGCTCCTCCACCACCTTTTTTATTTCTTCCTTTTGCGGAATATCTAATGTAAACGCCATATTTCTCCCCTTTCTGGCCCATTTGCCCTGTCACATCAGACGGTCAAATGGTTGTCTTTCATCTGCACGCCGGTTAAATTTTACTGCCCCCTGTTTATAAACTGGAATTAAACAGATTTTTCAGCTTGTAAATCACATCGTCAGAATCTGCATTGATGCTTGCCGCCTCATTAATGGCAGAAATACTCTCAAGGGCCGGAAGATCCGCATTATACCCAATGGTATAAATGGGAATGTTAAGGGCATCTATAGGATTTTGAATATCTTTTAAAGAATACCCCCGGTTGGTCTCCCCGTCTGACAGGACAAACATCATAAGCTTTGCATCTGGATACTGTTCCTTGGCCTGAATCAACATATCCGCCGCAACAATAATCCCGTCAAAGGTAGCAGTTCCTCCGGCTGCGCTCAAATTTTCCACTGCTCCCTTAAAAGCAGACTGATGATTCAAATTAAATTCCCCCACCGGCACATGAATGACCACCTCATCCGAATAAGAAACCAGACCAATGTAATTGTTGGTGTTAATGTATTTCATTCCGTTAATCAAAGAGGTCTTTAAGGAATTTAACGGCTCTCCATCCATGGAACCGGACACGTCAGCCACAAACACAGCTAAAATCGGTTTCCCGCTGTCCTTCTCCTTCTTCCACAGCTCCTGAGCGCTTAAAAGGGTGTCTCCATCCACCTCTGCCTGCTCTACAATGTAATTCAAATCCGCATTAAATCCGTACTCTGCCGCTAACCTTTGATTCTCCTCATTTGCGGAAAATTCTGAAAAAAGCTTCAAAATCTCCTTTTTTCTTACATCGGTATCCCTTGTGGTGTACAAAGGATTGGTGTGGAGAAAGCCAAAAGGAGTAAACTGATACTTCCGGGTCAGTCCTGGGTCGTTAATATAGGTCTGATACTCCATAATAAATCCGTCTAAAGATCCGGTTTCCGCTGCCTTGGACATCTGCTCAGTCGTATAAGCCACAAAAGGAACATTGGTCTGAAACGCCTGAAATCCCTCAACGGACTCTTCGCTCAAAGGTTCTTTGGCATTGTAGGTCTGTAAGGTGGAGATCAGAAAGTTAAGGCCCGTGGCCGAAGCATTGGGGTTTGTGTAACCCATGGCAAACTCTCCCCCTGCCGTTGCCTCCACAATGGTCTTTAAGTTGATGGAACCATACCGTTTTGTCAGTTTTTCCTGGGTGTCTTTGGAAAGGAGAATCCCAGCCGTGTTATTGACCAGACCGCTGCTGATCTCCTCCATGAAAATACCGTCTGCCAAAAGCATTTTGCCCCAAAAATCGTTGGAGGGAGAATACCCGTCAGGAACATACTTTCCAGTGCTGATATAATCCATGCCAAGTCCAGAAGCCACATTTCGAATCATCACAGACACTGGCTGTCCGTCCACCTCATATCCCGCCTGATTAAACTTCTCTGCCACTTCATTCATCCAACCGTTTTTTCCTTTTCCGCATTTCTCATAAGTGGAAAAAATTTCAGCGTACAATTTTGTCACAGGCTGGATTGTCACTTCGTTCTTATCAATGTCTGGCAGCTCATCCACCTGGGTATCAGCCAGCTCCACCGCAGATTTAATCACCTCAGCCTGTGTGGCCCCGATTTTTTTTGCATATCGCTCAATGACAGCAGAAGCTTCTTCCATATTGACGGTCTTTGCTGTTTTTCCTAAGTTCCTTGTAAGGAAAATTCCCCCAAAAGCAGACACAAAGACAAGGATTCCGATTCCGCCTATGGCAAGTATAGACTTCTGACTGTTTTTCATAAAAATCTCCTTTCTAACAATAAAATTCAAGCTGCGTAATCAGGTTGTTGATCTCTTCCACTGCATCGTCCACATTTTGTTCTGAATAATCTGTGTCTGCAATCTCCAGCATCAAATGATCCAGCCTAAGGAGTATTTTTTCATTTTCCCTCAATATGTCCCGCATACTTTCCAGACTCTTGTGATACAGTTTTTTCTTTTCCTCCTCAATGTCATCTAAAATCACGTCATTTTGGTATTCCTCTAAGGAGAATTTGACATACTCAGGCTCATCTATAACCATAGCCTTGGCGGTCATCTTAACATATCCGGTTAGCATAGCATAGTCTGCCTTCTCCACAGCTCCCATAAACTTCTTATAACTTAAAGTTCCTGACTTAAATCTTCGCTTTACTAGTTTTTGAAAATTCTTCTTAACCACTTCAGTCCGTTCCAACTGTGCTACTGTAACTTTTCCAATCTCGTCTAAATCTTTGTTTTTTGTTCGTCTTCTCATCACTTCCACTACCTTTTCTTTCAAATTTTCATCTCCCATTTGAATCAGCTCCGTCTTCTTCCCTGCTAACAGATACCAGTTGACCATGAGAAATATCAGCGTCAACATCACTCCGGTCGTAATGGAACTGGCAGCAATCAGAATATTTTCATGGGCCGGAGACAAACCGATCAGACCCGGAGAATACAAACACACAGCCAGAAACACAATCCATAAGTTAAATGCTCCCAGCTTCATCCACTTACTTTTCACAAAATCCCTCTTTTCTTTCTGCTTTCCTCCCATATCCTTCTTCTTTTGTCTCTTTTGTGTCTATTCTACCAAGTATTGGTTCAGTTGTAAACTTGAAAATCAATCATTCTTGTATGTGATTTATATAACAATGTTCCATCCTTTTGGAAACCGATTGACAATCAATTTTATCAAGTGTAGAATGGTACATACGCACAAAAGCGTTTGCACGAAAGCGTTTTTGAAAATACATTCTGAAAGGAGACTTTTATGTCGGAAGCTACCACAAAGCCAGAACAGAACAAAATGGGAACTATGCCCATTAAACCGCTTCTGCTGACCATGTCCCTGCCTATGATTCTTTCCATGCTGGTTCAGGCCATGTACAATATTATTGACAGTATATTCGTGGCAAAGCTGGAAGAACGGGCGCTGACCGCTGTGTCCATGGCCTTTCCCATTCAAAATCTTCTGATCGCAGTTTCTGCCGGAACCTGCGTGGGCGTCAATGCCCTTTTGTCCCGCTCTCTTGGAGCAGGAAACCGGGAAGACGCCCAGAAGGCTGCAGTCAACGGTATTTTTCTTGCCATTTTAGGCGCTGTCTGTTTTGGACTTTTTGGCATCTTTGGTTCCCGGCTGTATTTTGCCAGCCAGACGGACGATGCCACAATTATTGAGTACGGAGTGCAGTATTTATCCATCTGCCTGATCTTTTCCTTTGGTATTTTTCTGGAGATTGTATTTGAACGGATTCTTCAGTCTACTGGACGGACCATCTACAATATGTACTCACAGGGAATCGGCGCCATTACCAACATTGTTCTGGACCCGATTCTAATTTTTGGCCTTTATGGCTTTCCGGCGCTGGGAATCCGGGGAGCTGCCATTGCAACTGTAGCCGGACAGATTCTGGCCATGACCCTTTCCCTGATTTTCAATCTGTGGAAAAACACCGACGTCAGCATCAGTATGAAGGGATTTACCCCAAACTTGCAGATTATTAAGATCATCTATGCGGTGGGCGTTCCCTCCATTATCATGCAGTCCATTGGCTCGGTTATGACCTATTTCCTGAATTTGATTCTGGCTGCTTTCTCCACAACGGCAGTTACAGTCCTGGGCGTCTATTTTAAACTGCAAAGCTTTATTTTTATGCCTATTTTTGGACTGAACAATGGTATGATTCCCATTATTGCCTACAATTACGGCGCCCGCAGCAAGAAGAGAATCATGGAGACAGCCACTTTCAGTATTTTTATTGCAGTCTCAATTATGCTGGCAGGTCTTGCTTTATTCCAGCTTTTCCCTGACCGGATGCTGCTGATGTTTGACGCTTCGGAGCACATGCTGGAAATCGGTATTCCTGCATTGAGAATCATCAGCCTTAGCTTCCTTTTTGCTGGGTACTGTATTATTGTAGGATCTGTATTCCAGGCCCTTGGAAACGGTGTGTACAGCCTCCTTACCTCTGTGGCCAGACAGCTTTTGTGTCTGCTGCCTCTGGCCTACTTATTTGCCAGACTGTTTGGTCTTCATGCAGTGTGGTATGCCTTCCCTCTGGCAGAGATAATATCCGTTGCCATGACTACGGCTCTGTTTGTCCGGATTTATAAGAAAAAAATCCGGCATTTGGGAGAATAGAAAATCCTTTTCCCCGCAGACAGGCAAAAAGATGCATTGTCTCAAAAAATAATAACAGCAAAAAACAGAGGTTTGTTTCCAGATTTCGTCAAGAAACAAACCTCTGTTTTTTATGTCTGCAAAACTTTCGCCTACACAAAAAATTCCACCGGATGATACGTCTCTACCTCTTTCACATAAGTAGAATTGTAAAACTCATAAAAAATATCCATACACTCATCTTCCATACATTCTTTTTCTACCAGCCGCACCTTTTCTCCTTCCTCAATCCCCAGCTGCACCACAATCCCATCCTTTCCCTGACACGCCTGGATAAACCGAATGTTGTGATGAATTTCCTGAATGGTCAAAGTCACAAACTCATTGTCATCTAAAAACATCTCCAGGAGACATTCCTCCACCATCTCCCAGGATGACGCCATTTTGTCAATTTCCTGAGTCCTTATATTCCGTTCCATATTGCAGTCTGTCTTTTCAAAAAGCACATCTGTAGTAGTCTTTCTTTCTTCCTTTTGGCTCATACGATACCTCCTCTTATCTGGATTCTCAATTACGGTTTTGCAAAATCCATTCTTCCCGTCTTCCAGACAAAAATTATACCATAAACAGAGCCAATTTTACAGCACTTTCTTTTTCTGCCTTCCTTTCTAAGATAAAAGCATTATTGTTCTCCCCGCCCTGCCAACTCCATTTTGCCAACTGTAACAGAAAAGTAATCATCCCGTAAACATCAAACATTATGCTTGGAAAGAAAAATACACCTTCTGACTATTGTGATAATACACCTTTTCCAGTTCCTCCTCTGTAAACAGATCGCTTTTCTCCAGATAATCACACAGATGTCCGTAACTGTCCCTGACTGCTGCATAAGGGGCATCCGTACCCCACAGAAGCTTCTCCGCGCCCAAAATCTCCTTTGCTCTAGCCAGATATTCCATGGTTTCCGGATAAGGATAGGAATCTGGCTCCATAATCTTTGGCAGAGCGGCAATGTCAAACCATACATTTTCCTGATTCAAAAGCTCCAGACTTTCTCTCCACTCCTTTTGCCGTCCTCTCACCGGAGCCAGTAAATGACAGATCACCAGTTTCAGTCCCGGACATTTTCCGGCGATTTTTGCAAGAGCCTGAGGCTGATGGCTTGGCATGGAAATATCCCCCACATCCAATGCAACCACTCCCTGACAGCTTTCAATCAGACGATAAATTTCCATCATCCGCTCTCCTGCCAGATGAAACGGATCGTGACACCCCATAAGTCCGCCTCCAGAGCTTACCTCAAACTTAACCGCACGGAATTTCTGTTCTTTCAGATAAAATTTCAGAGTTTCCAGATAATGGGTCATAAAAGGGTCCACCGTACAGGAAGGGCAAAACCGGTCTGGATACTTTTTCATCACTTGAATATGATACTGATTTTGAAATCCATACATGCTCCCCTGCATCAGCACTGCTTTTTCCACCTGGTTTTCTTCCATAATCTCAAGGGCCCGTTCTGCAGTAAAACACAGATCGCCAAATTCCGGCGGAAACAACTGAAAAATCTCCCCGTTTCCCCACATAGCCTTTCCGCCTCCCACTGCCCGAAGCTCGCCCCGTCTGCAGTATCCGGCCACCACCTGGGCCAGATGAAGATGCGCATCTATTTTTCTTCTTGTCCCTTCCTTCTTCCCCTGCCTGTTCTCATAGTTTCCTTTCACTGTCTCTTTTGTCATTTCCTGCCAGTCTCTCATATGTCAGTCTCTCTTTCTCTCTTCTGTGAACTCCCTCTTTGCTTCCGTTCGATCTTTTGTATCTCCCTTTTAACCAGTTTACTAACCGCAGTATATTTTATCGGCACACTGGTGCAGGTCACATTCCTTCCTGTTTCCAGGCTCTCACCCTTTTGTCTTCTCCTTTTTCCACTGAAACTGGCCCAACCAGTTTTGAAACTTCTCCTTGTTTTCCATAGCATCCAATCCTACTGCCACAAGAATCACAATCCCCTTAACCAGACCATGTTCTGTGGAGGGTATGCTTAACAGATTGAGTCCATTGTTCAAAAGCCCCATTAAAACAGCTCCAAACAAGGCCCCTGACACCGTTCCTTCTCCTCCCAAAAGGCTGACTCCTCCAATTACTGCCGCTGTAATCACCTCTGTCTCATACCCGCTGCCTGTGAATGCCATACACTGCTGAGTCATAGAAGCCAGAACAATTCCTCCTACTGCTGTGGTAAATCCAGAAAAAACATAGGCTAAAACTGTGATTTTCCGGTCCTGTATTCCTGACAGACGGGCCGCAGGACCATTGCCTCCCACTGCATAGACATACCGGCCCAAAACCGTTTTTCCAAGAATAAACCAGCTGATCAGGGCAATCAAAAGCATAAGGTAAATCGGAATGGGAAAACGCAGTATTTTTTTCATTCCGATTGCCGTAAACAGTTCTGGCTGCAGGCAGCTTAAGATTTTATTTCCTGTGAGAATCATAGACAATCCAAGAAAAATAATTTGTGTGGCAAAGGTAATCAAAAAGGCTGGCACCCGAAATTTGGTAATAATCACTCCATGAACCAATCCGGCCATAATTCCGGTCAAAAGAGCTGCCATAATTCCAAGAATCACGCCAGTATTGGTATAATCAAAAAATCGGATGATCCGTACTGCGATCACTGCACAAAGGCCGCACAGACTGCCGATTGACAAATCAATTCCCCCAATTAGAAACACAAAAATCGTCCCGCACACCATAATTCCGTAAACTGACACAGACCAAAGCACATTGGACAGATTCCCCACCGTCAGAAAACTGGCTGGCCTTAAAACCGTAAGAATCACCATAAACAAAACAAGAATCATTGGTTTTGTGTATGCTGACCAGGAAATTTTCTTCACATCGACCTCTCCTTTCCCGTCAATCCAGAAGCTGCTTCCAAAATCATGGACTGAGTGACCATTCCCTGGTCAAACTCCCGTACAATCGCTCCTTTGCGCATAACCAAAATTCGATGGGATACCCGAATCAATTCCTGCAAATCCGACGACACAAGAATCACCACAACCCCCTTTTTGGCCAGCTCCTCCAAAATACGGTAAATCTCGTCCTTTGCGCCCACATCGATTCCAGCTGTCGGCTCGTCCACAATCAGCACCTTTAAATCCCGCATCAGCCATTTTCCTAAAACCACTTTCTGTTGATTGCCGCCAGACATCAACCCTACTGGTTTATCTGGATTGGCTGGACGAATATCCATTTGGCGGATAGCCTTTTCACACAGCTTTCTCTCTTGTCTGCTCCACAGGGCAAATCCAGTCTTTCTAATCTGATCATAATTGGTCAGGGCAATGTTTTTCTCAATGGATAAAAGAGGAATAAACCCTTGCTCTCTCCGGTCCTCCGGGACAAATCCAAATCCAGCACGGATACTTTTTTTAGGAGAGGGCACAAGCTTTTTTCCATTCAGCCAAATGGCGCCTTCCTTGTAAGGATCGATTCCGTAAACAGCCCGAACCAACTCGGTCCGCCCTGACCCAATTAAACCTCCAAAACCAAGAATCTCCCCTTTGTGAGCCTGAAAACTGATATTGTGAAAACACCCTGTTTTATGAGAAAGATGTTCCACCCAAAGTACAGGCTCCTGATGACTTTTGTGCATCTTTTTTCCAGAACCAGCCGACTCATCCACCGTCTTTCCAATCATGGTCTGAATCACTTTCTTTGGCTCAATCTCATTATGGTTTAACACAGCTGCATTTTTCCCGTCCCGAAGCACCGTCAAACGGTCTGCTAACTGATACACCTCTTCCAGCCTGTGGGAAATATAAATGACGGACACTCCATTTTTCCGAAGGGTATGAATGATGGAAAACAGACTTTTTGCCTCTTTTCCGCTTAAACTGGCTGTCGGTTCATCCATGATCAGCACTTTGAAATTGCAGGACAATCCTTTTAAAATCTCCACCAGCTGACGAAGACCAACTCCAAGCTCCGATACCAGCGCATCCGGTTTTAAAGGAAAATCATACTGGTCAATCCATGCCTTTGTCTCCTCATTCATTTTTTTGTGGTCAATCAGTCCCAGCTTTTTTGGCTCCCTGCCTAAAAATACATTTTGAGCTACTGTCAAAGATGGAATCACAGACAGCTCCTGATAAATACACGCCATTCCAAGATTCTGACAATCTTTATAACTGTTTATGACAACTTCTCTTCCGTCCCAAAACACTGTGCCGCTGTCTTTTTTGTATACTCCTGTGAGAATTTTAATCAGTGTGGATTTTCCGGCCCCGTTCTCTCCCATCAGTCCGTGGACCTCTCCTTTTCTGACGGCAAAATTTACATATTCCAGTACCGGAACTTTGGAAAAGCTTTTGCAGATATTTTTTGCCTCCAAAATCACTTCTTCCTTCACCTGTTTGCCGCCTCCCTTCTTCCCTGCTCATAAGCCCGCTTTTCCATCCATCCGTTATACCAGGAATCAAACATGACCACCAAAATAAGAATGGTTCCCTTAATCACGTACTGGTAAGCGGTATTCATCTGCAGCTTTAAAACCCCATTGTCCAAAGCCGACAAAAACAGCGCTCCAATAAAGGTTCCTACCACATCTCCATATCCCCCGGACAAAGAAACTCCCCCTACGACTGCGGCGGCAATGGGATTAAATTCAAATCCGCTTCCCAAAAGTACCGTGGTGCTTTGAAGACGTGCTGTGGTAAAAACAGCTCCCACAGCAGAACACAATCCCACAATCATATAGGCAAGAATCCGAGTCTTTTCAATGGAAATTCCAGACAGACGAGCCGCCTTTTTGTTTGCTCCAACTGCATACAGATTGGTGCCGAATCTGGTTTTCTTTAACACCACCTGACCTGCGATTGTCACGATCACAAATGCAATGGATACATAGTGAAGTCGGCCCACCCCGCCTCCTAATTTTACAAAAGAAGAATAGGTCATTGCCTGACTGGTAATTACACCACCCCCATCCCGAATGGCAATAGTATAGGTCAATGCCCGAAAAATTCCCATGGTGGCCAGCGTGGCAATAAACTCCGGAAGGTGAAGTTTTGCCACCACCAGCCCATTGAAAAGCCCTGCTGCAAGTCCTGTAAAAATCCCCAAAAGAATCATCATCCAGATGGGAAGTAGCGTGTAACGGTAAATGTTGGCCATAGTCATGGCAACCAGGGCCATCATGCTTCCAGTTGACAGATCAATGCCAGCAGTAAGAATCACATAGGTCACTCCTACGCCAATGATTCCTGCCACAGAGGCATCTCTTAAAATCGCCAGCAGATTATCTCCACTCCAATAATAACTGCTTAAAAAGGAAAACAAAATTACCAGCACACCCAGCATTCCCAGTGAAATAAACCGCCGAATTGTTGCCTGCTTCACACCTTCACTTCCCTTCGTAAATGTTCGTAAAAAAAGGCAGGGCTTTTCACCCTGCCCTTTTCTCTTTTGTATACTCCCCTGTAATCCCCCTATGTGAAAACCCAAAAGGGTTTACCACCGATCTTCCGGCGGGATAAGCCCAACCGTCTCGACTGTCACCACCACAGGTTCCATAATCACCCTGGGAGTTTCTGTCAAAACAACGGAATCATACTCAGACCCAATCATCAAAAGGGCAATCTTTGCAGCAGTAGATCCCTGGTCCCAGCTGTTGGTGTAAATGGTTCCGGTCATATCCCCAGACTCAATCATGGCAAGAGCATCCGACTCACCGTCCGCCCCCCAAATCACCATTTCCCCTTTTCGCCCTGCCGACTGAACTGCCAGAGCGGCTCCCTCTGCCATGGCATCGTTGATACAAAATACACCGTCTATTTTATCGTAATTCTGCAAAAAACTGTTCATCACCGTGATGGCTGTCTCCTTCTCAAAAGATGCGGACTGGGCATCTATGATTTTAATATCCGGATAACTGGCAATGGTATCCCGAAAGCCTTTTTCCAGATGATCGGTTCTGGTCAGTCCGGCTACTCCCTGAATGATCACCACATTTCCCTGGCCGCTCAGCTCTTTTGCCATCTCGTCCGCCACCATGCGCCCTGCATCATAATCCACAGCCATCACAAGGGCGCTGTGTGTGGTATAAGCATCCAGATTCAGCGTAATCACCGGAATCCCCGCCTTCTCTGCTTCCTCCACAGAGGGAGCCAGAGCTGTCCCGTCGGAGCACTGTAAGATAATTCCATCATATTTTTGATGAATCACATCCGACATAATCTTGACCTGCGTTTCCGCGCTGCTTTCTCCGTTAAAAGCCTGTATCACAATATTGTTCCAAGAAGCACATTCCCGCTCAATTCCTTCCAGCCATGCCTGATTATTGGGAGTGCTTAAATCATGGGCTATATATGCAAGTTTAATATTCTCTGTGTAAGGATTCTTTTTCACCTTATTGCTGTTTGCTGCCGGGGTATCTGTCTTTTCTGCACCGTTTGTCCCTGTGTCTTTGGTTTCCTCGGTACCTTTTGCTGCAGTGGTTTTCTCCTCTCGGACCGTCTCGCTGCCGCTACATGCAGTCAAACTCACTGCCAGGATCATCGCCATTCCTGCTGTCATAATTCTCTTCATCGCTCTTCTCCCTTCTACCGCTTTCCCTGCCCATAAACCTTTGATTAGGTCAAATACCACACTGCAAGCTGCTGGTCATCCCATAAGCAATGCTGCAAGCTGCGGGGTATTTGATCTTTAAAGTATTTGATCCTCACGGCATTCACCATAGGTCCATACAAGCATGGCTCTTAGCTCATGGCTCATGGAAATCAATTTACCGACACAATATCATATTTGTGATAAACATCTTAGCTTCTTTTGTTGTACGTGTAGTATACAACAGTTTTATATGATATACAATAGACAAATTTACTACATTTATAAGTAGATTTTTATGCACTTTTTCCGATCTCCTTTCTTGCTATTTCCATTTTTCTATTGTACAATCTACTTATAATAATTTTCTCGCTTCAGGCGATATAAATTCAGATTATCCAAATAGGGATAATACAAAAGGAACTATCCACAAAAGGGAGACGAAAAATGAGCACTTCCAACCACAATTTCAAAAGTCAGGCTTATACCATTATCAAAGACCGCCTGATTAACTGTGTCTACGAACCTGGCAGCTTTCTCAATGAAGCACAGCTTGCCGCAGACCTTGGCTGCAGCCGCACCCCGGTCCGGGAGGCCATCAGCCGCCTGGAATACGACAATCTTGTTACCGTTATGCCCAAAAAAGGGATTCTTGTGTCAGACATATCTCTTACGGACGTGCAGCAGATCTTCCAGGCACGTCTGGAAATCGAACCGGTCACACTCTGCATGGCTGCTCCTCACCTGCCTCAGACCGAGCTTCTTGACTTCCAGCATAAATTTTCCGAAAATCTTTTGGATATAAAAAACAGCTATCGTTTAGACACAGCCATGCATCTTTTTATTATCGAACACTGCGGCAACCGGTATTTAATTGAGATGATGCAAAAGCTGTTTCAGGACAACACACGGGTAATTATCTCCAGCAAGCAAAACCAGATCCAAATCCATGACGCCCGTTTGGAACACTTAGAGATCATTAACGCACTTCTTGCTAAGGATACAGACCGAGCTATGAACCTGATGAAGAATCATATTGAATCCTGCCGAAAAGCGGCCCTGGATTACTTTTACGATATGCAAGCTTATTCTGCCGCTCCCTCTTCCGTGTACAAACAAGTTTTAGACAAATTGGAATGTTTTTGATTGCTGTATGAAAACGTATCTGAAAATTCCTTTAAAACCAAATTCCTTATAAACCAATTTGTTAAAAAAACTCCCATGAGGCTAACAGAAGAACCTTGAAACCCATTCCTCCTGTTTGCCCCATGAGAGCCTTTCTGTGATTTTATTTCCAAAATAACATCTGTCATCTAACACTTTGTTACATCGATTTCCAATTAATATCAATTTCCAACTGGTTTTCGCGAATCTCCTCCAATGCAGCTTTCCCGTCCCGTTGTGGATTCATCTCCTGAATCTCCTCCCAGGTCAAGGGTTTTCCCTCAAACACCTTGTTTGCCACCGACCGATTCAGCTTTGTCTCATAATAACTTTCTGCCCACGAAATCCACTCTTCACCATTTTTGCAAATATAACTTAGCAGATAATCTTGTCCCCCGTCATTTCCCTCCACAGCATTCTGCTTCCAGCACTTATGAAAACCATCATACCACATGCAGAATGTCATAGAATACCTTTGCTCTTCCTCCTCGTAAAGATCGAGAAACTTTTGAGGAAAACCTGCATAAGAATCTTTAAAAAAACTTTCGTCCCACTCATCTGCTCCAAACTGATTCAGATCATTTTCATGGTCAAATCCCCGGATAAACACATCCTTTTCCTCAAAGAAAATATCCATTTCATCTCCAGCCCCATTGCGAACATAATAGGCTTCCTCAAGTGGATCTTTTTGTACCAGACGAAGCCAGCTGTCCTCTAATGGATTCATCACAATATCAAGAACTGCCATAGCTCTCAGTTGGTGAGCCAGTTCATTCGGAGAAACATATTCTGGGTTTATGATAAGCATGTTTCGTTTCATCTGTACCTTTCCCTCCTGTTTTGTCTTGTAATCCTTTAATTTTTTACTACTTTTAATCTTTTATTTCTTTTAATCTTTTACTCTTTTTTATCTTTTCTATTTTTTCTCAAAGAACTTCTGCTTTTTCTTCCGGATAAACCAGTCCCCATGTTTTCCTTATTTCTGTCATAATATCCATAACATCCCTGGTATACTCCAAATACATTTCATTTCCGCAGCCGGAAACAGCCTGTTCCATATCCCGGATTTCATATACAAGAGCATCCGATGTTTTTCCAAGCTCAATGATTTCCTGCTGGTTGTCCTCTGTATAGGTGATCACAGCTTTCTCTGCCCGGGGATAGTCATAGATTTCCACATAAGCCCTCTCAAATGCCGCCATCCCCCTTTTTGGCTGTTTTGCATGAAGGCTAAGCGTTGCTGCCGCCATCTCCCCTGCTGGATTCATCAAAAGAATGCTTGCCTGCTCGTCCACGCCGCTGGGCGCAAACTTCACCTGGGATACCACATTGTCCGGACGCTCCGACATAAACCATCGAATAAAAGCAAGAGCATATACTCCAATATCCAGCAACGCTCCTCCAGCCAGAGACGGGTTGAAAAACCGATTATTCATGTCATACTCTTTATAGCTGCCAAAATTCATCTGAACCATTCGAAGGCCGCCCAAATCCCCCCTCTCCATCCTCTTGCGAAGTTCCTTATAAATCGGCATATGATAAAGAGTCATGGCTTCTGCCAGAATTACCTGATGGTCTATAGCCAGTTTCTGGGCTTTGGCCAGCTCCGCCCCATTTAATGTAATGGATTTTTCACACAAAACATGTTTCCCATGTTTTAAAGCTTCCCTTAAATAGGAAATATGCGTATTGTGGGGGGTGGACAAATAAATAATATCCACCGAATCATCCAGAAAAATCTCCTCTATACTTGAATAAACTTTGGAAACCTTATACTTCTCTGCAAACTTTACTCCATTCTCATAAGTTCTGTTTGCAACCCCATAAAGGGTCCGCCCTTCCTTTGCCATTGCCTGCGCCAGCTCGTTTGCTATCGTGCCACATCCCAAAACAGCCCAGTTATACGTTTTCATTTTTTGTTGTCCTTTCTTACTCTTTCATTCACTCTGCCGTCACATCCGCAATTTTGTATACAATCACCTTTTTTAAGTCCTCCGGCGCCATTTCCACCTGCGCTCCCACTTTTCCACCGCTAAAAAAGAAGGTTTCCAGCCCTTCCACCTGACGGTCAATAAAAGTAGGGAAAAATTTTTTCATTCCAATGGGAGAACATCCTCCATGAATATAACCAGTAAGAGGCAACAGCTCCTTTGATTTTAACATGGAAACGGATTTTTCTCCTGCCGCTTTTGCCGCTTTCTTTAAATCCAGTTCTTTTTCCACTGGAATCACAAATACATAATGCTGCTTGCTCTTTCCTTCTGTCACTAATGTTTTAAAAACCTTGGCAGGATCTTCGCCTAGAACCAAAGCCACATAAGTCCCGCCCACAGCGCCTGTATTTTCATAAAAATGCGGTTGATACGGCACCTTTTTCTGATCCAAAATCCGCATTACATTCGTCTTTTCTTCCATGATTTTCTCCATACGTCTTTCCGATTATTTTGTCTTTCCCGTTATACCCCTCCGTCAACCAGGGTATTCTTTTATCGAATTTCTCGCTCCTCCATCACAATCTCCGCCTCAGTACACTGCTCCACAAAATTTACAATTTCATCCATCCTATGATCTCCAAAAGCATGGTTTGGCACAATAGATGCCACACCGATCACAATAGACTGATGAATATCCTGGTCCTCTACTTCTGCAGCAGATACCTGAAATTTGTTCTGTATCTTTGCCACAACGCTTTTTACAATCATCCGTTTTTCTTTCAGAGAATGCACCCAGGGGGCATGAAGTTTTATTGTTAATACTGCAATATATTTTACCGCCATATTTTTCCTCCAAATTTTGTTTTTCCTTTTTCAGACACACCTTATCCTGCTACAAGACATCACTTTTTTGATAGATTAACTCAACAATTTCCCCGATATTTTTGCTGCTCATTAATTTAAGATTCGTTTTCGGAAATTCTGGAGGAAATAGTAAAATTCCGTTTCCAAGAACAATTGGCATAATGTAAATGTAATATTTATCAATTAAATTTTCACGCATAAAACAGCGAACGATTTCGCCCCCACCCATAAGCCAAATATTTCCCTGATGTTTTTTAGAAATTAAATCCAAGACTTGCTGCCCTGGCGGTAACGACGTAAACTGAACATTGGGGTCATATGGGTGCTGCTGACGTGTACATACATAACAAGGCATTCCCTCATAAGGCCATTGATTGGGTGAGATTTCATTTTTTATTTGGCGGTAGGTTTTTCCTCCCAGTATAATCGCCTGTAAAGAATTATAAAATTTCTCATAATCAAGATCCGGTGAAGGACTTGACGTTTCATCTAAAAAACCAATGCCTCCATCTTTTTCCGCAATATATCCATCTAAAGACATCGCAATATATAAAATTAATTGGTTCATAGTCTATCTCCTCGTTCCAGTTTGTTCCATCCTCTTTATAGTTATAATCATATTACTTTTATTCACTTTTATCAATGTTTTTTGTGATATTATTCTGTTTGTGCAAGAATGAGCCAAGTACCGTGCTTCTACAGACATTTGAATTATGTTTTATATGCTATGGCATTTCTATATTTTAGTTTCTACATATTTTTATTTCTTCACATTTTTATTTCTTCACATTTTTATTTCTTCACATTTTAAGATGTTCTTTGAAATCATGTGTCCACAATCCCATTTCTTTTAGAAGGTAGGTGAGACCACAAACGTATGGTTGTCATAACATAATTTTCCTGCTATAATTTGCCTATATGCAGATATTGATAACTACATTTAGGAGGTCATGCCGAAATTTTTGATTACAATTCACAGGGCGGGAAAAACTGGACAAGAAGATGATCCTGTGAATCATAACGATTTTAGGGGAGAAACAGTATGGGAAACATCATTTCACTTGACATATGTGGACAACATATTTCTATGAGTAACGGACTAACAAGCGTATTTATCAGTACATTAGGTCTAAGCGGAACCCGTTTGGCGAAAACCGATGACGAGAAACGCATGATTATTTGGCTCTTAGAAAAGGACCAAAGTGCGATTGGCAGTGGTACTGTGGGCTTTGACATTTGTGAGATGCCTTGGAATCTTGTAAGCTTTTATGCTGCAAAGTGTTTTCTGCTGAATGTCATTGAAGGCGCTAAAAGGAAAATTGGATGGGAATTTCTGGATTATCAGCCTAATGAGGAACTTTTATTCCCTTGTTTCGACCAATTTTATCATCTAATTTCCAATGTAGATACAAATATGCTTAATCCAACTACTACTCTAAACTGGCTGAAGGATTGTATGGAAACACCAAAAGATCCTGTTATGTGCGGCTATCCTTGTTGTCAAAAACATCCAGTGTTTTTAACCATTTTTGGTTGTTATCTATGTAATAATTGAGCATTTTACAAACGGTACTAAGGTTCGATCCGTACCTCTATGGGATGAAAAATAGCTGTCAACTATTCCCGCTAGTTGACAGCTTTGATTTCTGTCTGGATGGTGTGTCTGAAAATTGCTTTACATCGTCCAGTATCTCAAGGGTTTCAATCGACTGCGGGAGATGGGACTTGAAAGAATTTCCCTGTACCGCAAACCCTCATAGAAAGGAGTTTTTCGCACATCAGCTAATTGAGTGTAACTAACTTGTCAACTGCCTGTTTTTTCTGAAAAAAAATTTGCAAAGCAAACAGTTTACAAGTTTTCACGAAAGATAATTGTGATAGAGGTTGTTAGACAGTTTTTTTCTAACAACCTCTTGTTTATGCTTTTATTCTACAAACTGGAATTATAGATATCTTACATAGACTCTTGAATCTTCTCCATGCATATCTTTCATCATTTCAAAAAACTCATACCCATATTTCTCATATAGCCCATTATGATTCGTTGAAATATAAATACTATTAATTCCATCTGTTTTTGCCAATGCTTCAGCATAACTTAACAACTTTCCAACATAACGATGTCCTCTATAATGCGGAAAGGTATATACCCACCCAATCCATGGTGTTAATTCTGTTGGTTGAATATCATCTTTTTCAGCAAATGTGCAAAAAGAAATCAAATTTTCTCCGTCTACCAACATAAGCACCTTTGTATTTTCACCAACATATTCCTTTAACTTTTGATTTTTTAATAGTTCATATAAAAACTGACCCGCTCCCCAATCACTTTCTTTAATCTTTGAAAGCCAATATTCTTTGTTATCTGTACTGAAATATTCGATTATGTTCACTGTGTACCATCCTCCAAATTTCGATTGTGTTTTGATGATTTTTAAGGGAAACAATAGCTATTATATTTTGTTATTAAAATTCCTGCTAACCCTTGAAAATACTAAGTTTATCGCAAGTGAGCTTTCCCTTATCGTTTCCCTTGTGTTATATCTTCCCACAGGGCATTACGAACCCTGATAAGGGAAAAAATGAGGGAAACAAAATCACCTAAAACATTATAACACATAATATATGGGAATTGGTAAACTGATTGAAATGCTTTCAAAAAACAATGAAAAGAGGACAGATAAAATGAATATAATTTACGCAACATACAATATCCACCATAACAGCATTGACGTATACACCTATGCAGGCTACTTTTTACGAATAGACTGCAACAAGGCAGAAGAAGGATTGAAAACTACACCATGCTCTGAATGCGCCTTAAATGCTTTGGCAATAGATGAACCGATTGAGTATGCAAGACTGTATCTTGAAGGAAATATGCAGATGTGGGTGGATGCGGAGGATTCTTTGGATTTATGGTAAAAATCATTTAATACAACCTTCCCCACAGCATAACTGTGGGGAAGGAAAATCAATCAACAATTACTTGCTGAAAATTTTTTGTCCAATCAATAATTATTTGTTTATCGTATTTATTAATATTATCGGGTAGATTTGTTTTATCAAAAAATCTATGTTCTAGTGCTTCTTCTGTATTATTTTGTATTTCCCCACTATACGCAGTTGTTTTAAAAATGATACCCGTCCCACAGCAAATATCTCCATTTGGATAAGTGATAATTCTATCCTCACCTGAATAAATGCCGAACAATGTCAGTTCTTTTATTTCAATTCCGGCTTCCTCAAATGCTTCTCTTTTTACCGTTTCTATAAATTTTTCCCCAATCTCCATAGAACCGCCAATGATTGCCCAAAGCCCATTATCGCGTCGCTTTTGAAGTAATATTTCCCCTTTGTCGTTTTCAATAATAACTCCGCACCCTATTGTCCTAAGCGGCGCATGCCCTACTACTTTACGCATCTCTGCTATATAATTTCCTCTATACTTTTCTATAATATCTTCCATGCCAATAACCATTCCTTTACGTTATTTGAAAATTTCACACCATAAATACATTTGTAACATTCCATTAGAAAGATTGAATCAATTCGTTCATTTCTTTAATATACAGACCAACATTTTGTGGCGAGTGTGCATCTGATGCTGTCAGAATTGGCACATTACACCTTACCATGCACTCCAACATATCCGCATTCATTCCCAACTGCTTATCGCCATAATTAATCGCCAATCCGCTGCTTTCCTCAATATACATATCATTTAAACAAAGCGCTTGTGCAAGCTGTAAATAAATATGTCTAAAATCCTTTTGCGGGTATGCCCCATAACATTGTAATGACTGTGGGTGTGCCAATCCTGAAAATAATCGGCTGTTAATTAATGACAGCATAAGTGCGTAATACCTTTCGTACAGTTCATCCATATCATAATCGTTCCTGTCCCACCGCTGTTTCCGATGACTGAATGCCCATCCATCAATAAAATGGATTGAGCCTGCTAAAAAATCAAGGGAATACATTTGTTTCATTTGTGCAATGTCAATTTCATGCTCAGGAGAATAACATACTTCCAGACCAAATTTTAATCGTATCGGGAAATCTATTTGTTTTAATTTTTCTATGTAATCTATATAATCCTTTAGAGGACGTGCCTGTTCCCATTTTTTCTGATACCAATTCTTCTGATATTCATTATATACAGACATTTCATTATAGAGATTACGGCATTCTTTGAAAATATGAGTATGTTCCAAAAAGTAAACTTCGTCTATATTTCTTTTTACAGCATACGCAACAAACTGGTTGATCCATTCTACCGAATAATCGCCTTTTTCCAAATGCACATGCGCGTCAATCATGCAGAATTTCCTCCTTCCATGCCTCAATCCGTGAAAATAATTCTCCCATATTAATTTTTGAAAAATCTGTCGTGTCAACCTTAATCTGCCTGCCATCGACGCAAAAGGCATCAAATCCCCTCTGTTCTATTCCATGAACAAAGTTTTCATAAAAAATCGTTTTTGCCTTCAGTTTTGTCGGATTATTCTCTTTCTTTTCCGGATAACAGTCATTCACAACATGTCCTCTGTGCCTGTCAGGACTGCTTTCTCGCTCCAAAAAGCGTTGGTAAATCACTTTATAATCGCCCGTCAAAGTAATGGTCAATGCGGAATATTGATATTTTTCTAAAAGACTTTTCATTCCTTGTTCTGACGAATACTCAAAATTATTCTCCAAGATAAAAGCCTGCCCTGCTTTCATAAGCTGACCTGCGGCATAATACATGATTTCCATACTGGCAATTCCAAGTTTTACTTTTTCTGCTCTCGACTGAAACCCAACATTGTCAAACAGCAATTCTTTTATGGTATCCTTTGAAATAAAAGGCAGTTTCAGCTTTTCTGACATAACCTTTGCCATAGTGCTTTTTCCTGCTGCCGGAATACCTGTCACTAATATACAATACATTTCTCATACCTCCTTCAAACTAACTGTTTCTACAGCCACTCCAAGTTCCCTGATCTGTGTTAGAAAATCCTCTGATACATTATTGTCCGTAATCAGTAAGTCATACTCTTTTATCCCGCATACAGAATGGATGGAATTTCGCCCTATCTTCTTAGACGGATATAACCCGATATTCATCCCGCTGTTCTTCATAACAGCTTTTCCAAATTCCACACCGGCAGGATCGTGAATGGATGCCCCAAAATCCAAAGACAATGCTGCGTGTGACAAAAAAGCTTTATCCATGCGGATATTATTCACCATTTGAATGGTATAAAAATCGTGGCAGTGCCCACGATGGGACATTTCTCCGCCCAATAATATAACGGATATATTTATTTTTTTGCGCAATACCTCTGCAATGGTAACGGAATTTGTCAATACTGTAGTGGTTATATTTTCCGGCAGATTTTCAGCCATATAGTATCCAACTAAAGATGTAGTAATATAGATGACATCCTTATTTTGAATATACTCGATTGCTTTTTTGGCAACTGCTAGGTAATCCGTCTGAATTTCTTTTATATCTATTGGATTATATGTCGGCGTGGGATAGATTTCTTTTTGATTAACTGCAATGGCGCCGCCATGTGTTCTCTGCAGCAATCCTTTCCTTTCCAACATCCTTAGATCCCGCCTTGCACAATCCGCCGAAATCTGATAATTTTCCTGAATTTCTGATACTAAGATTCGTCCTGTTTGGTTTACTTTTCGAATAATATCTTTCTGTCGTTCTTCCATAAACATAATAAATACCTCGTTTTCGCATTTTTGCGTGTTTTATCTTGTTTATATTTGATTATACTTGTTTACTCGCGAATATGCAAGCCTCATTAATAAATATTGTAAAAAATAAGGAATAACATTTTATACGTTTGCAAATATTACCTTATTGAAAATCAACGGTAAAATGCTATTCCTCAACTAAATTACCTAGCTCCTTTGTCCCTGTTTTTAGAAGTTTACCTTATATGCTGGTCTGCATTTTCCTTTTGATAATTCTGTAATCGATTGTGTACGCTTTCTTTTTCCTTCCTATGTGCAGCTTTACCTTTACCATATCTTTCTTCCCACTTGTCCGATTTGTTCCGATAATCATCATAAGCTGTCTTAACGGCGGCAAAGGATTTGTAAAAATCATGTACCATTTGGAATCCATACCGTTTGACTATCCCCGACAAACCGACTTTCAGAAGGTCTATTTCCTCATTCTTGCGGTCAATCCTGCTTTGCAGTTCCCCTTTCTTTGTCAGTTTTGCAAATCCTTTCAGGCTGTCACGCTCAAGTTCCAACTCATTGCGTTCCCTCTCTGCGTCAAAGATAATTCCGTTTTGGCGGTTTAGTTCCTTATAAATCTTCAATAGCTTTGGATATGCGGCAGCTTCGGCAGACATAACAGGCTTTGGCGGTATCTTTGGCGTTTCTAGCTCTGTAGTCTGTGTTTTTGGTTGCAACTCCCGTTTCGGTGCTGACAGATTGGCAGTTGGTTCTTTATGGGCGATTTTTTCCGACTTTGTTGTTTTATCCGTCTGCGGTATTATTTGTGTTGTTCTTCTCTCGTTTGGCTCTGCAATCGGCTGTATCGTTTCTTTCTCAAATAACTTTGCCGACAGTTCCCTTGCCTTATCCAATACTTTAGAAATCAGCAATGCCAGTGCCGTAACAGCAGTCATAATAATACTTCTCAGACGTTCCGGATGGCTGCCAAATATATCAACGGATTCTCTGATGCGGTCAGTGATATATTTTTTCTTTATCTGTTGTATCTCCGTTTCAGAAACGCCGCTGACAATCGCCCTGTCTACTTCACAATTCCAGCGCATACGCATTTCGTTATCGGTCTGTATTTGTTCCGCTTTCGGGTTATTCTTTCCTATCTTCTTGGTGGCAAGATACAATCCGTTGCTGTCGAACACATGGAGTTTCTCTTTGTCATCTTTTACAAGAAGATTGATAAGGTCAGTATAGAAATGCTTTACCTCGTCAACAAAATTCTCCTGCTTGAACAGCTTGTTCTTGGCAGTAAAGAGATTGCGCTCATATACTTCGCCTTTCTTCACGATTTTACAGCCTTTGCGGACATTCCCGTTTTCGTCAAGTATCTCTTTCTTGGTGCGGACGTGTCTCCCGTTTTCGTCATAGAACATATTGCGTGTCGCGGTTTTTTCTATGGGTTCGGGCAACAGTTCCCGTTCAGAAAAAATAAGGTGGATATGGTAATTTGTCTTTCGTTTGTTATGGTGCAGTGCTGATACGCACTCCACTCTATACTTTTCCTTAAATCGGTCTGTAAAAAGCTGCAACAGCTTGTTTGGCTCATAAAGATTAGGGAATGATTCGGGCAGGGCAATGACAAATTCCCTCGCCTCAATACACGTCCCCTGCGTACCGCTTTTTTGAAATTCCTGCTGGTTGCATTTCGCAAGCTCCGTCCAATAACGGCGGTCTGTAGTTTCATAGACCGCATACAGGTTTTCCTGCTTTGCGTGGCTGGATATATAAGTGATCCTGCCCCTGACATCAGGCAGTTTGCTCATGCGGATAAATGAATGTCTCAGTATTGTGCTTTGTCCTCCCTCCTGCAAATGGCAGTATCAGATTGGGAAAACGGAGGTATTGACAGGACAGACTGTGAGTGGGCGGCATAGGCGGCACGTTTACGAACATATCCGCCTTATGGTGGAACAAGTCACGCTGGCGTGACTTTGCCCCCCCCCGCAGGGGCGAAATCCCCATTGCATAAACGAAGTTTGTGCAATGGGTGTATTTCGCTCTCAAACGCCGAGGGCTTTAGAAAGAAAGGAATCTCCCCTATGACGCTCGAATTATGCCTGTAAAAATTGCCGCTATGATAGCAAAAAGTGATGGCACTTATGATAGTAAAAACTGCCATCATGCTATCAAAAAGTGCTGCCACATATGATAGCAAAAGTGCCAGTCTGAACTTTCTTTTAACTGAAAATGGAGAAAATCAGTTGAACTTTTACAGTCATTTTATGCTGTATTGAAAACGCCACTAAAACATCAGTTGAATTTTTCAACTATAAATACAGAAATCAGTCGATTTTTTAAGTCAGCTTTTGCCATATGGACTTATTTTTTCAACCCACTTTCTGCCCGTTCCCGCAAATTTCCGCTTGTACCGGAAGGAAGCACATGATATAATCTATTTGCGTGTAGGTATATCATGGCTTCGGTCTGATACATACCATTGGGCGGTTTCCTTTGAAGCCGCCTTTTATACTGCTGATTTTCGTGTTACCGCTTTTACATCGCCCTTATCCCGCAAGTTCTTTCCCTCGTTCACTTCCATGAATTTTTCAAGAATATCGCTTTTGATAAGTACTTTTCGCCCGACTTTTAAGACTGGTAGCTTTTCCCATTCCACGAGGTTTCTCATGGTGTTCCTGCCGATTCCCGTATACTCGGACGCCTCCTCGATTGTCATTGCAATCTTCGTTTCTGTCATCAACTTCCCTCCTTTTGAATTGCATTACGCAATTTTGCGTGTACTGATACTATACTGCTTTTATATTCCTTTGTCAAGCATTATGATAATATAAAAATTATTTTTAAGTTGCATATTGCATTATTGTGTGTGGTGTGGTATAGTATAAACATACCGACAAAGGAGGCGTATCAATATGAAAGATAAAGAATTGCGCAGGCTGATCGGTAGCAGGGCAAAACAACGGAGGGTGGAGTTAGGACTGAACCAGCCTTATGTCGCAGAGAAGATGGGGGTAGCCACTTCCACAATCGTGCGCTACGAGGCAGGGACAATCGACAACACAAAGAAGCTGGTCTTGGAAGGTCTGTCAGAAGCACTTCATGTATCTGTGGAGTGGCTGAAAGGGGAAACGGAGGAATACGAAACGGATATTACGGATAAAAGGGAACTGTTTATTCGTGATGTGATGTCCTCCATTCTCTCAAAGCTGCCTTTTGACATGGAACAGGCGGAGTCAGACTTTACAAAGGATTTACTGCTGCTGATGTTAAAGGAATATGAACTGTTCGTGGATTCTTTTCAGTTTGCCTGTAAGAATTTCAAGGAAAATGCGGAAAATGCCGCACTCGCCCGGACAATGGGGTTTGAATCGAATAAGGAATATAACGAGATTATGTTCCTTCGGGAAATCACCCACACCGTAAATATGTTCAATGATATGGGCGACATTGTGCGGCTCTATTCCAAAAATCCCGAAACAGCCACCGTAAGGCTTGCAAATCTTCTTTCTATGGTATCAGAGGAAGAATCCGAATCGGTATAGTCAGGCAACCGGAGTTATGATATACTTACACGCAGAAAGCATTTCATCAGTTCCGATTGCCCGTTATCGAAAGGAGAACAGATTATTATGGCAAAAGGTTCTGTAAGAAAAAAAGGAAAAAAATGGTACTACCGCTTCTATGTGGAGGACGCAAGCGGCAACTTGGTACAGAAAGAGTTTACAGGTACGGAAAGCAAGAGTGAAACGGAAAAGCTGTTAAGGCAGGCAATGGAGGACTACGAAAGCAAGAAATTCATTGCAAAGGCTGACAACATCACGCTTGGGGAGCTGCTCGACATTTGGGCGGAGGAAGAATTAAAGGTTGGCACTCTCAGCAATGGTACGGTTGAAAATTACCTCGGCGCTATCCGCTGCATTAAGAAACATCCGATTGCTGACCGTAAACTGAAAACCGTAACAGCGGAACATTTGCAGACGTTCCTCGATTTACTTACTTTCGGCGGCACTTATCCCGACGGAACAGTAAAGAGAGGCATGAGCAAAGATTATATCCACTCTTTCTCAGCGGTTTTGCAACAGTCATTCCGTTTTGCGGTATTCCCAAAGCAACTGATTACGTTCAATCCAATGCAGTACATCAAACTGAAACGCAAAGCTGAAGAAGTGGACTTATTTTCAGAGGAAGATATGGGGCATACAGGAACACAGCCTATTTCCCATGAAGAATACGAAAAGCTGATTGCGTATTTGGAAAAGAAAAATCCCCCTGCGGTTCTGCCGATACAGATAGCCTATTATGCCGGTCTTAGGATTGGCGAAGTATGCGGGCTGACTTGGCAGGACATCAATCTTGAGGAACAGTATCTTACGGTAAAGCGCAGTGTCCGCTATGACGGTGCAAAGCACAAAACGATTATCGGACCGACAAAACGCAAAAAAGTACGGACTGTTGATTTTGGGGATACCCTTACCGCCATTCTGAAAAAGGCAAGGAAGGAACAGCTTAAAAACCAGATGCAGTACGGAGAACTGTACCATCACAATTACTACAAAGAAGTGCATGAAAAAAACAGGGTTTACTATGAGTATTACAGCTTGGAAAATACGCAGGAAGTTCCGGCAGGTTACAACGTAATATCCTTTGTCTGCATAAGACCAGACGGATGCCTTGAAACGCCAAGCACACTTAGTATCGTATGCAGGACGCTTGCAAAGAAGTTAGACGGATTTGAGGGATTCCATTTCCACCAGTTACGCCACACTTACACAAGCAATCTTCTGTCAAACGGTGCAGCCCCAAAAGATGTGCAGGAACTCTTAGGACACTCTGACGTGAGTACCACAATGAATGTATATGCCCATGCCACAAGGGAAGCAAAACGGACTTCCGCTAGGCTCTTGGATAAAGTGGCAGGCAACGATTAAGTACATTTCACAAAAACTTTCCCTTGTAAAATACCCATAAGGGCAAAAACAAGGGAAAATACATATCATTTCACTATATGAGGCTCAAAAAGCCTTGAAAAATAAGGAAAGTTCAAGAAAATCATCTGCAAATTTCGATTTGTCAATTTGATTATATCATACTTTTATACACAATCATACAACTTTTGTGAATACTATTTCTATTCTATTCTAAAATATAATGTATCATCAAGATATAAAGGACAGTTACATATTTGTGACTGCAATAGAAAGGGTAAATTGATAAACAGGGAAGTCTGGTTTATGAATTGCCAATCCATTTTATTTCTTCATTGAATAAAGTGTTATACAAGGCAATCCAGATTGTATAACACCCATAAAGAGACAGGCTGATCCTTTGCAGGACGGTCTGTTTTTGTAATGGGTGGTATGGGTATTATACAGAAAGGGGCGGTATACAAAATTTGTCCCTGTAGTGGGGAATGAATCCTATCGTGTTGTCGGGGATTCCATTTAGGTTGTGCCTGTATCGGTGTGGCAGAAGTAGTCTGAAAATGTGGATAAACATGCAGACAAAGCAAACGGAATAAGAAATACAGATAAGATTTATTCCTACTCGGCACGAAGTAACCTTATAGATTTATCAGCTAATTTTGCCAATTTTATGAGAGAATCATATCCAGAGATACATAAAGTAAATGAAATAGGTACAGAACATATACGAGCTTTTTTAAATTCCAAAACAAGAAATTGCAGTCAACTAACTTTGAATCAATTTAATTCTTTATTCTCGAAATTGGAAAAGTGTGTTAATGCAAAATATCTACTTGTGTCAAGTAAGGAATAAAAATTTTTTATAATTTTATTCTCATACCTGCCTTCAAAAAACAATCCTTACATAAATGTTATTTTCCTATCTGCTATAGACTCCAAAGGAAGCCCATAAATGTTTCTTCGTTGGATCAAAGAAAGCTGTTGGCAGACCAACGAATGTCGCTATTGTAGAAATCACACCTGCGGGCGGCAAAAATGGCGCAAGCACTGTGGCAATCACTCCGCTAGTTGCACATACCTTTCCGATATTTTCAATAACTCCTTTAAATTTCATCGCTTTCTGGGCTTTAACAATATCGTCTTCTATCATTTGCATATTATCATAGTTTTGTTCAGAAAAAGCAGATATCCACTCATCAACTTTACGTCTATATGCCTTTGCCTCATCTGTTTGCACCAATTTGATACTATCTTCTAATGAAGACGCAGTATATATTCTATCTAATTTTTTAGACGTATATTTTAAGATTTTAACGGCCTCAGTTCCCTCCATTACAGAAATTTTTGCACCAACATTGGAGGATTCATCCACACCTAAATTCGTAGCATCAATCACTGGAGATAGTAAATCATTATGATAAGCAATATTGAATAACTCCCTATATTCATTAAGCACTTCAAAGACAGGATTATGAAAAACAAAATCACCAAGTTCTATGAAATGGTCAATGTCAATACCGGTATAATCCTCTTTAGGTTCAAGCTGGAATGCTTTGAGAAACCGAACTCTATTGTAGTTAAGATTGTATTGATTCTCAAACTCTTGGAACTCATCATATTTTTCAACCCATTCATCGAATATCTCCCTAATTTTATCTACTGTATAATACTTGATATCAAGCCCTTTCTCTACCATCATAAATTGAACAATATCTACATTAAAAGTAAAAAAACCTTCTACATCTTTTTCATATTTTTTATAGGGTAAAATAATTCCGTTTTCAATCAGTTCCCCATCCATACATCCATATGTAAACGGATCTACATAAACTGCACCTACCACAATAAATTGTTCAAGGACCATTCGTGCAAACCGTAACGAAGGCGTGTACTGTGTCACCGTTCCAAAAACTCCATCTGTCTTCCCTTTTTCACAAATCACCCCCTCTTGTGCGGCCATTGACAAAAAGGTATTTGTCTGCACCTTATCTAAAACGATTCCTTTATACATATCATTCCTCCCAATGCGAAGTAAAATTGAGTCACAGACACCACCTGCCCATGGCTCGATTTTACCACTACTTTCCCAAAATTGGAACTATCTTTCAGGCAGAAACCTCACCCTCAAACGGATTCCTCACCTTCCACACAATCTCCATAGCATCCTCCCCATAGACCACCACCTTCTCAATCAGCATCTTCACCCTCTCCCTATCAAAAACGTCCAGTACAGAAAATCCAGCCAGTTCCTCGTCTGCCACTTCCTCTAAACCGGCAGCCTCCCGCATACATTCAAGCTCCGCCTGCGCTTCACGCCTGCTCCGCTCTAGCTCTTCCATCGGCACCCTGCCCGTCTCAATCCGCTCCACATAATCCTCCCTGCTGATTTCCCCGGCCTTATACCGCTCATACAGCCGCATCTTCCTTCCCTTCCACTGTGTCAACTCTTTCACACTCTCCGCAACCGTCTTTTCAAGAACCGCCACCCTGCCGTCCTTTTGAGCCGTCCTGCTGAGCCAGCTTCGGGCTGACCACCATATCCCCGGCCACACCCTCCACGGCCTTCCTCACCAGCCCCCGGCTCTTCTCAATCCCTCTCGCCAGACCGCCCATAAAATCCGGCATCTAGCTCTCATAATCCGTCAGAGGCCCCACGTCCGGCACAGAGAAATGCATATAAGACCGGATGGCATCCGCCACATCGGAAACCGCGCCCACCACGTTCCCGATGGCCCTGCGGACACCTTCCGCAATCCCGTTGATAAAATCCATCCCCCACTGCAAAGCCTTCCCCGGCAGGGACGTGATAAAACTGATGGCAGACTGGAACCCATCTTGCACCACGCTCCCCAGAGAAGCCAGCGCCGAACCGATCCCCGACACCATCGCCTGGAAAGCCTCCACCGCCGACTGCTTCAAATTCGACACCGTGGACACCACCAGATTTTTCAGCCCGTTCCAGGCCGAAGCCGCCGCAGAGGACACCGCAGACCACAGGTTCCCCATGAAATCCCGCAGCCCCGACAGCAGGATAGAAACATGGTTCACCAGCCCCTGCACCGCAGAACCCACAATCTGCCGGATGGACGGCATCAGAATCTCCCCTATGGAAATCGCCAGTTCCTCCAACTGGCTCTTCAAAATCGTAAGCTGCCCCGCCAGATTGTCCTGTATGGTCTCGGCCATCCGCTCCGCCGTGCCGTCACAGTTGTTAATGGCGCTGTTCAGCTTCTCAATATCCCCCGGAGCCGCATTCATCACGGTTAAAAAACCGCTCATGGCGTTCTTCCCCACCAATGCCTCCGCATTGGCCACCCGCTCCGACTCCGACATCTGCGCGAACGCCGTCCGGCAGTCCGTCAGGATATCCCCCAGGCTCCGCATACTCCCGTCCGCATTGGTAGTCTGCACCGTCAGCTCCCCAAAGGCATCCCCAACGAAAGTCACTTCCCCCGTCAGGCTGGTCAGCATGGTCCTCATGGCCGTGCCGGCCTGGGAAGACTTGATTCCCGCATTCGCCATCAGCCCGATGGCTTCCGCCGTATCCTCCGCCGTGAACCCCAAAGCCCCGGCAACCGGCGCACAATACTTGAACGTCTCCCCCATCATAGATATGTTCGTGTTCGCATTAGAACTCGCCGCCGCAAGAATATCTGCAAAATGCCCCGAATCCGCCGCCGACAATCTAAGGGCAGTCAAAGCGTCCGTCACAATATCCGAAGTAGCAGCCAGGTCCTCCCCGGATGCCACCGCAAGGTTCATGATCCCCTCAATGCCGTCCAGCATGTCCCCGGTCTTCCACCCGGCCATAGCCATATAGTTCATAGCCTCCGCCGCCTTGGAAGCAAAGAACTTGGTCTTGCTCCCCATCTCCCTGGCCTTGTCCCGCAGGGCAACCAGCTCCTTCCCTGCGGCCCCGGACACCGCCGCCACCTGGCTCATGGCAGAATCAAAATCAGACGCCACCTTCACCGCAGCCGCAGAAAGCCCGCCCACAGCCGCCGTGACCGGCATCAGCTTCTGCCTGGCCCCTCAATGGCAGAGCCCACGCCCTGCAGATTCTCCCCTGCTGCCCCGATCTTCTGCAGAGCCACCGAAGACTGCTCCGCCTGCCGCTCCAGATCCCGCAGGGCCTGCTCCGTCTCCGCAATCTCCCTCTGCAGGGCATCCTACTGGCTCCTGGAAATCTCCCCCTTCGCCAGCGCCTCATTGGCCTGCTGCCCCGCAAGCTTCCAAGCATCCATCTTCTCCTTCGTCTCACTGACCGCTTGGGACAAAAGCCTCTGCTTCTGCGCCATCAGCTCCGCATTGCCAGGGTCCAGCTTCAACAGCTTGTTCACGTCCTTTAGCTGTGCCTGCGTATCCCGGATCTCCTTATTCACCTTTGAAAGCGCCGTGGAGAGCTTCGTAGTATCCCCGCCAATCTCCACCGTAATCCCCTGAATCCTAGATGCCACGAACCTTCACCCGCCTTTCTCCAACGAAAAAAAGAGCCGTCACTGGCTCCCACAAAAATGCAACAAAACCTGCTAACAAAAGTCAAGACTTTTTAGCAGGTTTTTAAATAAATTTTTGGTATGAATTTTTTCCACGACAATTAGACCGGTGGAAAATCCGGTCTGCCTTATCCTCTGTTTTAGTTCTTTTTACTTCTGGTATACTTCCATCACACGCGCATAATAAATCCTAAGGAATTTATTTAATCCCGCTATTTTTGCTGCACGTTTTGACTTTCCTTCTTTTTCTTTCTTCAAAATAAATTTATATACTGCCGCATCTTCTGGTTCTTTATGGGTTTTTAGGCATCTCATCACTTCATATCCGATCTTACGC
>QXWR01000218.1 GCA_009911065.1 Clostridiaceae bacterium | reverse complement strand
GAATAATTAAAGCATCTAGAACTCGCTGCCCAAGGGCTCGTGGGTGTGGCTGATGAAGAACACCTCGTAGATGACGCCGGCGAGCCCGGCCCCAATGAGTGGCCCGGCCCAGTAGATCCAGTGGTTCACGAAGTTGAAGCCCACCAAAGCTGGGCCGAAAGCCACAGCGGGGTTCATGGCAGCTCCGGTGAAGGGGCCGGCGGCGAAGATGTTGGCTCCCACGACCAGACCAATCGCCAGGGGCGCGATGATGCCGATCTCTCCCTTCTTCGGGTCCACGGCGGTGGCGTACACGGTGTACACCAGCCCGAACGTCGCCACGATCTCGAAAACGAACGCTGCCCACACTGATATTCCCGCCACTCCGAATGTCGGAACAGCCAAGCCACCGGTGGTGAAGGTGAGGAGGGCGGCGGCGACGGTGGAGCCGAGCAGCTGAGCGATGATGTAGAGAATACCGCGGAAGAGGGTGATGTTTCCTCCGACGAAGAGGCCGAAAGTGACGGCGGGGTTGACGTGGCCGCCGGAGATGTTGGCGCTGATGGCGACGGCGACGAAGAGGGCGAAGGCGTGGGCGATGGCGGCGGAGATCAGACCGGCGGGGGTAGTGGGGGCGTTGCCGGTTAGGGAGTTGTAGGCAATGCCGGCGCCGGAGCCTGC
>QXWR01000217.1 GCA_009911065.1 Clostridiaceae bacterium | reverse complement strand
AATTGAACGTGAGCCCGGAGGAAAATCCCCAGCCCAGCTTGTTCGATACTGGCCCGGCGGATGCTCCTGCCCCGGAAACACCCGCGCCGGAGCCCCCGGCCCCGGAGAACATTCCCGAGCAGGCCGCCGTGGATGCGCCCGCCCAGGATGCTCCTGCTGGGGCCCCCGGCGAGGTGAGTGTATCCGCTGACCAGATTGAAAAGCTGATGGCGGAGCGGCGGGCGGCGGAACGTGCGGAGGTGGAAAAGAACGAGCCGCCCGAACCGGAACAGCCGCCCACCCCGGCCCCGGAAGATAAGACCCCCGGGGAAAAAGCCCCCGACAAAAAGGGCAAGACTGCGGAGGAAAAAAAGACCGCCCCGGAGGAAAAGCCCAAAGCCAGGCGGGGCCGCAAGCCCAAGGAAGAAAAAGCGGGGCCCGGCGAACCGGGAGGGACGGGGGCCCGCAAGGGCCGCCCACCCAAGGCTGACAAGGCGGCCCCCGACAAGCCCCCGTCCCCACCTCGAGACAAAATGTCCCAAGGCAAGGGCGGAAAGACCGCCACGGTAAAGGAAGAAGCCCCCGCCGCTCCTGCGCCGGAGCCACCGTCCCAGCCCCGTGACGCGACCCGCGCTGAAAAGGAAGAGATCGTATATCTCAAACTTTCGGAGCTGTTCCCGTT
>QXWR01000216.1 GCA_009911065.1 Clostridiaceae bacterium | reverse complement strand
CAGATATCGACTCCAGACCAAAGACTCATAAAACCAGACACAACCCAACAGAGACATCCACGACGACCGACGACCTGAAAGACAAGACACTAAGACACCAGGCGAGCCAACATTCAGAAACCACCACGGAGACGGAGGACAAGGTGAAGGGTGGACTCCTTCTGGATGTTATAGTCGGCAAGGGTCCTTCCATCCTCCAACTGCTTTCCAGCGAAGATCAACCTCTGCTGGTCCGGTGGGATTCCCTCCTTGTCCTGGATCTTAGCCTTCACATTGTCGATCGTGTCCGAGCTCTCCACCTCCAAGGTGATGGTCTTCCCGGTCAGGGTCTTCACAAAGATCTGCATTCCTCCCCTCAGCCTCAGCACCAAGTGCAGGGTCGCCCGCCCACTTTAACACTTGATTTCCTTCAAACCATGCCCGAAGTACAGGAATGTAGGATCAGTAGAGCCTTCCTTGTAGTAGGCAAACACCAGGGTGCTGTCGTCATGCATGCTCTCTCCCACAAAAAATTGGAGGTCCTTGATCTTGGAGAGCAGATACTTGGTTGCTCCCTCGATGGACTTCTTGAACTGCTCTTGCTTCTCACCTTCCAACTTAGGTGTCAATGTTTTGATGTACTTCTTGATGTATGCGACAAATTGCTTCTTGTCGAAAGGAGG
>QXWR01000215.1 GCA_009911065.1 Clostridiaceae bacterium | reverse complement strand
GGAGTTTGTATGCACCGCCCCTCTAAAAGAAGGGAAAAAGGAGCAGAGATGGAAGGGGGAAGTCATGGTAAAGAGCCACAGCATGGGAATGGCAGAGCTTATTATTTATGGCAGGGACAGCTGTATAAACGCAGTAATTGGTAAATATATGAGCGGCCAGTATATCTGTATCCCAGACATTGATATGGGATGTCCTTTGAGCAGGCTGTCAGATTTATTTAGGAACCGGGAGAGGCTGTCAATGCATATGGATGAAACGGAAGCGGCAACCGTTGCGCACGCCCTGCGTGCATTATCCGGGTATACAGGAAAGGACTGGATTTAAAGAAGGAGGCCAACTATGCGCAAAAAGGCTGTTATGCGAATAGTGGGGGAAGGGCAGACAATTTAAAACAGAAGGCGGGAAAAGGCCGTCCGGGGAGTTCCGGGCGGCCTTCGTGCGTGAATTGTGCATGGAAGTGGAACAATTCTGGGAATGGATCAGAACTGTGGCATCGGGAATTGTCAGAAAGTTCCAGACGGAGGTATGGAGAATGCAGCCTGAATGGCTGATATATGCCAGAAATGAACAGTTGTATATACAATTAGCTGTATGTCAGGAAAATGAGAAAGTTTGAGACAGTGGATGAGGTTAAATCTGTGACAGCTCATGAAGTTATTAACA
>QXWR01000214.1 GCA_009911065.1 Clostridiaceae bacterium | reverse complement strand
TATGAGTCAGTACCTTCATTTAATTTGACGAATATAAGAAAGACTTGGAGTATCTAGGGTGCAGGATAACATCCTGCCCCAGAAACATCTGCGCCGGAGCCCCCGGCCCCGGAGAACATTCCCGAGCAGGCCGCCGTGGATGCGCCCGCCCAGGATGCCCCTGCTGGGGCCCCCGGCGAGGTGAGTGTATCCGCCGACCAGATTGAAAAGCTCATGGCAGAGCAACGGGCGGCGGGACGTGCGGAGGTGGAAAAGAACGAGCCGCCTGAACCGGAACAGCCGCCCACCCCGGCCCCGGAGGAAAAGGCCACCGAGAAAAAGGGGCCCACCAAAGAGGGCAAGACCGCCGGGGAAAAAGCTCCCGAGCCGGAAAAGCCCAAGGGCAGGCGGGGCCGCAAGCCCAAGGAAGAAAAAGCGGGGCCCGGCGAACCGGGAGGGACGAGGGCCCGCCGTGGCCGCCCGGCCAAGGCTGACAAGGCGGCCCCCGACAAGCCCCCGTCCCCACCTCGAGACAAAATGTCCCAAAGCAAGGGGGCCAAAGCCGCCACGGTAAAGGGTAAGGAAGAAGCCCCCGCCGCTCCTGCGCCGGAGCCGCCGCCTCAGCCCCGTGACGCGACCCGCGCTGAAAAGGAAGAGATCGTATATCTCAAACTTTCGGAGCTGTTCCCGTT
>QXWR01000213.1 GCA_009911065.1 Clostridiaceae bacterium | reverse complement strand
CTTCCCAATACATTTCCAAAACGGACTGCCACAAACTCGGTTTTTGTCCGGACTGCCCCCTTTTCATTTGCTGCTTTTTTTACATCGGCTGCCGCTTTTCTATCTGCAGTCTCTTTTGTATCGGTTGCTGTTTCCTCTCTTCCCACAATCCCCTTTGTTTCAACCCTTTCTTCCACACCATCTCTTCTCCCACAAGCGGCCTTCACACCCTCATCTCCCGCCATCCCCCGCATACTCCCATCCTCATCACAAGAATGGACATGAAGCATAGGAAGTTCCTCTTCCCTCCTCGCCTTCACCATCTCATCAAATGCCTGAATCACCATCTCGCACAGCCGCTTGCTGGCTCCCATAATGTTGGTAGGATTCACCGCCTTGTCCGTACTGATCAAAACAAATCTTTTACATCCATTCTTCATGGCTGCATAAGCGGTCTTGTATGTTCCCAACACATTATTTTTTATGGCCTCTTTTGGACTGTCCTCCATCAAGGGAACATGCTTGTGAGCCGCCGCATGGTACACCACTTCAGGCCGATACTGGGCAAACACCTGGTTAATCCTGCGGCTGTCCCTCACTGACCCGATCAATACCTCCATGTTTAATTTCGGATATTTTGCCTTTAACTCCTGCTGAATCTCATAGGCATTGTTTTCGTACACATCAAACAAAAT
>QXWR01000212.1 GCA_009911065.1 Clostridiaceae bacterium | reverse complement strand
GCGACGACGTGTCGCCTGACTTCTACGGGTGGGTGTTCCCGAAATGCGACCACGTGGCAGTCGGAACCGGCACCGTGACGCACAAGGGCGACATCAAGAAACTCCAGGTGGCGACGCGCCTCCGCGCCCGCGACAAAATCCAGGGGGGGAAGATCATCCGCGTGGAGGCGCACCCAATCCCGGAACACCCGCGGCCGCGGCGCGTGCTGGAGCGGGTGGCGCTGGTGGGAGACGCGGCGGGGTACGTGACGAAGTGCTCCGGCGAGGGGATATACTTCGCGGCGAAGAGCGGGCGGATGTGCGCGGAGGCGATAGTGGAGGGGTCGGAGAACGGGAAGAGAATGGTGGACGAGAGCGATCTGAGGGTGTATTTGGAAAAGTGGGACAAGACGTACTGGCCGACGTACAAGGTGCTGGACATTTTGCAGAAGGTGTTCTACCGGTCGAATCCGGCGAGGGAGGCGTTTGTGGAGATGTGCGCCGACGAGTACGTGCAGAAGATGACGTTCGACAGCTACCTGTACAAGCGGGTGGTGCCCGGGAACCCGCTGGACGATTTGAAGCTCGCCGTGAACACCATCGGAAGTTTGGTCAGGGCTAATGCGCTGAGGAAGGAAATGGAGAAGCTCAGCGTATGAGTATGAGTATGAGTATGAGTATGAGTATGAGATGAGGG
>QXWR01000211.1 GCA_009911065.1 Clostridiaceae bacterium | reverse complement strand
CAAACCCCAACCCCAGCCCCAGCTCTCTCTTTCTCTCCCCAAAATATCCCTGAAACCCCACCAGCTCCCCTCACTCCTCGCCGCCGCGACCACCTTCTCCCTCGCCCACGCGCCGGCGTCCCTGGCGGCGGACATCGAAAAGGCGGCCCTTTTCGATTTCAACCTGACCCTCCCCATCATCGCCGTGGAGTTCTTGTTCCTGATGTTCGCGCTGGACAAGCTGTACTACTCCCCGCTGGGGAACTTCATGGATGAGAGAGACGCGGCCATCAGAGAGAAGCTGAGCAGCGTCAAGGACACCTCGGGGGAGGTCAAGCAGCTGGAGGAGCAGGCCGCGGCCGTGATGAAGGCGGCGAGGGCGGAGATATCG
Source organism: Clostridiaceae bacterium (assembly GCA_009911065.1). Taxonomy (GTDB): domain Bacteria; phylum Bacillota; class Clostridia; order Lachnospirales; family Lachnospiraceae; genus Brotaphodocola. The sequence continues at coordinate 310 of QXWR01000211.1, read as the reverse complement.
GCGGCGCTGAACAAGATGAAGAAGGAGACGCAGGTGGAGGTGGAGGAGAAGCTGGCGGAGGGGCGGAAGAAGATCGAGGCGGAGCTGCAGGAGGCCCTCGCCATCCTCGACAAGCAGAAGGATGAGACCATCAAGGCCCTCGATTCGCAGATTGCAGCCCTCAGTGAAGAGATTGTCAAGAAAGTCCTGCCTGTTTAAACCACATTCAATCTTGGATTTCTTTTTCAGTTTATAAATGCTATATGTACGATGTTGGAGAAACTACTGCTAGTCTGCTACTCCTACTGTGTAATTACTGATTGAGATGTGG
>QXWR01000210.1 GCA_009911065.1 Clostridiaceae bacterium | reverse complement strand
ATGACAACAACACACTCTTACACTGGTGATCAGAGGCTTCTAGATGCTTCACACCGCGACTTGAGGAGAGCGAGAGCTGCAGCGCTGAACATTGTGCCAACCAGCACGGGTGCAGCAAAAGCAGTGTCCCTAGTTCTGCCACAGCTGAAGGGGAAGCTGAACGGCATAGCCCTCCGCGTACCAACGCCTAATGTCTCCGTGGTGGACCTGGTTGTGAATGTGGCGAAGAAGGGGATCACTGCAGAGGATGTGAATGCTGCATTCAGAAAGGCAGCTGATGGACCACTGGATGGTGTGTTGGCCGTGTGCGACGAACCCCTCGTCTCAGTTGATTTCCGGTGCAGCGACGTCTCCTCCACCATCGACTCCTCCCTGACAATGGTGATGGGTGACGACATGCTCAAGGTCGTTGCATGGTACGACAATGAGTGGGGATACAGCCAAAGAGTGGTGGATTTGGCTCATCTAGTGGCGGCAAAATGGCCGGGAGCTTCCACAGAAGGGAGTGGAGATCCATTGGAGGACTTCTGCAAGACCAGCCCTGCAGATAAGGAATGCAAGGTCTACGAAGCTTAGTCCGTTCGAATATTCAATACATGTCACGTGTATTGATAATAGTGATATATAAGATACAATGCGCAATTGTAGTTGGATATATCCTACTAATTACATGAAGATTTTT
>QXWR01000209.1 GCA_009911065.1 Clostridiaceae bacterium | reverse complement strand
CGTTCTCTATGATAGCGGTCTCGCTGTTCAGGAGAGGGGTTTCCGGGTCTGCAGGGGAGAAAGCGGAGGTAAATCCGTCAAAGATCAGGCCGGGGAGCATCAGCACAAAAAGCACCGGGAGCAGTAACAGGGCAGCAGCTGCCGCCAGGATCTTTCCGATAAGTCTGCGTCCTTCCCATAGCGCCCCTGCCGCTGCGCCATAAGGACCGCCCACGGCGGCTCCCTTAGCGGCCCCGGACACCGCCTTCCCCGCTTTCACGGCGCCCCTGGCAAGGTGTGCCGCAGACGCGCCGGTCTCAAGGGCTTCTTCCAGCCCGTTCTTCTGTCTTCCTTCCATTTATAACCTGTCCTTTCTTTTGGGCACCGGGGGCATCTTTTTCACAATGGATTCCTTATAGGCGATGGAGCCGTCCGCCGCCATGTAAGGGGATTTCTCCACGGCATCCTGTGCGTACTGCTTGTACCAGGAAGTGCCGTCCACGGCCTGCACGGTAGTGTAAGGCCCTTCCGGTGGGGTGTACTGGTCCGCATGGTACATGCCGAAGGAAATGCCCTCCGGGTGTTCCTCCGAAATTTCCGTGCCGGTGATGCGCCCGCCCCCGATCTCCACGCCGGTAAAGGACGGCACATGCTGTGCGCCTTCCCCCAGGGCGGCATAGCCCATGTAGGAGTGGAGGGCCTGGGCAGCCTTTTCCCCGG
>QXWR01000020.1 GCA_009911065.1 Clostridiaceae bacterium | reverse complement strand
CCGTCCCCGTTTGGTCGCTTAACGGGGGCATTTTCCAAAATCCGCTGTACGTTTTCAAAGTCGGCGCGGTCAACAACCGGCTCATGCACATTTTCTGTAATCTGCCACTGGCTTCTGTCTACATAGTGGTTTCGTTTGTCACGGAAATGCTTTGTGGTCTTGAAGTTCACCACATCTCCGCAATACTCCTGCCTTGTGAGGATACGGGTCAGGGTCGCCTTATTCCATTTGTAGCGGTTTTCCTCGTTCAGCGTCCTGCTTTTTGCCGTTCCCCGCCCACGGTCTTTCATGTAGAATGTGGGGGTTGGGATTTGCTCATTTTTCAGATATACGGCAATCTGGTTTCGGTTTTTCCCGTCCAGAAACAGGCGGAAAATAAGGCGGACAACTTCGGCGGCTTCTTCGTCAATCAGCCAAAAATCCTTGTTGTCGGGGTCTTTCACATAACCATAGGGGGCTTCGGTTGCGATTGGCTTTCCGCTCATGCCTTTGGTCTTAATGCCCGTTTTCACTTTCTTGCTGATGTCCTTTGCGTACCACTCTGACATGATATTGATGAACGGCGCAAACTCCAATGTGTCGGGCTTTTCGCTGTCTATCCCGTTGTTTACCGCGATAAAGCGCACGTTGTTTCTGCGGAAAATCTCCATAGCGTTTCCCACTTGGAGATAGTCGCGCCCCCAACGGGTCATGTCTTTCATAATGCACACGCCGACTTTGCCGTTTTCCACGTCCTCTATCATGCGGGAGTAGGCAGAACGGTCAAAAAACCTGCCGCTTTCGTCATCGTCAATGTAGTGCCGGATATTGGTTAACTTTAACTGTCTGGCATAGCTTTCCAGAAATTTCTTCTGGTTCTGTATGCTGTTGCTCTCGCCGCCGTCCCTGTCCTCGTCCCCCACGGATAAGCGAGAGTAAAGGGCTGTGATTTTGCTGTAATCATTCATGTGCATATCCTCCTGCGTCAATATAGGTGTTGCTTACAGTTAAGATTATGCACTCCACCTTGCGGAGCTGTACTCCGTGCCATGCCGGAACTTCTTGGCGTTCTTGGCTTTGAAATATACCACAAGCCTTAAAGCGATGCCGCAGCACACCCCGATCAGAAGATCCACCGGATAGAAACTCGGCAGGGGATTGGAAAACAAGCCTTCCAACCCCGCCATGACCTCCATCATCTTTGCGGAAGCGTCCTGCCCCGGCGATACCCGCCACAAACACGCTATCTTGTCACAGAAATATCCGGCAAGCACATAGGGGAGGTTCATCAGGACAAGTTTCTTTTTGTCTACATTCCCGGTCTTTGCCTTGATATTTTCAGGAATGGATTTTAAGTCTTTGGCTATGCCGTTTATGATATTGCTCATAGGCTCTGCCCCCTGTCCTTGTTTTTCTCCCGGCTCCGTTCCCGGTTCTTGTCCTGCGATACTGCGTCCTTGAAATGGTTCAGTTTCTCCCGCAGGGAAACCCTGCCTTTCTTTTTTTCATTACCATAAACAAATTCTTTGAATGCCTGTGCGATTGCGTCTGCATCCCTGCCCTTGAAAATCACCACATATTTTGGCGGTACGGTTGTCTTGTCTTTCTTTATGGCAAAATCAACATTATACTTTTTTGCCACACGCTCAAAAGACTTGATGTTGCCGTCCGTGATTTCGATGGACGATGCCCCCACGCCCTCTCCAATGAGCTTTTTCACAGAAGTTTTTCCATGCGTTCTCTGCGCTTTCTGCTTACGGTGGTTCAGGTACATCTTCATCGCCGCTTTCAGCACGTTGGCATCCAGCTTTGCCGTCTTTATCACAAGGGCAATCGTTTTTTGTGTCACTTCCTCCTGCATGAAGCACCTCCCTGTTATATTTCCGGGAAAATCCGTGTACTAAGGCGGAATCCCCCGGCAGATAATGTCATAGACAATCTTCACTTTAAAATACGCCATAGTTCTCCTTCCCACTTCTGGACATCGTGTCCAAAAGTTACGGTAACAGGCACTCTGTCCTGATATAATCCTCATATCCCTTTAATTCCATTTCTGCATCCGTATCATGGGATAAACAGATTCCGGTAAACCCGCAAAGGCTGTCAGCGGTCAGAAAATCTTGATAGAGCCTGCCAAAATCAGCGGCAAATTTCTCTATGATCCGTTCATGGCTGTCCTCCGGGCAGAGCTGGTAATAAATTTTCCTTCCGCTGCACTTTCTCCGCATATCCGAAAGAAAATAATTCATCTCTCCTGACTGTTTTACCGAAACCTGTATACAGTTGCCCCTCCTCCTTAACTGAAAGCAGGTAACACTACGCCTTGTAGAAACTGTAATGTTGGGATTCACGCCCGCTTTCCCACAGGCTTCCGCTATTTTCCCCAATAATGCCACGACCGCTTTTTTCTGAAAATCCACCTTTTCCATTCTTCTTCCTTTCCACCTCTGGACATCGTGTCCAGAAGTTATCATTTTTCATTTAAGCAGTAGATTGTGTGCAGGTTCGCAGACAGCTCATTGCCCGTATACCCCACATCATCAAGCAATAATGCCTGGAACAGCACATCGCCCACACCGTCAAGCAGCACAATCCTCTGCTCCGGCTCCGTAAGGTGTCCGCATTCCACCCCATCCGAAACAACGGATTTCCTTGCCGCTTCACAATGGGTAAACAAGCCGAGGATATATTTGTTTGACATGATAAACGCATAGGTTTCCTGCCCGTCATGTGTCATGCGGCATTTCTCCGCCTCCCCTTCTGGAAGCGTGAAGATACACCGCACCGTTTCCAGACAAAGCCCGCTTTCATAATCCGGCTGTAACCGCTTCTTGTAACGCTGCACCCTCGCATAAATCCCCTCCCGGTCTATGACGGAATGGGTGCGCTTAAATTGCGGCTTTTTGCAGAGGATATCCAAATCCATATACACGTTGTTGATTATGGTTTTCTCTGCGTACTGCCGGAATGATCTTAACCTCAGCAGATAAGCAAGCGCCTCGTCCAGCTTTTCCTCCGATGTAATGGACTGGAAAGGCTTGCCGCCAAACTCCAGCCTGTCAAACATAAGCGGGCAGCTTCCCTTTTTCGCTTCACGCTCCATTACCCGCCTGACATCCCGCAATGATTCCATTTCTATCTCCTTTCCCGTTTCCCGATGCGCTGACCGGAAACAATAAAAAGGGCAGCTACAAATCTACTGACTCATAACCGCCCTTACGCTGTTCTGTATTTATCTTTTTTTAATACAGGGGTCTTCCACCCCCGTACCCCTGGAAACCTTGCCGGAAATGTGATTGAAAAGATAATCACATTTCCAACAAGGCTGAAAGTGCCACCCGCCACGCTCTGGCAGGCTCATTTTATTTCTACTCCCGCTGCTTCTACGAAATGCTGCTTCCTGCCCATAAGTTCATTCTGCTTTTCTTCCTGTAACTGCCTGAAAATATCATCATAGTCAATATCCTCTATTTTCATTTTCCTCGCAAGCATGATGAGCTGTGTATGCAGCCATTCTTCCCACAGGTCATTAAACAGCGCCTGGCTGTCCGTGAAAGTAAAATCATTCTCAAATCCTGTTGGCGGCGTGTAATATTGCAGCTTTACGAAGCCATATCTGCCAACATCAACCACCACAACGTCCACATCTTCCAGCTCCGCAAAGGCATCCGCCACTCTCCGGCATTTTTCCCGTTCTTCCTCTGTAATGTATGCTTTTTTATCCATAAGCCTTTCATCTCCTTACACATATTTTCTATACCCCTGGCAGAATGTCAAGCCTTGCCATCCTCTCCATAAGGGTTTCATCCGGCTCAAACTCCCGCAAAAGGGAAGTGTCAGCGAAGATAAACCTTTCTTTATATTGGTTCATAATATCCATCAGCATCAGGAAACATTCATGGTGGTAGAGGAAACTGGCAAGGCAGAGCAGTTCGCTGTCCTTTAATTCCCCTGCCCTGAAATAATTATCAAATTCATAACGGTCTGCAAATTTACAGAAAGCCAGTTTTTCCAGCAGCAATGCTTTTCCCATTCCATCCAGTTCCCCATATCTTTTCCGCAGTTCTTTTTTACCCATCCTGTTGTACTCCTTTGCTTTTCCATCTCCATTTTTAGTAACTATAACCATCTCCATTATAGGAGCATAATAAAACATATTCAAGCGAGGAATGGAGGCAAATATCGCAAATTATGATTAAATTCGACAAACTTTTTCAAACTTTAAAGGAAAATGGTATCAGCCAGTACAGCCTTTATACCCGCCACGGTGTCAGCCGGTCACAGATCCAGCGGCTGAAAAATAACCAGTCCGTTACCACCCACACACTGAACATGATACTGAATATCTTGGGCGAGGGCTTTTCCCTGAATGACATCGCTGAATTTACACCGGATACAGAGCAGACGAAAGAATAAACTGCTCTGTTTTTTGCACCTCTGGACATTTGTATAAATCATTCTTCCAGCAGAATGATTTGAAGTCCGTTAAATGATTCCTTTTTCTGCCCACCCGCCGCCATACATATCGTGCTGAACCTCCTGCTGGTAGTAATGGCTCATGGTTGATGGGGCATTGTAAAGGGCAGTGATCAGATATGCCCTGATGTTGGTGATCTTTGTTGTGGTTTCCTTCATACAGCCCATGACATACTCCACATGGCTGCTGTTCAGCTTTAGGAAGCGGGATTTCACAAGCTCATAAGGGTAATCCTCCCCGTTGATGCGGATCGTCCTGCGCTTCACGCACACCACATCACAAACGGTTTCATAGATTTCCTCGTACATCTCCTTATCCCCGTACTGGCCATACTTCATGTGGTGTTCATATTCCAGATTTTTACGGATCAGCGCCATATATGCGCCTGCTTCATCCATCATATCCATCGTATCAGATTTTCCCTGTGTTCCTGTGTTATCCACGTTCTCCACGGATTGATTGATAGGATTGGGATAACTCATATCAGTATAATTCTGTTCAGTATGGCTATAGTCAGTATAATTAGGGTCTGGTTTCCCGACTTCTTGAAGTTGGTTTTTCCGACCTCTTGAAGTCAGATTTTCCGACCTGCTGAAATCGGTTTTTCCGACCTCTTGAAGTCGGTTTTCCTGACTTCTTGAAGTCGGCTTTTCCGACCTCTTGAAGTCGGTTTTTCCGACTTCTGTGGAAACATCAGTGTTGCAAGGCTCTTTTTTGCCCTCATCTATAACAAAATTCTTCACATAAATAATATCCGGTTTGCCAAGCCCCCGGCGTATTTTCTCAACAAGCCCTATCCCTTTGGCCCTATCCAGCTCCGCAAGAACCTTTACAGCCTTTTCCTTGCTGCATCCTAAATCTTCCCTGATATTATCTATTGTGTATATGATATATGCCCGGTTTTCATCGTCCAGCCATCCGTTTTTCATGGAAAGCGACATCCGGTCAAGCATCAGCCCATACAGGAGCTTAGCATCGCTGCTAAGCCCCTTAAAACGCTCATCCTTAATCAGCAGGCGGGGAACACGGTAAAAAGAAAACTGCTCTGCTTCTACGCCATAGTAATAATCAAACCTCAATGGCTCGCCCATTCTGCCGCCCCCCTTTACTGGTTATTCTGCCATTCCTCCAAAAGCTGGATAATGATGCTTTCTATATCGTCATTGGAATAGTCCTCCGAAAAATACCTGCTTATCTTATCGCCTTTAATCGTTACTTTCCTCTCCTTCGGCTTTTCCTCCGACAGTATCAGCCTGACCATTGCCAGAGTCAGCTCGCCGCCTTTTCCGTACTCCTTCAGCTTTGCCGCCTGCGCATTGGAAACCGATGCGCCCGTTTCCTGGAGAATGACGGTTACATACTGCTGCTGTTCTTCTGAAAGAAAAGAAATGTCAACCCCCTGCGCTATCCCGATCTTTTTTGCGTCCACCATGCCAAGCAGCTCATCAGAAAGCCTTGCAAGCCACACATACCTCTGCACGGTCTTTCCGCTTTCCCCGGCAGCTTCCCCCACTTCGTCAAGGGTGCTGCCGCCTTTGCTGCCCTGGTGCTTCATCGCTTCGTACTTCATGGCATACGCCTTCGCTTTTTCGCTCGGTAAAATGTCCTCCCTCTGGATATTGGAATCCACCATGATGATCGTAGCTTCATCGTCTGTATAGTTCCTGACAATGACGGGCATCGTGTCAAGCCCCACCATTTCCGAACCCCGTTTCCTGCGGTGTCCGGCTATGATCTCATAGCCGCCGCTCTCCCTCGGTCTGACAATTCCGGGAACAAGCACACCGTATCTGCCAATGCTCTCCATGGTTTCCTCCATCTTCTCATCATCCAGGACACGGAATGGGTGTCCTCTGAATGTATGTAAATCTGACAGCTTCGCATGGATAATCTGCTCCCCTGACATACTGCCGCCGAATAAGTCATCAAAGGTGTTCAACCGGACTTTTGATGCGCTCCCCGTCTTACTGCCCATTGCCAAGCACCTCCTTCGTCAAGGACTGGTATGCCCCGGCAACCTTGCCTTTCGGATCATGCTCATAGATGCTGATGCCCTCTGCAGACGTTTCCGCAGCCCTCACCGACATCGGTATGCTGTTTTCAAATATCCGCACTTTACTTCCGTAAGTTTCAATAAGCAGAGCCGTAATATCCCTTGCGTAATTGGTGCGGTTATCTACCATCGTCAGCAGAATGCCTTCAATCTCCAGTTTCGGGTTAATCTGCCGCTTTACCTTGCCTATGGTCTTGATAAGCTGTTCTAAGCCTTTCACGGGCAGGTATGCCGCCTGAACCGGAATGAGTATGCTGTCGGCACAGGCAAAAGCATTTATGGTAATCATCCCCAAAGAGGGCATACAGTCGACTAAAATGTAATCGTACCCGCCCTTTAACCTCTCCACATAGGAGCGCAGCATAATCTCCCGGCTCATCACATTCACAAGGGAAACCTCCAGACCGGACAGCTCAATGTTCCCCGGCATCAGGTCAATGCCTTCCTCATGCTTCAAGATACCGTAACCCGGCTCCATTTCTTCATCGTTGATAACCTTTTCCAATACGTTCGCAAGGGTGACATCCAGCTTGTCCGGCTCCGTGTAGCCTAAACTTGCGGTCAGACTCCCCTGTGCGTCCGCATCTATTACCAGGACTCTTTTTCCTTGCTTTGCCAGCCCGATTCCCAAGCTGCTCGTTGTGGTGGTTTTTCCCACTCCGCCTTTCTGGTTTGCTATTGCTATCACTTTACACATGGTTTTATTCCTCCGTTTAGTTTGATTTTTCTTTTACATTGGCTTTCTGCACTTGCACATAAGCCCGGTAATACCTGTTCGTACCTTTGTTCTGGTACAGTTCGGAAACTTCCGTCACAGCCACTTTGGGCTGTCTTTGCAGAATCCTCTCGAACCACTTAATATCATTCTTCGTTCCCATCAGTCGAATTTTCAGCACGTTTCTTCTCCATTTCTGCAAGGATTTCCTCAACAGACCGCTGTTTCTGGCAGTATTCCGGGTAACGGAGCTTGATGCCCTGCCAGAAGTACATTGCATAGCCGCAGCAGAAAATATCGCTTACGGAATATCCCCTGCACTCGCCTATCTGCTCGTCCTTGCGCTTATAATCATCAATGCTTGGCATTCCGTCCGTGTAAAGGTTAAAGGCAAGCCTTACCACCCGGACACTGCCGCTTGTCTGCCAGCCCTGATGCAGACACTCTGTTTTGATGTACCCGGACTTAATATCATAAATCTGGCTGAAATGATTCCTTGTATCCTCAGATATGCCGAGAATGTAAATCAACGCCTTGTGGTAGCAGTCCTGATACCTCGCCTGTTCCAGTTTCTCAAAATAAAACTTTTCATGTTCCTCATTTGCAAAAACCATGTGTGTGTTGTTGGCGCTCTGCGCCCCTGCTCTTAACGCTGTGTTGTTCATACCTGAACCTCCTTCATTAAAGATATTGAATAAAAAAAGGGAACAAACCCCGAAATAGGGTCTATTCCCAAACATCAAACAAGGGAAAGCAATTTGCTTTCCCTTGCAGAACTTATATATAGACTTTTACCACAATATCCTTAAATCTGTTAGCCTTTGTGTACTCTGGACGTGCAGCCATAAATGCTCTTACATCCTCTCTCGACACCGTTAAGGTACAGAAGTAAATATATGGTTGTCTAATTCCTCTAGTTGTTAATAGCCGCCTGAGCCGCCGCCAACCGTGCAATCGGCACTCTGAACGGGCTGCAGGACACATAATCCAAACCAATCTTATGGCAGAACTCCACAGATGTGGGATCGCCGCCGTGCTCGCCGCAGATACCTACATGCATGTTCGGGCGTACCGGCTTGCCAAGCTTGATAGACATCTCCATCAGTTTGCCCACACCGGTCTGATCCAGTCTTGCAAAAGGATCATTCTCAAAGATCTTAGCATCATAGTAAGCGTTTAAGAACTTACCTGCATCATCACGGGAGAAACCATAGGTCATCTGAGTCAGGTCATTGGTACCAAAGCAGAAGAACTCAGCCTCCTTGGCAATCTCGTCAGCAGTCAGGGCTGCTCTCGGAATTTCGATCATGGTACCAACCTCATACTTCAGATCTGCGCCTGCTGCTGCAATCTCAGCATCTGCAGTCTCAACCACAAACTTCTTCACATATTTCAGCTCTTTGATATCACCGATCAGAGGAATCATGATCTCCGGAACAATATTCCAGTCTGGATGAGCCTTCTTCACGTTGATAGCAGCACGGATTACAGCACGGGTCTGCATCTTAGCAATCTCCGGATAAGTCACAGCCAAACGGCAGCCACGATGACCCATCATTGGGTTAAACTCATGAAGAGAATCAATAATAGCCTTAATCTGCTCTACGCTCTTACCCTGGGCGTCAGCCAGCTTCTTCACATCCTCGTCCTCAGTGGGAACGAACTCATGCAGAGGCGGGTCCAGGAAACGAATGGTAACTGGGTTGCCTTCCAGAGCCTCGTAAAGCTTCTCAAAGTCACCCTGCTGCTCAGGAAGAATCTTCTCCAGAGCTGCTTCTCTCTCCTCCAGAGTCTCCGCACAGATCATCTCACGGAATGCATCAATACGATTGCCCTCAAAGAACATATGCTCGGTACGGCAAAGGCCAATACCCTCTGCGCCTAACTCTCTGGCCTTCTTAGCGTCAGCCGGAGTATCTGCATTGGTTCTTACTTTCAGCTTTCTGTACTTGTCTGCCCATGCCATGATACGACCGAACTCACCGGCAATGGTAGCATCCACTGTGGGGATGATTCCCTCATAAATCTTACCGGTAGAACCATCGATGGAGAGCGGATCTCCCTCATGGAACTCCTTACCTGCCAGAGTAAACTTCTTGTTGGCTTCATCCATGGTGATCTCGGAACAGCCAGATACGCAGCAGGTTCCCATACCGCGGGCAACCACAGCTGCATGGCTGGTCATACCGCCGCGAACCGTCAGGATACCCTGTGCAGCTTTCATACCTTCAATGTCCTCAGGAGAGGTCTCCAGACGAACCAGAACCACCTTCTCACCTTTGGCAGCCCATGCCTTGGCATCCTCGGCAGAGAATACGATTTTACCGCAAGCAGCGCCTGGAGATGCAGCCAGCGCCTTGGCAAGGGGTTCCGCTTTTTTCAGTGCATCGGCATCAAACTGAGGATGGAGCAAAGTATCCAGGTTACGAGGATCGATCATCTTCACAGCCTTCTTCTCATCGATCATACCCTCATCCACCAGGTCACAGGCAATCTTGAGAGCAGCCTTGGCAGTTCTCTTACCATTACGGGTCTGAAGCATGTAGAGCTTCTTGTCTTCAATGGTAAACTCCATATCCTGCATATCTCTGTAATGATCTTCCAGCTTGTTGCAGATGCCTACAAACTGATCGTAAACTTCTGGCATAACCTCTTTTAACTGGTCAATCTTCTGAGGAGTACGAACACCAGCCACAACATCTTCGCCCTGAGCGTTCATAAGGAACTCACCCATCAGATGCTTCTCTCCAGTTGCCGGATCACGGGTAAAGGCAACGCCAGTGCCGGAGGTCTCGCCCATGTTGCCGAAAGCCATCATCTGCACATTTACAGCAGTACCCCAGGAGTAAGGAATATCGTTGTCCCGACGGTATACGTTGGCGCGGGGGTTGTCCCAGGAACGGAACACAGCCTTGATGGCTTCCATCAGCTGTACCTTTGGATCTGTGGGGAAGTCCTCACCAATCTTCTCCTTGTACTCACCCTTAAATTGATTGGCAAGCTCTTTTAAATCATCAGCGGTCAGGTCTACGTCCTGAGTCACGCCCTTCTCCTCTTTCATCTTGTCAATCAGTTCTTCGAAATATTTCTTTCCGACTTCCATAACCACGTCGGAGAACATCTGAATAAATCTGCGGTAGCAGTCCCAAGCCCAACGGGGATTGCCGGACTTCTTTGCCAGAACCTCCACTACCTCTTCATTCAGACCCAGGTTCAAGATGGTGTCCATCATACCCGGCATGGATGCTCTTGCACCAGAACGAACCGAAACCAAAAGAGGGTTCTCTTTATCGCCGAATTTCTTGCCGGTGATCTCCTCCATCTTGGTGATATGTTCCATAATCTGGCCCATGATCTCATCATTGATCTTTCTGCCATCCTCATAATACTGGGTACATGCCTCGGTGGTGATGGTAAAGCCCTGAGGTACCGGAAGCCCCAGATTCGTCATCTCAGCCAGGTTTGCTCCCTTGCCGCCCAGCAGATTCCGCATGTCGGCATTGCCCTCGGTGAACAAATACACCCACTTGTTTGCCATAAGTGTTTTCCTCCTAATTAGATGTGTAGACATTTTGTGCTGCGATTCGCATATTCCCTCAAACCGCATCCAATTCTCTCCGCCTTCAGTAAAATATGCCTTCCAACGGTCTGTTATAAGTATATCATATTTTAAACGCTAGTAAAGTTTTTTTCTTCAAAAAAATGGAAAAAAAAACGTCAAAAATCAGCTAACTTTTGTGCAAATGCTAAACTATTCTGTCTTTTTTCGGATATGTGTTTTTAGTTCGTATATACGATTATCCCAAATAACTTCTATTCGCTAATTTTTCTTTTGATCAGCTGTACTGAATCTTCCCCTTCACGTCTTCTGCTGCCTGGTTTCCAAGAAGCAGCCTTACCAGCTCAATACCCAAATCAATTGCAAACCCAAGACCTCTGGCTGTGGTAATTTTCCCGTCTGTCACAACTCCCTGTCTGGTATATTCTGCTCCCTCAAACTCTTTCTCAAATCCTGGGAAACAAGTAGCAATCCGTCCCTTTAAAAATCCATGACGCCCCAAAACAACTCCAGGAGCCGCACAGATAGCCGCAATCCGCCGTTCCTCCTCTATAGCTTTTTCAATTGCTGCAATCAGTTTTTCACAGGCAGACAAATTTTCAGATCCCGGCATTCCTCCTGGAAGGAAAATCACATCTCCATCGGAAAAATCCGTTTCTTCCACAGTGGCATCTGCCTGAATTTTCACCTGATGAGAGCTGATTACATCTTTTGTTTTGCCGGCTGACACCAACACCGTCTCAATGCCGCTCCGCCTTAAAATATCCACCACAGCCAGACATTCTACCTCCTCAGTTCCATCTGCAATCATTGCATATACTTTTGCCATAAAATATCCCTCTCTTTCTGACAGCTTTTACTTTAAAAGTCCATCGCCGCAGGCGATCTAAGTTCAGGTATGCCAAATACGTCCGCCAGACTTTCATGGGTGATGGTGCATTCTCAGCCAAACCCATGAAACTTTACTTTAAAAATCCGCCATCAGGTAGACGGCATAAATTCAAGGACACCAACTACATCCGCCAAACTTTCGTGGGTGGTGGTATGTCCGCTGCCGAACTCATACAGGTTTCCTCTGAATGCTCACTGCTCCTGAACTGTGAAAAATTAAAATTAAGAAGAACCTTTCTTCTTTTCTCATTTTCTCTGAATCTATTTTTTGCTGTCATTGATATTTTACCAGATTTTTATTGCAAAAACCATATTTTTTCGTAAATCCTATTCCAAAATACATCTAAAGATGTTACGGTTCACAGACATCTTCCTGTACAGCTATGCCGGACAAAAGCTGGAATATCTGTCATCCATTCCACGTTTTCCCTTCTCGTAACCATAGTATAGCAAAATAACAACAGCTTTTCCTGATAATCTATGCTTTCCTTTGTTAAGTTTCAATTATCCCTGCTCACTTAAATTTTAAATCACAAAGCCTGTTATCGTTGATAAATTTTTTCTTTCTTGGGTCGCCCTCTGCGCGGTAAATGGCTAAGCTCTCTAAATCAAATATAGAACTCCAAACAGTTTCAAAGTCTGGCTCATTGTCATATTGGCACATAAAGCCATAATTGCCTTTCAAAAGCTCTTTGGTAGTCGCAATGGAATCGTCTCTTATCTGCCCCGAAGAAAAACTGTCTATGACAACCTTATAACGCTTGTAGGAATCATAATCATTCCCATTTGTATCGTCATAAGGTTTCATTTCATCCGAAATAAAGCTATTGACTGCACAAACGATCTTATCCCCATGAAAGATTTCTGCGTCACGGACTATTTTATTCGTTGGAGTGCATTCGACCACCACCATATTGCCTCTTTTATCCGCAAGTAAAATGTTACAGTTAGAAGCCATTGGCAGATTCATAAGCAGCAAAACTGCCTGTTCTGTATTATCTGCCTTTTCAAGCAAATACCGTACAATAAAACATGAGTTAAATCCTGCCTTTATCTTTTTAATGTCTGTCATAACAAACGTCATTGCCACAGCAAGCCCATGTTCATTCAGCCCCTCTTCTCCGTTGATGAAAGAAGATGTAGTGATATTAAATCGGTTTCCATTTTTCGGTGCGTAAATTTCACTTTTGCATCCATCACGCAAATAAGGCGGTAAATCATTATTTCTTCCATATATCAATTTTCCATTTTTTGAATAGGCAAAAGCAGTACACCCTCGAATCTCCATAGGGAAGTTATTTTCCAAGTTATACATACAACAGCCCATGCACAGCATCCATGAAGCAAAATGCAGATAGTCCACTGCTATGGTATCGCTCACCCCTCTTATTTCCTCACACACTTCTGGGAAAAAATTTCTTAATATTTTTTCACTTTGTATTCCATGTTCCAGTTGAAAACTATCTAACTGAAGCGGAAACAACATTCGACATTTGTTAAAAATTTTGCCACGTTTCACACCCATTTCATAATGATCGCCTTTTAATCTTAAATGATACATTTCTTATCTGTCCTCCTTTTTGATTGCAATCCATACTTCGGAATGTCCGTGTACTGGCTGGCTGTCACAAATCGGATACACTTCAATGTCTGGCAGTTCTGCATATTTATATCCAGAGAATGGAAGCCATTCCATGTAAAACCGTCTGAATACACGTTGCACATCGTCCTTAAAGTGTCCATTATTCTCAAATACAACCCAAGTAGCCGCAGGGATTTCGTACTCATGCATACCCGCAGGGGCAGAAGCATTGGTAGCAACACCGATATAATAATAAATTTCTTTTGGGCTTTCATATACGCTAATTCCTAAAATCCCATTCGGTTCTTGATTCGATAATCTGCATATTTCTGAAAATTGATTTCCCCGCAATGCGGCTTTCCAAAAATCGGGAACAATCTTTAAATTTTCTTCCATGTCCGAGACCAAAGATATACGGATACCCACAATATGCAGGGGCTGTCTTTTTACAATGTGATATGCCATAGCGCTTCCTCCTGTTATTTCGACTCTAAACTGAATTGACGGATATGCCTGCAGAATATTCCCCATAGTTTTAGCCGCTGTTGGCGTAATTCCATGAACACTTTGAAAAGCCCGATTAAAAGAAGTTGGAGAGGAATAACCATATTTCAAAGCAATCTCTATTACTTTGCTGTCTGTCCGCTGCAATTCAAACGCTGCCTGTGTCATTTTTCGGCGACGTATGTATTCTGACAGTGACACGCCCGAAACATAAGAAAAAATGCGCTGAAAATAATAGGGAGAACAACATGCAATACGGGCTGCTTCATCATATGATATTTCCTTGTCCAGATTATCTTCTATGTAATCAATGGCTGCTCCAAGTTTTTTCAACCATTCCATCTTCTTACCTCCTCGCTAACAAGAATAGCTTAATCTGCTTTATATTTCCTCTCATTTTCTGCTATCTTTTGTAAACTTGAATACAGTCGTTGAGAAAGCCTTGTTTTCTTCTGCGGACAAAAGGACAAGGGCAGCTCCATTCAAAAGGCTTGCAAAATAAGTCTTTGTCCTTTTCGGGATTTTTAATTTCTTTCCCGTTTTTATATCTAAGAAAGTCCCCAGTCTTCCGTATCCCGTAAAGCGTTTCATAAAAGACGCATAACAATATTTGCAGGCACGGGGACATCCTGCATACGGTTTACGAAATATTCACAAACGGGCAGATTTGATTTTGTGAAAACGCTTTTTATGTCTATCTCATTGAGGATTGGTTCGATCACTTTTTTCTCCTTTCGGAAAGATTTCTGCGCCCCTGTATTAAGTTTTGTTTGGAAATAATGGGTTGCGTGAAAGTGCTCCATTTTACCATTTTCCAAAATCAGCGGCACATATCCCCCACAAACTCTAACACACAGCTGGCACATAACATTTTTCAGATACACTCCAGATTTTGGTAGAAAATACCTAAGATATATGATATAATTTTCAAAACATTAAGTAACAGGAGATGTTCGATTATGGATGGCCTCTTAAAAATCATGTTTATCTTTATCTTCCTGCCTTTCCTTTTTGTTAATGTGATTCTTCCTGTTGTGGCAGAATGGAAGATCTTTGGAAAAGCCGGAGAGCCTGAATGGATTTGCCTGATTCCCATCTACTCCAGCTATATGATGTACAAAATTGCTTGGAAGCCCCAATATTTTTTGATCTATATGGGAGCTTATGTTTTCGTTATCATTTTGCTTTTTTTAAATCTACCAACAGCTTTACTTTCCTTTTTTGTTTTGGCAATTTCTCTTGCCTATACGGCCCTTCAGTTTATTTTTTCCCTTAAACTGGCCGCTGTATTTCATCACAGCTACTTGTTTGGAGTTGGACTGTTTTTCTTCACGCCTATCTTCAAGCTGATTTTAGCATTCGACTCTTCCGAATACCAGGGAACTTCGATTCCTTAAATTAATTAAGAACTTGAAATCCCGCAGCAAGTTGACTCTTGTCACTCTGCTTATTACATAAATCAATTATTTAGGAGGAACAATAAAATGAACTACGCTTCAGGAATCTTGTCTATGGCTTTCACAATACTAATTTTGATTGCCTGCGTTGTACTTCCAGTCATTGGCAACTGGAAAATTTTTGTAAAAGCTGGAGAACCAGGCTGGAAAGCCTTAATTCCAATTTATTATTCTTATATTCTTTTCAAAATTGCCTGGAATGCCGCGTATTTCGCAATCTATACACTCCTTGCAGTGGTTGCTATTGGAATAATCTTGACCGCTCCCATTATCGGATCTGGACTTAGTATGACTTTGTTCTTCATCCTTTATGGCTGCCTCATGGTTTTACGGATTATTTTCTGTTTCAAGCTTGCGAAAGCATTTGATCATGGAATCTTTTTTGCTGTGGCTTTGATTCTCTTAGGTCCCATCTTTATGATTGTCCTGGGATTTGATTCCAGCGAATACGAGGGACCCCAGTAAAAAATCTTTTATAGACAACTAAGGAGAATCGTGGATGAAAAAAATAACCATCATTGACGGGCAGGGAGGAAAAATGGGTAAGGCCATTGTGGAACAGCTGAAAAAGCAGTTTCCCCAACAGGAAATTCTTGCTGTTGGAACAAACAGCACTGCCACTGCTGCCATGTTAAAAGCAGGAGCAGATTATGGCGCTACCGGAGAAAATCCAGTGATTGTGGCGGCCAGGGATTCGGACCTTATTATTGGACCGATTGGCATTGTTATTGCCGATTCTCTTCATGGAGAGATAACGCCAGCCATGGCCATGGCTGTAGGACAAAGCCATGCGAAACAGCTTCTCATGCCAGTCAACCGGTGCAATCACCATGTAATCGGCACAGACCAAATGTCTCTGAATGAAATCATTGCTTTAGTCATAGAAGAAGTAAGAAAATGCATGAAAGAACGCTAGAGTTCCATCCAGCCAGTAATTAGAGTGTGTCTGAATTTTGCTTTCCGCCATATGCACGTCCCACTTTGCGGGAGATTTGGGCCAAAGGAACGCGGCGCAGTGGGCTGCGTTCCTTTGGCCCAAATCTTCATAAAGCAGTGGTGCTGCACCCGATATTTCCCCCTGTGCTATGGGGAAAGTAAAGGTCAGTTAGCGGGAATCAATTTTAAAACACACCACTCAAGAAAGAAACAATCCGAAACCGCATATAAAAAGTAAAAAAAGCGGTTCAGAAACAATCCAAACCGCTTTTTTAATACCAAAATCCTTTTTCAAATCAACGTCATTTTCAAATCAATAGCATTCTAAAAATCAACGTCATTCTAAAAACCCACATCACTCTAAACGTACATCACTCTTCCAATCAAAACCGGAACTTATCCTCAAAATATGCCTTCAGCTCTCCAATCGGCACCCGCACCTGATCCATGGTATCCCGGTCCCGAACGGTTACTGCCTGATCGGTTTCTGAGTCAAAATCGTAGGTGACACAGAAGGGCGTACCAATCTCATCCTGTCTGCGGTACCGTTTCCCAATATTGCCCCGGTCATCATACTCACAGTTATAATATTTGCTAAGTTCCCCATAAATCTTTTCTGCTCCCTCTGCCAGCTTTTTGGACAACGGCAACACGCCGATCTTTACCGGAGCAAGCGCCGGATGGAAATGAAGCACAGTACGCACATCCCCCTCTCCGATCTCCTCCTCGTCATAGGCCGCACAAAGGAACGCCAGAGTCACCCGGTCCGCTCCAAGAGACGGCTCAATCACATAAGGAATGTAACGCTCCTTGGTCTCATCATCAAAATAGGACAAATCCTGACCGGAAGTCTCCTGATGGCGGCTTAAATCATAATTGGTCCGGTCTGCAATCCCCCACAGCTCTCCCCAGCCAAATGGGAACAAAAACTCAATATCTGTGGTGGCTTTGCTGTAAAAGCTAAGCTCCTCCGGCTCATGATCTCTGGCCCGCATCTCCTCATCCTTCATTCCAAGAGACTTCAGCCAGTTAATGCAAAACTGCTTCCAGTAGGCAAACCACTCCAAATCTGTATCCGGCTTACAGAAAAATTCCAGCTCCATCTGCTCAAACTCTCTGGTACGGAAGGTAAAGTTTCCAGGAGTAATCTCATTCCGGAACGATTTTCCCACCTGGGCAATTCCAAAAGGAACCTTTTTCCGGGAAGTCCGCTGAACATTTTTAAAATTCACAAAAATTCCCTGAGCAGTCTCCGGCCGAAGATAAACCGTGTTCTTGGCATCCTCCGTAACCCCCTGGAAAGTCTTAAACATCAGGTTAAACTGGCGGATGTCCGTAAAATCATGTTTTCCGCAGCTGGGACAACAAATATTATTGTCATCAATGTATTTCTTCATTTCTTCCTGAGACCAGGCGTCCACAGAACCTTCTATTTTGATTCCCTTTTCTTCCATGTAATTCTCAATCAGCTGGTCTGCCCGGAAACGTTCCTTACAGGCTTTACAGTCCATAAGGGGATCGGAAAAGCTGCCCAAATGGCCGGAAGCCACCCAAGTTTGGGAATTCATCAAAATGGCACAGTCCACTCCCACATTGTAAGGACTTTCCTGAACAAACTTCTGCCACCAGGCTTTCTTTACATTATTCTTCAGCTCCACTCCAAGATTTCCATAATCCCAAGTATTGGCAAGACCACCGTAAATCTCAGAACCCGGATATACAAACCCTCTGCTCTTTGCCAACGCTACAATCTTCTCCAATGTCTTTTCCATGTCTGTCATCCTCTCTTATTGAAATATGATATAATTCATTCCCTCTCCGGTTACAGCTGTATGTTCGTCCCGAATGGATGCGCCTCCAGAAGATACATATTTCACTTTTCCTTCCAGACACACCACTCCGGCTCCTTCCACTGCCACAGCCTTGTACTTAGACTGTCCGGCCACTTCTGCCGCATTGGCAACACTGCCATCCACAGATGTAAATGTCCCGTCGAAATTTCCCGAAGCCAGCACTTCTGCCGCTGTACCTGCCCCAAGGGCTGTTACCGTATGGGTATCGTCGCCCACAGTCTGGGAAAATCCCACAAAATGCTCTGGCATTCCATATTCAAAAACCAAAGTTCCAGTCTGTCCTTCCAATTTGCAGGATTTTAATGCAACCGGAAGCTTTGCCTTCTTGTCACTGTTCTCAAAAGACGCCTCTGCTCCATTGGCCAAATTGTAATCCTGCACCCACTGACGGGTATCGGTCGCCAGTTCTTCCTGACTGTACAGCTCATTCGCCTGAGCTGAGGTAAATACCATGGCGCTCTCCACTTCCAAATCCTTTGTCACATAAATGCTGTTCTCACTGGCCGCCCAGGAGCGGCCTCCCAGTTTCCCGCAGGAAACCATCAAAATTCCAATGGTTCCTAACAGAAACAGACCTGCAAATTTCTGCTTTTTCATAATCTCCTCCAGTTTGTGTAAATCAGTACACCCATTATAACGTCAATTACTAATATTTTCAATACCTTCCTTTCCATTACTTTTAGTTTTCCCCACCCGGCAAAGGAGTAACCAATTATAATACGGGAAAATCTCCAAAGCCGCCGCCCGGAAGATTTTCCCGTATTGATTTCTCCGTATTGATTTCTTATTCGAAATCCTTATTCTGGATACCTGTTTATTTCAAATGCAAACTTCGCTTACATGCCCATTCACGTCTGCTTCCTTAACCAAACACCGCCTTGTAATCCGCCTGAAACTTCTCAATCCCCGCATCTGTCAAAGGATGTTTTGTCATCTGCTCCAACACCTTATAAGGTACCGTCGCAATCTGCGCTCCTGCCCGGGCGCAGTCAATCACATGAATCGGATTGCGGATGCTTGCGGCAATGATCTCTGTCTCAATCTGATGAATGTCAAAAATTTCTGCAATCTCCTCAATCAGCGCAATTCCCGGCATAGAAATGTCATCTAACCGGCCAACAAACGGCGACACATAGGTTGCCCCGGCACGGGCTGCAAGTAAAGCCTGGGCTGCCGTAAACACCAAAGTAACATTCGTATGGATTCCTTCTTTATGAAGAACCTTCACTGCCTTCAATCCTTCCATAGTCATAGGAATCTTCACCACCATATTGGGGTGAATGGCCGCAATCTCCCGGCCCTCCTGAATCATCCCGTCAGCGTCCACTGTAGTGGCTTTCACCTCGCCGCTGATTGGCCCGTCCACAATAGAGGCAATCTCCTCAATCACCTGGTCAAAATCCCGGCCCTCCTTTGCAATCAGAGACGGATTGGTGGTCACACCGCAGATAATTCCCATATCATTGGCCTTGCGGATCTCCTCCACATTGGCGGTATCTACAAAAAAACGCATTTTTTATGCTCCTTTCCCATTTCCTGTTCTATCTTAAGTTTTACATTCCCTGAATCCGGAACCGTCTCACCAGATTCTTTAAAAGCTGCGCCTGACTGGACAGTTCTTCACTGGCTGCCGCACATTCCTCTGATGTGGCAGAATTGGTCTGCACCACACTGGAAATCTGATCAATCCCCAAAGTCACCTGAGCTATGGAATTGGCCTGTTCCTGAGATGCCTCGGAAATCTCGTGAATAAGTTTTGCCGATTCTTCTGAAGAAATGACAATCCTTCCTATGGATTCTGCAGTTCGGTTGGCTATGCCTGTTCCTTCCTGTACGGAATTGACCGTAGCTTCAATCAGAACTGCTGTATTCTTTGACGCCTCTGCAGACTTACTGGCCAGATTGCGGACTTCATCTGCCACCACGGCAAATCCCTTTCCTGCCGAACCAGCCCTAGCTGCCTCCACCGCTGCATTGAGGGCAAGAATATTGGTCTGAAAAGCAATATCTTCAATGGTCTTAATAATCTTACTGATTTCAGAAGAAGAGTCATTGATCTGTCTCATGGCAGAAGTCATCTGCTCCATCTGCTTTTTGCCATGTTCCAGCTCGGAGGCTGCAGCCAAAGCCTGCTCGCTGGCCTGTTTGGCATTTTCCGCGTTGCTTGCCACATGACTGTGTATTTCGTTAATTGTGGCTGCTAATTCCTCCACGGCAGAAGCCTGTTCGGTGGCTCCCTGTGAGAGTGCCTGAGCGCTGCTGGCAACCTGATCGGAACCGCTGGCTACCTGTCCGGCGCTGTTGTTAAGTTTCAAAAAGGTATCATTTAATGTGTGAATTGTCCTTTGGAAAGATTCCTTGATGGGAGCAAAATCCCCCACATATTCCATATTCATCGCCAAAACAAGATTCCCTTTATCCAGTTCTGCCAAAGATGCAGATATATCTCCAATATAATCTCTCCAGGTCTGTACCGTTGTGGAAAGAGCTTTTGTCAACTCTCCAATCTCGTCCTCAGCAGGAAACACATACACTTCATCTTTAAGATTTCCCTGGCTGAGCTTTTTCAGACGCTCGGATGCCTCCTTAATGGGGTCTGACATTCGTTTGGCGATTGCAGAAATTGCAGCAATGCCAATTAAGAAAACCGCCAGTCCGGAAACGCATATTATCACAATAGCCAGAAAGCAAGACCGATTGGAAGCGTTTAATTCATCCTGAATAATGGGGAGCATATCCTCCTGATAATTTCCGGTTCCAATATACCAGCCATAAGGTTCAAACTTTTTAATATAACCTCTTTTTGCCTTGGCTTCTTTTTCTCCCGGCTTTGCAAAATAGAAATCAATAAAACCTCCCCCTGGCTTATCTCCGGCAGCAATGGTATCCTGAACAAAATAATTGCCCTTTTCATCCGTTGAATTATAACGGTTGGTTCCTTCTACCTCCGGCTTAATATGTACTGCGCTTGTCCCATCTGCCATATCTGCCCAGAAATATCCGGCTCCATTACTGTATCTGGTGGAACGGACGATGTATTTGGCATTTTCCATGGCCTCTGCTTCTGTCAGCAGACCGCTCTTGTACTTGTCATATTCTGCCTCAAGCACTCCAATCATACACTCCACCTGACTCTGAATCATCTGGTCTAATTTTTCCTTCTCTGCTTCAATGGTTTTGTTATATGCGACCCGCAAAGATACATAAGACAAAAAAGAAAGCAAAAACACTGCTACAAAAGTGAGAATACCAATACTAACAATCAATTTACCTTTCAAATTCAGCTTCATTCAATACTCCTCCCTTAAGAAAGTCACTTTTCAACATTTTTAACAAAAACATTCACAAAACAAGCTCATAATTCATTATAATACATAATACAGGAAAAGTCTATGGCCGTTTATGATTTTTATCAAATTCCTTGCTGTCGGATCATTCCTCCCTTCTTATCCTCTTTTCTGCATAAAAAAAGCCGAAACTCCCTTACCAAGAATTTCGGCTCTCTTCTTAACAGGGGAAGAGGGATTCGAACCCCCATTTGCGGTTTTGGAGACCGCTGCTCTACCATTGAACTATTCCCCTATCTCTATATCTCGTAACAACTCCTATATACTATCATATCAATGGACATTTGTCAACAATTTTTTTATGATAAAATTATCCAATTTCATTCTAAAACTTATCGGATAAAATTATCCAAAAAAGGAAGCTGCCCTCTCTGACAGCTCCCCTTTTTGCTTTCTTTTTATTTCAATCTTACTTTTCCATCTTCTCCAGCATATCCCAGCATCCCCACAGATACATGATGCCAAGAGCGCGGTCGTACAGGCCATATCCAGGACGGCACTTTTCACCCCAAAGATGTCTTCCATGGTCTGGTCTTGCATATCCCTTATAACCACAGTCATGATATGCTTTCATAATTTCCAAAATTCCGGTATCACCATCGCAGTCCCGGTGGGAAGCTTCGGTAAAGTCGCCATTGTCAAAATGCTTTACATTACGAATATGGGCAAAGGCAATTCGGTCGCAGTAACTCCGGACAATGTCTGCCACATTGTTCTTTGGATTGGCGCCCAAAGACCCAGAACACAGGCACAAACAGTTGTGATCATCATCCACCAATGACAGGAAACGACCGATTGCCTCCTTGTCTGTCAGCAAACGGGGAAGTCCGAAAATATCCCACGGCGGATCATCCTGATGAATGGCCATCTTAATACCAGTCTCGTGGCAGGTAGGCATAATTGCTTCCAGGAAATACTTCAAATTCTCCCACAGCTTCTCCTTTGTTACCGGACGATATTTCTCAAAAAGCTCGTCCAGCTGTGCCATACGCTCCGGCTCCCATCCTGGGAAAGTCATTCCATTCAGATTGTCCAGGATATACTTTGCCATCTCCTTGTAATCCTCATGAATCTTGGACTTCTCATAGAATAAAGCTGTGGAACCGTCTCCCATGGGGTGGAACAAATCGGTACGGGTCCAGTCAAAAACCGGCATAAAGTTGTAAGTAACCACCTTCACGCCAAACTTAGCCAGATTGCGCAGAGTCTCCTTGTAATTCTCAATATACTGATCTCTGGTAGGCAGGCCGATCTTAATGTCGTCATGAACGTTTACACTTTCCACCACATCCATGTTAAAGCCTGCGCCTTCAATCTGCTTGCGGACCTCTTCAATCTCCTCCACAGTCCACACCTCGCCGGCCTGCTTGTGATGCAGCGCCCACACTAACCCGGTCACTCCCGGAATCTGCTTGATGTCCTGAGGAGTAATGCTGTCATTGCCTTCCCCATACCAACGAAACGTCATTTGCATAAAAAATGTTCTCCTTTCTTTTTTTGCTTTTGCCAAAACGTGTTGAAAAAATAGTTGTCGCAGAGTCTTTCCTGTCTGCCTTTCTCTGGAGTGTGTCTGAAGAACTTTGTATGGATACAAAATCCTCTTTTATGCCAGACCAGCCATCATAGGAAGCCCCATACTCAAAAACGGTACATACGTAACTAACATTAATCCAGTTAAAATAGCCACATAATACCAGATCATATAGGGAATGGTCTTTGCCAGAGTGCTGTCCCCCACTTTAATTGCCACAAACAAGGTGTTCCCTACTGGCGGCGTAATATTGCCGATACAGAGATTATACACTAAAATCAATCCAAAGTGAATGGGGTTCATGCCAAAACTTTTTACAATCGGAAGAAACAGGGGTGTAAAAATCAAAATCGCCGGTGTAACATCCATAAAAGTACCTGCAATCAATAAAATCACATTCATAATCAGCAGGATAATGATGTAATTGTCCGTCAGGCCAAGAAGAGCAGCGGACACGGCTTGAGGAATCTGCAAAAATGCCATAACCCATCCAAGAATGTTGGATACGCCAATGAGAAATACCACCATGCCGCTCATTTTTGCACTGTCCACCACGATTTTCCAAAAAGACTTCACCGTAATGTTCCGGTAAAGAATCCCCAAAACCAGCGCATAAACCACAGCGATGGCAGAACCTTCCGTGGCTGTAAAAATACCTCCCACGATTCCTCCGATTACCACAACGATCAGGGAAAGGGCAGGAAGGGCCTGAAGGGTGCAGACTCCCAGGTTTTTCCAGTCATACTTTCCCTCTGCCCCCGCATATCCCTTGCGCTTTGCCAGGATGATTCCAACGATCATGCAACATACGGCCCACAAAATTCCCGGCACATAACCAGCCAGAAAAAGAGCTGCCACCGATGTGCCGCCGGAAGCAAGGGAATAGGTAATCAATGCATTGGAAGGCGGAATCAACAGACCGGAAGGAGCGGACGCCCCGTTGGTAGCCGCACAAAGTCCCCGGTCATAGCCCTGCTGCTCCTCTCCCTCTTTTACCATGCTTCCCACTGCCGCAGCTGCTGCGGAAGCAGAACCAGAGATGGCCCCAAACAAAGCGTTGGCCCCTGCATTGGTCACTAAAAGAGCGCCGGGAAGCTTTCCCAGTATTGCCATAACAAAATCTACCAGACGCTTGGCGATTCCTCCCTGGTTCATCAAATTACCTGCCAGGATAAAAAACGGAATGGCTGTCAAGCTGAATTTACTCATGCCCACAAACGTTCTCTGAGCAGCTGTCACCACAGATACATCCAGGGGCACCGTCTGAAGAATTACCACCAGAGAGGAGATGCCAATGGAATAGGAAATGGGAACCCCCAACACCAGCAGCACTAACAAGACAAATAAAATTAAAAATAATGATTGAATTGCCATTTACGCTGTCTCCTCCTTCTTCTTTAAAATATCTGCAATGTTCAGCAACGTGTAAATCATATTCAGAATGCCGCACAGAGGAAGAACCACATAAAACACTCCAATGGGAACGCCCAGGGAAGAAGTCATCTGTCCCATGGCCAAAGTTGCAATCTGATACCCTCCATAAGCCAAAATAACAGCAGAAAACAAAAATGCAATTACTTCAGCAAGACAGAGGAAAAACCGTTCCATAGCCGGATTGCATTTCTCCACCAAAATCGGAATGTTCATATGTCCCCGCTCCGCTGTCACCAGGGACGCGCCCAAAAGGCTCATCCAGGCAAACATGTAAGATACCAGCTCTTCAGACCAGGAAGAAGGATTGTTAAGAACGTAACGGGTCAGAACCTGCCAGCAAGTCAGCACAACCATAACCAGAAAGCTAACCCCTGCCAGCACATTTAACAATTGTGTCAAAATCTCGCGAAGTTTATTCATTGTCCTGCTCCCCCTTCCGTATTTTCTGAAGTAAACTCTTTGTTATGTACCTGAATGGCATCATAAAATGGCTTTAAATCTGGATACTGTCCCAAAACAGACTGATGCATGGGAATACAGATTTCCTGGAAAGGCGCTGTGTCTGGATAGAGGAACTGAACTCCCTGGTCATGTTCCGCTTTGCTCTTTGCCGCCTCCACTGCCTTTGTCCACTCCTGCCGCTCCACCTGGTTGACAATCTGAAAGCCTTCCTCAAATACTGCCCGGTCCTCAGGCGAAAGTCCGTCAAGAAATGCACAGTTTCCAATGAGAATATCTGGTATCATCTGATGCATGTCATAAGAATAGTACTTACATACATCTCCGTGGCCATTGGAAGTGAGAGCCATCTCATTGTTCTCCGCCCCGTCAATGATCTTTGACTGGAGAGCCGTATAGACCTCCCCAAAGCCCATAGGAGTGGCAGAACCGCCTAAAAGCCGCATCATCTCCACATTCGTAGGAGATTGCTGCACACGAATCTTGAGTCCTTTCAAATCTGCCGGAGAATGGATGGGAGTGGAAACCGTGTAAAAGTTTCTGGTTCCTGCATCAATCCAGGTGACAGCCTCAAATCCGGCTTTTTTGGTAGAATCAAAAATCGGTCCGGTAATGTCTGCATCATCCATCGACGCATGGTAAGCTTCCGCTGACGCAAACAGATAGGGCATGTTAAAAAGCGTGTAATTGTCAGAAAATGTTTCCAGAATCGAGTTGCTTGCCACACAAAAATCAATGGCTCCGGTCTGTGTCAGCTGCACCATATCGGTCTGAGAACCTAAAAGTTCACTGGGATACACTTCCACATTATATTGGTCTCCCAGCTTACTCTCCACGTATTTCTCAAACTCCAGCAATGCCACATGAGTCGGATGGTCCGTGGCCTGATTATGCCCGATCCGCACAATCCGCCTGCCGTCAGATGCCCCCTGACAGCCTGTGAGAGCCAACGCCACAAGCCCTGCGCCAAGAGAAAGAGACAGCGCCCTGTAAACTCCCTTCATACCTTTTTGCTCCTTTCTGGTTTGTTTATGTCCAATGCTTTTATATCCGAATTATAGCATTTTCCCATCATTTTTACTTGGTACATTCTAGTTGAAATATGGTAAATCTTGCTGTATAATACAAGAAAAGGAAAAAAATGAGAGGATTTTTGTGAAATATGTACACGGAAGAATTTACTCACCGCCAGAGCATGGCGGAACGTTTCTATGAATATCATCATTACCGCAACGAAGAACCCCTTACCATTGACTTCCATCAACATGCCTTTTATGAAATCTACCTTTTTATTTCCGGCAATGTCCATTACATCATAGAAGGCCGCACTTATAAACTTCGCTCCGGGGATATTCTCCTGACCAACAACCGAGATATTCACCACCCGGAGATTACTCCTTCCAAACAGCCTTATGAGCGGATTATCCTCTGGCTGGGACACGATTTTTTTGACGGACTTCGGGATATTGGAGAAGATTTAACCGCCTGTTTTCAGGACGCATCCAATCGGAATTACCGCCTGTTCCGCCCCAATGACCTTCAGCTGAAAAACATTCAGTCTGCCTGCCTGACCATAGAACAGGAACGCACTGGCAACAAGTTAGGAAACCGGGTCAGGGCCTATGCAGCAGTGATGGAAATTTTAGTTCTCCTAAGTCGGGCCTATTACGAAATCTCCGATTCTGCAAAGCAGGATGTTACGGAAAATGAACAGATCAATCAGGTTGTTACCTATATTAATAATCACTTAAACGAAGATTTGAATCTGGATCATTTAGCAGATCAGTTTTACATGAGCAAATATTATTTAAGCCATCAGTTTAAACACTTTACCGGTCTTCCCCTCTATCAGTTTATTATGAAAAAAAGACTGACCATTGCCCGGAATATGCTGATGTATGGAAGGACTGTGACAGAGGCTTACACGGAATGCGGATTTAACGATTACTCCAATTTTCTCAAAGCCTTTAAGCGGGAATTTGGAGAGAAACCCAGTGAATTTACAAAGACAAACAAAACAAAATCACTGGAACAGGAAATAAGGATTAAGAAATAATTACAATGGAGAGGAACGGTTCCAATGATCGGAAACCGTTCCTTTGGTAACATTCTCCCCCTCAATCTTTGGAAAGAAACACCCACTGATTCTCCCTGGAATCCTTCTCCCAATATTCATACCCAAGTTCCCGAAAATCCTTTAGTTTCTCCAGATCTTTTACCTGATTCTCCGCCATATACCGGACCATCTCCCCTCTGGCCATCTTGGCAAGGGTTCCCTTCTGCCGGATTTTCCCCTCATAAAGCTCTCCAAAAACCACCGTGAGAAACCGATCCTCTGGCTGGAGATACTTTTCGATTGCTTTGGAATACTCTTTTGACGCCAGATTAACAATCACCCGGTCTTCATCCACTACTGCCTGATACAGTTTATCCCCCCAAAATTCGTACAGATTCTTCTCCTCTCCCACAGCCAGAGAAGCCTGCATTTCCAGCCGGTAAGGCGTCACCCTGTCAAAAGGGCAAAGGACCCCGTAAAAACCGGACAAAATCCGCAAATGCTCCTTTACATAATCCGCCGCCTCTCTGGTGAACACAACCGGAGCCATGTGCTGGTACAAAAGTCCCTCATAGGCCAGAAGAGCCGGCGTGGTCCCTTTTTCCAGGTCCATTTTTTCAAACCGCTTATAATTTAATCTGGCCAGCTTCTCGTTACACTTCCACAATTCTCTGGACTCTTCTAAGGACAATTTTTGAATTTCCCTGCACAGACGTTTGGTTTCATTCAAATACCGGGGCAGACCGTCTGATGGAAAAAGATCGGAATTTTCTTTCATTTTCTTTGCTGGTGAAATGATAATCTTCATTTGACTTCCCCTCCCAGATCCTTTCCTCCCTGGTCCTCTCCTCCTGGGTCCTTTCCTCCCTGGTCCTCTCCTCCTGGGTCCTTTCCTCCCTGGTCCTCTCCTCCTGGGTCCTTTCCTTTCTGATCCTCTCCTCTCTGGTCCCTTCCTCTCTGGTCCTTGCCTCTTTGCCCCGCTCTTCCCGGATGTTCCCCTAAATTCTCTCCCAAATTTTCTTCCAGCACAATTTCCCTTCCCATGAACAGAGAAAAAATGATTTTCTCCTTCACCCGCTTTCCAGTCATCTGCTCTAAGGCACGTCCATAGTAATCTAATTGTTCTTTGTATCGTTCTGCCAGAATCTGGGGACTGCGGACCTGGTCTGTCTTATAATCCACCACAATCAGCTCCTGATTCTCCTCAATGTAGGCGTCAATAATTCCCTGCACCACCACCAGCTCGTCCGAGTCTCCGGCTCCCATATCTCTGGCCGGGATTCCCACCACAAACTGCTGTTCTTTATAAAGCCGCCCTTCTTTGTCCGCCAGAACCATCTTTCTTCCAAGACCGGACTGAAAAAACCGCCAGATAATCTTACAGTCAATCAGGTTCAGACTTTCTTCTCCAAATCGCTTTTTCTCCACCAAATCCAGAAGGTGCTGTTTCACATCCTCCTCTCTCTCCATCTGGGAAAAGGGCAAAAGTTCCAACGCCCGATGATAGGCAGTTCCTCTGGTTGCACCATAATCATCCTTGGAAACCACTGCCTCCAAAAAGGTTCGAATATCAGGGCTTTCCTCTTTCTCCTCTTCTCTTTCCCAAAACTTGTATTCCCAGGGAAACAGCACTTGGCTTTCCTCCTCATCCGTACTCTGCCCCTGTTTTTTTAACTCTGACACAGCCATTTTCGTATGGAGCCGAATATCAGTCTCATATGGGTACTGATAATTCAAACGGCGCAAAAGAGTTTTTCGGTATTGGTTTTCCCCTTCTTCCTCTGGTTTTAAGCTCATCAGCTGTTCTTTGGAGCGCAGATCTCTCACCTGACGAATCATCTCCTCCCCTACCACGTCCGCCAAAGGAATCTCTGCCAGCCGAATACGGGTTCTTCCGTCCCCAAGACTCATAAGAATCCAGTCCAGGTAAGAACCTGCCGATGACAGAATTGTATAGGGAATCGATCCGCCTGCCAAAGGCACAGTTCCAAACTTTTCCAGAGACTTGGCCAGATGCCGACTGGTACCTGTCATAATTAACATTTCCTTTGCCCGTGTCATAGCCACATACAACACCCTGAGTTCTTCTCCCAAATTGTCCAGCTCCATCTTCCGGCGCAGCACATTTTTTTTCAACGTAGTCACTTTCAGCCGATGCTCCAAATCCAGATAATCGGTCCCAATGCCCAGCTCCGGATCAATCAAAAGTTTTCCATAAACATCCTGCTTATTGAACTTTTTCCCCATTCCTGCAAGAAACACCACCGGAAACTCCAGACCCTTGCTTTTATGAATGCTCATAATCCGCACTGTATCCTCATTTTCTCCGGTTATGGATGCCTCTCCAAAATCCGTATTAAATTTCTTCAGATTTTCAATATATCGGATAAAATGAAACAGCCCTTTGTAACTGGTCTTCTCATAATCCGCTGCCTTTTCCACCAGCATATCCAAGTTGGCCTTGCGGGTCTCTCCTGATGGCATGGCAGAAACCAGATGATCGTATCCCGTCTCCTCAAACACCCGGTAAATCAATTCATGAATCGGCAGATATGTGCTGAATGCCCGGAAACGCTGCAGCATAAGCCGAAAACGGCTCAGTTTCCATGCCAGATTTTTACTGCCACAACTTTCTTCCGGTTCCTCCTTTCCACTGGGATTCACCGTCTCCTCTCCATCTGGATTCCTTGTCTCCCCTGCATCCAGACTCTTTATCACCGTCTCATCCGAACTCTTTGTCTCTTCTCCATCCAGATTCTCTGTCTCCTCCAAAAACCGGCTCATAGCCGCAAAAATCCCCCGGTCCTGACCTTTCTCCACACATTTCCGGTAAAATGCCATCAGTTCTGCCAGCTCCTGGTCTGTGACGCCAACAAAAGGAGATTTCAGCACAGCCGCCAGAGGAATATCCTGCATGGGATTGTCAATGACAGCCAGCATACTTAACATGGTTTCCACCTCGGTTGTGGAAAAATATCCCATCCGGGACTCTGCGCAGGCCGGGATTCCTTCATTCATCAGCACAGAGAGAAGATTTTCCGTCCACCCGGCTGTGCTTCGCAGAAGAATCACCATATCTCCATAGCGGGCAGGACGATATCCTCCTGTGCCGTGAAGGGATTTGTCCCATACAAGCATCCCTGTATTTGGGTCCGTCATCTCCCGTATTTTTCCTGCAATCAGCTTGGCCTCCAGTTCTCTGGCCGTAAAATCTGCAGCATCTTCCTCCAATCCTTCAAAAGCCTCTGCCCCTGTGTCCATGACGAGAAACTCCGGAATCCCGCCGGTTCTTTTCCCCCACAGATTCACACAATCCCCTTCCTGACTCTGACCGCTCTCTTCCCTTTCCGGGGGCATAGATTCCGATAATACCGTTTCCCCAAGTGCAGCATCGGAAAATACTGGTTCCGGAAATACCGCTCCCGGATGGAGCGCAGTTTCTTTTGTATACCGGATGTTTCCCAGATTCTCTGTCATAATGCGGTAAAATACATCATTGATTCCCTCCAGCACACTGGCCCTGCTGCGAAAGTTCTGATGAAGCTCAATCTTTCTGCTGGAACCACTCGCCAGATCATAAGGCTCATATGAATGATATTTTTCCAGAAAAAGCTCCGGACGGGCCAGACGAAACTTATAAATGCTCTGCTTCACATCCCCCACCATAAACACATTGGGCTTTCCAAACCGCTCCTGGGACACTGCCCCAAGCAGCGCCTCCTGAACCAGATTGCTGTCCTGGTACTCATCCACCAAAACCTCCTCAAACTGCAGGCTAAGGGCATCTGCCGCCTCTGTGTAAGTCACCTGTTTCCCGTCCCTTCGAATCAGAACCTTCAAAGCCTCATGTTCCAAATCATTAAAATCCACCAAATTTCTTTCCCGCTTTTTCTCCTGATACCGTCTGGAAAATTCCTCTGCCAGCTCAAGAAGCACTTCCACCGGCTCACTGGCCGCAGCCAAATCAGAAAGCATCTCCTCCGGACGGGCAAAGCAAACCATCTCCTGCATTTTTAAAACTGCCTTTTTTACCCGGTCCCTGCACCCGGTTACATAGGCTTTCCGGTCTGCATCCACATTTTTACTTCGAACCGTGGCCAGACGAGTCCAGGAAATTCCAGACAAAACCTGATACATTTCCTCAAAATTCCCGGCTTTTTCCACTCCTTCCAGTTGCCGGATATCCAGCTGTAACATAGGTTCATAGGCAGTCAGAAATTCATCCTC
The DNA here is from genome assembly GCA_009911065.1 of Clostridiaceae bacterium. Classification (GTDB taxonomy): domain Bacteria; phylum Bacillota; class Clostridia; order Lachnospirales; family Lachnospiraceae; genus Brotaphodocola. The sequence continues at coordinate 56,299 of QXWR01000020.1, read as the reverse complement.
CCGACAGATTTCAAGGGCAGTGATCATCTGCTGTTTCAGCTCCTCTGCCTGTTTTTTCAAATCCTCCATCAGAAAGTTCATCCAGGGGAAATCTCCAAATCCCATCTCTTCCAAAGGCTCTTCGCCGGTTTTTCCTGGCTCTGCCTTGTCGGTTCCTCTTTCAGGCTTTCCTGCTGCAAGCTCTTGTCTGCACTGTAAAATCCACCCTTTGGGGTCCGGATTACTTTGGGAAAACGTATACACCTGCATAATGTAATCTTCTATGCCTCCATCTCCTTTTCCGGAAGCATACGTTTCCACAAACCGCACAAACCGCTCCCCGCCTAAAGAGTAATACTCCTCCAGCATCTCCTCCATCACATCTCCCCTAAGAAGGGTCAGCTCTCCCTCATCTCCGATTCGGAACGCCGGGTCCAAATCCAGCATATTAAAATGGTTGCGTATCAAATCCAGGCAAAAGCTGTCAATGGTAGTAATCCGGGCATGATGCACCAAAGCTGCCTGCATCTGAAGATGTTCATTCTCCGGCATTTCCTCAAGCTTTTTCTCAATGGCTGCCCCGATCCGCTCTCTCATTTCCGCAGCTGCTGCATTGGTAAAAGTCATCACCAGCAGCCGGTCAATGTCCAGGGGATGGTCTCCCTCGGTCACCATCCGGATAATCCGCTCCACTAAGACTGCTGTCTTGCCGCTTCCCGCCGCCGCGCTGACTAAAAGATTCATTCCCCGGCTTTCAATTACCTGCATTTGTTCTCTCGTCCAGTTTACCGACATAATTCCTCCCAAATCTCCTCTGCCCTTTTTCCCTTTAATCTCCGGTAATCATACCCGGAAATCTTCTTGTCAAATCCGCACACGGAATGATAAGGACAGTAATCACATGCGGTTTTCGGTCCGCTTTTATATGGCTCCACCCCCACTTCCCCATCCAGAATCTCCTGGCCTGCATCTTTTACCTTCTTATGAACATACTTTCGCAGCTGATCAAACCGTTCCCGATTGGCCACCGAGGAACGCCCTTCTTCCACTTCCCCGTTTTTTAACACCACAGGAATAATGTCTGACTGGGTTTCAATGGTATGATCCAAATGGCGGACTGCCTCCAACTCACTGTTAATCAGGCCATTCATGCGAAGTTTGCGAAGAATCTCCTCATTGACTGCCTCCTCGTCCGGCTGGCCTTCCCGTTCCACCAAAGGATCGGAAATATTATAATAAAGGATTCCAGCAGGAATCACCTCTTTATCCGGGAAATTCCGCTGGGTCATCTCCATCACTGCGTCCATGTACACTACTAGCTGCAGCTGAAGTCCGTAATAAATCGCCGCCAAATCAAATCGGGTGCTGCCCGACTTGTAATCAATGATCTTTACATACACCTGCTGTCCGTCCTCGCACAAATCCAGCCGGTCAATCCGCCCCCTTAAATGTAAAGCCTCGTCTGCGGAAAGAGGAATCTTCATCGCTTCCAGATTGTCCGCCGCTGAGAAGGACACCTCAAACCCGGCAGGAGAAAAATCTCCCTTTTTAATCTGCTGCTGTAAAGCCCACACCGTCCTTTGGGTAATGTGCTCCACCCGTTTTGCCAGATATGCGTTGCGGGCGCTGCTGCCCATGATGGTGTTGCCATACTCAGCTGTCACCTGTTCCACACAGGAATGAACCAGCCCGCTGCGCTCTGTATCGGAAATCGTCCGCCAGTCTCTCCCCTCCTCCCGCATTCTGCGAAAGCACAAATCAATGGAACTGTGAAACAGATTGCCCATGTCTGCCGCCGCCAGCTCATACCGCCGCCGCTGCACCAGTTCCAGGCCATACTGTAAAAAGTGAGCATAGGCACAGGCTGCATACTGTTCCAGACGGGTTACACTGCCGCTTAAAATATTGCCGTACAATGCTCTGGCCACCGCATGGCCAAGTCCCTGCCTCTCATAGCGGGTAAACGCTGCTTCTGCCAGACGTTTTGCCTCCTCCCCATGTTCTTTGGAATGGAGAAACCACCGGAACAATTCCAAAAATTGTAAGGTCTCTTCATTTCCTGTCCCTTCTGGCTTTGTCTCATCCGTTTCCCCTCCATCTTCCCTTCCATCCGGCATATCCCGATACCGGCGCAGTCCGGCCGCCAGCTGCTTTTTTGCCTTGGCCAATGTATAAATGGTTTCCAGGCCATCTTTTTTCTCTTCTTCCACCAAAATATCCGGAAACATTTTCCCAAGCTCTCCGATTAAGTAGGACGGCCTTTTGCTTTTACCGTCTCTGCCTGTCAAAGCATAGGAAACCACCAGTTTTTTTGAGGGCTTTGTCATCATCAGATACAGATAAAACCTCTGCCGGAAACTATCCTCTCTGGCTGTGGGAGCCAGTTCCAGCTTATGTCGGCCAAAAAATTCCCGCTCCTGGTCCGAAAGAAGGCTTCCCCCGTCCTTTTTCATAGGTACAATCCCATCATTGACTCCCACAAAAAACAACACCTTTATATGAGCCAGACGGGTACGGGTAATATCCCCCACCACCACCCGGTCCACAGTAGCCGGAATAACTCCCACCGAAATTTCCCCAAAACCGGCATCCAGAATCTCCATAAATTCCTTCCGGCCTACCTGTTCCTCTCCTAAAAGCTCGGAAAGCCGCGCCAAAAGCTCCACCACCCGGTCATAGACCTGACCGTACTCCTTTGCCAGACGGTATTCTCCCACAGCAGTAAAATATTCCTGATAAGCTTCCAGTTTTTCCCTTGCACAGCAGGCATCCAAAAATCCCATTACTGCCTCTACCCGCCCTGCCACTAAGATAGACTTTTGAGCAAACGCCTCCCGAAGGCCAAGAAGAGGCGTTATAACCATTTCCTTAAAATCATTTAACTCCTTTAAATTCAGTCCTGCTGCTTCCCGGTAGGTTCTCTCCCAGGACTCCTCCCATCGTTTATGTCCCCGGATTCCCAGGGCAATGACATAGTTTTCCATTCGGTCTGTCATCTCCCGGTTGGCAGTCACCAAACCGCTTCGTAAATAGCGAAACACACTTTCATAGGAAAAATCCCGATGCACTGCCTCCAAGGCCCCCCGAATCAGCTCCACCACCGGGTTGTCCAGCACATTTTTCTTGTCATCCATAAAAAACGGAATCTGGTTCTGTTGGAACTGGTGAGCAATCTCTTTGCCATATCCGGCCAGATCTCCGGTTACGACGGCAAACTCCCGATAACGAAGCCCTTCCTCCTGAACCATGGCCTGAATCCGGTCCGCCACATGGGCAATCTCCTCATAGGGATTCATTCCCTGAAACAGCTCTATCCCGCCTTTTTTCTCCCCTTCGTAATGTCCCCGCCGGTAACGGAACAGATTTCGTTCCAGCCACCCAAGCTCCGGACTTTCCAAAAAACGCAAAGCCCCTGGACGTTTGGATTTTTTTCGGTTTGCCTGTTTTATGTATTCCCTCTCCACCCAAAGGTCCTTCTCCTTTTTCACCTGATTCTTCTCTGCCAGGGCGGTGAGCCGACGGACCATCTGGCTGGTCATAAAGAACAGATTCTGCATTCCCATTCCCTCATAAACCGGCGCCGTCTCATCTGCAGTCACAGTCACAGCCACATTTTTTGCATAAACAAGGCAAAGCTCTAAAAGCCGGTACTGAACCGGTGTAAATCCGGTAAAACCATCCAGAACCATAATGCTGTTTTTCACAGTTTCTGACTGGGGCAACACCCGGCACAACACATCCAGGACCTCTTCTGTGGTAATATAATGACCTGCAATGTACTCCTGAAATCCTTCATACACCACCGCAAAATCTTTTAGCTTTTGCTGAAACAACGGCGTTTTTGCAATTTCTGCCATGTCCCGCAAAATCTGCGGCGAAATGCCATACTGATAAAATTCCGACAGCATGGACTTTAGCTGATTGACAAATCCGGTCTGATTCAAATGCCCCTGAAAGAGAATTAGCTCCTTTCTTTTATTGGCTGCCACCTTCCGCAGTACCATGGATTTTCCCATGTCATCCAAAACCTTCAGATTCTTTACGGCCAGCTCCTCAAACACCCGGTAGGCCAGCCTTTGAAAGCTTACCACATCAATATTCATGGTCCCATGATTGGGATGGCGAACCACCAGATCTTTTTGGGTCTGCATGGTAAACTGTTCCGGCACTAGAATAAAATAAAGCTGGTTTGGGTTTTCCAGAGAATCCTGTATGATCTTATCCTGTACATAGCTGGTCTTCCCTGCCCCGCAACCGCCAAAAATCAACTGCAAAGCCATGGTCGTTTCTCGTCTCCTTTTCTAAATCGCTGCTGTTCACAAAAACAATTTCCTTTCTAACATGATAGCATAAATCCGTTGTCTTGAGAATAGATTATATCAAACATACCCCGGAGGGCTAACCCATGAGTTCACGAACCAAAATTGTTGTCCTGCGAATGAAAGAGATTATATACACCGCCATCTTTATCGGCCTGGGCATTTTGCTGGTCATGCTTCTTTTCATCATGTTTCGGCCAAGAAAAGACGCAGCGGTCTCTGCCGAACCCCTTCCCTACATACCAGGCGTGTATTCTGCCTCTTTAAAACTGGGTTCTCAGGAAGTCAACGTAGAAGTAGCAGTCGATTCGGACCGAATCAACTCCATTTCCGTGGTATCCCTTAGCGATTCCGTGGCTACCATGTATCCGCTGGTTCAGCCGTCTCTGCAAAATCTGACCCAGCAGATCTGTGAAACCCAGTCTACGAAAAATCTGACCTACCCGGAAGAAACCCGCTACACCTCCCAGGCGCTGCTTCAAGCCATAGAAACGGCTCTTAGCAAAGCGGCTGCCCAGTAATCCTTTCTCATCCACTGCGCCGATGCCGCTTTTTTGCTGCACCAGCGCAGTAACATCCATTTTTCATCCATTTCGCAATTTTACCAAAACCTCTTGACCCCAGCCCCCCATATACAGTATAATACTTCTAAATTGCACTTTAAATACATTAATCAGGAGGTACTTTACAATGAGTGTATATCAATTAGGCAATCTTCGAGTCGTCGATTTGACCAAAGTTCTGGACCCCAAAACAGAGTCCCGCCGCTGCGGCTTAACCCGTTTCAATACCGGCGGACCAATCCCGGACTTTCACACCATCATGGACCTGACCAGTCATCTGGGGACCCACTGTGAATGCCCCTATCATCACGATGACAACTGGCCAAGCGTTGCGGATCTTCCTCTGACCACCTTCCTTGGAAGAGCCATCTATGTGGACTTTAAGGATACCGTAGCTCCCCGCGCCCACATTACGGCTGCTGATCTGGACCGGGCCACAGCCGGCAAGATCAAAGAAGGGGACATTGTTATCATCGATTCCTCCTACAAGATTCCGCCTTTCACTCCCAAGACCAACACTGAGGAGGACAAGCGTCTGCTTGTGGGAGAAGAAAGCGCCACCTGGTTTAAAGACCATAAGGTGAAATGTGTAGGCTTTGGAGACGGCGTTTCCATTGAAAGTTCCAATGAAGACGTAAAGCCGTTCCATGATATTTTGATGGCAGAAAATATCGTGTTCCTGGAAGTGCTGCAGAATCTGGAAGAGTTAAATACCGATGTCTTCTTTATGTCCTACAGCCCCCTTCCCATCAAGGGACTGGATTCCTGCCCCATTCGCGCCTATGCCATTGAAGGACTGGCCGAGTTCTCTTAACCAACCGGAAAGGAAGACACATTATGAGAATCGCAGTTATCGGCGCCGGAGCCATGGGTTCCATTTACGGCGGACATTTATCTCTGCACAATGAAGTCTATCTCATTGACACCAATCAGGCTGTTGTGGATCACATTAATCAGAACGGTCTGACGATTCAGGAGGACGGAAAAGACGTGATCTACCATCCCACAGCCGTCACCTCCACCCAAGGGGTAGAACCAGTGGATTTGGTCATTCTGTTTGTCAAATCCCTCTTCTCCAAAGCAGCTTTGGGAAACAATAAGGGCATCATTGGTCCCAATACATACCTGATGACACTGCAAAACGGCTCTGGCCACGAAGACATCCTTGGTGAATTTGCTCCGGAAAACCGCATTGTAATCGGCACCACAGAGGACAACGGAGCAGTCCTTGGATTGGGACACGTCCGCAGAGGAGGAGCCGGCAAAACCAACATCGGCATGTTGACAGACGACACCGATCATTTCCTTCCCAAATTGAAGGAATGTCTGGATTTGTGCGGTTTCCAAGGTCATATCCATGAAAACATCCGCCAGCTGATCTGGAATAAGCTGTTTACCAATGTTTCCTTAAGCGCTGTTACAGGCGTTCTTCAGGTTCCTATGGGCTTTATTGCCGACAATGAGCACGCTTGGGCAATCACCCGGCAGCTGATTCATGAAGCGGTGGCAGTTGCCCATGGTTTGGGTCTGGAAGCAGACGAGGAAGAGATTACAGAAAAAGTACGGCAGACCTCTCTTGGTTCTCCCGAAGGCATTACTTCCATCTGCGCAGATTTGAGAGACGGACGGAAGACGGAAGTCAATACCATCAGCGGCTCTGTAGTCCGCGCTTCGGAAAAATGCGGCGTACCTGCCCCCACTCATCGCATGATTGTAGAGCTGGTTCACGCGATGGAAGAACGCAAGTCCTGATTTTGGACAAATGGTTTTGTGATCTGATCGTTTTGTGTTTTGATCGTTTTATGTTTCGATAATTTTATGTTTCGATAGCATGTATAAGGGGAAGCCAATGATTTGGCTTCCCCTATTATCTTCCAAACGGAACAATATTTTAATTGTTAAGGGACCTTGATTCGTTCTTCCAGCGTTTCAGCGTTGGGAACCATTCAAGCATGATCTTTCTTGCTTCTTCTTCACTCATATTTGGGTTAGCAGCAACCATATTCGGTACGCATATCTCAATCATTTCTTCCATTGTACCATGGAACGTAAATCTACCGCTTTCAAAACAATACTGGCAGTACTCCCCATTTTTGCTGCCATCAGCATTGGTTCCATACAGTTCATTGGTATCTCCCATTGGCATACCACAACACTGACAAAATTTTGGACTCATTTCATTCATTTTTTTACCCTCTTTCTAACGTGTGTTTCCCGTTTTCTATCACTTGTTGCTATGTTATTTACTATAACACACATATCTTGACATCTTTTGTCAAGGTTTATTCTTTTTATAAATTTCTTGTGCCTGATCAGCTAAAACACCTTTTAAATATTTTGGTTCTATGATTTCAACTTGTACGCCAAAGGAAAGCAGATAGCCAATAAGCCATGTATCCACAGGCATTTCAGAACAAACCATCAGATCTCCATTTCTTTGACGCTCAATTTCTGTTTCGTCAAACTCATCATAAACACGATATGCAATTTCTTTTGAAAACAAAAGGATAAGTTTGGAATGGGTTGACTGTAGATTATCTCTTTGTTCTGGATATGGTCTTGGCACAAATGTATTTTCTAATAATTCCCACTGTAAGATACGATTTAATTTGAATATGCGAAAGTCTTGCTTTTCCATGCAAAACCCTTTCACATACCATTCTTTCGACTTATAGGATATTTTTAATGGCTGAATGATTCGTTTGCTTCTTTCACTGTTGGTATTTTCATAAATGATCTTTACTTCTCTGCACTGAATTACTGCTGTTTTTAACATTTTAAATTTTGTATTATCATGAGTACAATTTCCCCAACGTGAAAAATCTACTTCAAGCCAATTTCTTGTATTTACATTGAAAAGGGCTGATAACTTTGTTAGCATTTCTTTTCCGCCCATATATCCTGTGGCAGATAGGCTTTGTATTGTTGTCAATAGTTCCTGCCTTTCCTTTTCGGATAACAGCGCTCGATCCAGAATAAAATCTTGCAATAAATAAATACCACCATTTCTTCCAGGTTCAGCGTAGATTGGAATACCTGCACTGCTCAATGCTTCTATGTCACGGTAAATGGTTCTTGGGGAAACTTCAAATTCAGCTGCTAATTCAGGAGCCGTGGCACGTTTCTTGTGTAAAAGATAATATAAAATTTTAAATAGACGACTGTCTGACATCATTCCTCCTTCTGGCCATTGGTCGGTTCTTTTCTTTTCGCTGTTCAACAAAAAGAATATCTTCCAATATTTCATATACTTTTTCAAATCTTTCGAATCTTCTATTCTGTTTCATTCTTTACAAAATTTGCTATATGTCTATCTAAAAAATATTTTGCTTCTTCTTTTATCAATTCTGTATGGTACACAAGTTTACAATTTCTTTACTTTTGAAAAACAACATACAAACTCGGTTTCTTTATGGTATAATTTAAACATCCAAACAAATTTCCGTATAACAAAATAAGGTTGTATCTACTGTTTATTATACCTTAAAGATTCTGCTTTTCAAAGGCTGTTTTTATAACTATATTTTATCAGATTTTAAGAAATTTCAAAAGTTGTAAATGGGTGTTAATTACGATTGAATCTGTATCGAAATATAAGAAAAAAAGAAATCAATCTACAAGTTGATCAACAATAATATTTCAAACTGTTTCAACAATGACAAAAAGGAGGTTTATCTTAATGTTGAAGAAAAAAAGGTTAATAGGAGTTTTGCTCGTTGGTGTACTTGTGCTGACCTCAAGTATTTCCGCATTTGCAGCAAGTGATGAATCACAAGAATCTGAAAAATTATACAGGATGGATGAGGCAGAAGTTAAGACTCGGGTTCGCGTTGTAATCAAAAAAGACGGTGTGAGTACAAAAGCAGCAATCGATCTTGATACGAAATATCCTTTTGAAAGGGATTTATCATCAGAGAACGCATCCGTGCTTTTTGAACAAAATAGTAAAAAAGTGGCGGCGTCCCTTAACAATCCCAATGCACGCACAGTTACGATTGATAAAGGCGCTCATCAACTCCTAGAGGATTTCACAGATTCTTATTTGGAGGTATATCTGACAAAAAATATGCCTGATTTGGATATATACTATAATCTTTCCAACAATGCAAGAAAAGAAAATAAACAATTAGTGGAGGCATTTGCATACCAGACAGCACTCGCAAAATCCAATAAAGTGAAGTCTGTTGATCGTACCTTAAATATAACTGAGGTTACGCCAGTGACAGCTAATGTTGATGAAATCTTATTCTACCTACAAAGAACACTCCGCACCGACCAAGGTGATGAAAACGGCGGCACTTGGTTTCTGGCTCACGTTGCAAACACATCGGATGGTCATAAGCTATTAAAGCTATGGATATAGGACTATGCATATGAAATGATGCAAAATAAACTTACAAAAAATTATTTATCGAAAAATGTTGAAATATCCAAAGACGCTCTGGCACAGGATATTTTGAATGAGATAAATTCCAATTATGAGCGTAATTTAAAGGGACCTGCTGAACCTATCAATGAGCCAGATGATAAGATAAGATAAGATAAATCGATTGTACCAATTATGTTTCACCGTGTCTTGACTGTATTATATATAATAAAAACATTCCTTGTCTAAATTTCCATCGGACTGCGTTGCCTACAGTCAAGACACGAAATCTTAAAAACATCACGAATGGGATATAGTACAATCTTATTTAAGGCCTCTAATTTTTCCCAATCATCCACAACAAATTTACACTGACTTTTAGCACTTTCCTCAAAGAACAAACTATATTTGAAAAGAATTTCTTTATTTGATAATTTATTTTGATATTTTTTAACTATATCAACAAAACTCATCTATATAACCTCTAATAATCTCTAATAACCTTTATTTTCACACAATTTATTTATGCATTCTTTTATATTATAGTTTGTTCTTTCTAATCTTCCACAAGGAAACTTTCCATTTATATATGACATAATAAGTGAATGAATCCATACATCATCATAGCATGTCACATATGCCTTGCATATAATTTCAAAATCATCAGAAACACAACTGGCTATATCACTCGATTGTAATAAATCGTATACTTTTAAGAAACTTTTTTCTCGAATTTGATCAATCTTCTTTTTCTCATAATGTTCTATTTTTGCTTTATTTAAAACATTATATACTCTTATCCACTCAGAATCAAATTCCTTATCATCTCTCATATCTAATAATTCATCAATATCACAATCTTTAAAAAGCGCATCACGAATAATTCTATTACTTTCAATTTCAATTAACATTCTATCTAACATAATTCTGTTCTCCTAATCTTTTTTAATAAACCGTTTGTACATCACAGAATTTAATCACCCGTTTAAAAATACTAGAAAACAACCTTTATGGAAAATTTCCAAACAATAAACGGATAACGATCTATATCATCTTTTTAATTCTAATACATTCAAAGATAATAATTTTGCTAATTTCTCAGCCTCTTGTTTCCACTGTTTGTCTGCATTTTCAAAAACAAACACTGCTTTCGGTATCGTATTCTCATTATTTATCAAATTTATCTCATTATATTCTTGAGATAATAGTTGTTCTGGCAGATAAGTTCTTCCCATCTTCCAATCCGTCCACGTTACTTCCGTTATACCATTTTTTATAAAAAAAAATTCCGAATTTAATGAAAATTTATAAGAATTTAATTTTATTTTTTTGTCTACTACCTGATTATCTGACTTATTCATTAATAGAAGATTATCTTTTTTAAGCTCATAAATTAATCCATATTTTCTATCACGATAGGTCTTCGCATTTTTTGAAGTAATGTAGCTTGTATGAAGTACTGCATTGCTATTTACTACATTTTTTACTACATTTTCTGCCTCAAGCTCTGTAGCATATACTAAAAATTTATAATTTTCATCATTTATGTAGTCATTACAATTTGTCAGTTCCTCATTCCATATATCTATTATTTTCTCAACTAATTTCCTTTCTTCACATAAATATTCCTCATATAAACAAATTACTTTTAAATAGGTTAATTCATAATCTTTTAAAAAATTATTTATATCTAATCTGCCCTCTATATAATCCTTTTTACTTTTCTCAAACAATTCTTGTATCTCTATTTCATACTCTTTATACTTTTCCTTTAAAATCTCTATTTTTTCCTTAAGAGTAATTGACTCCGAAGATTTTATCTCTACACCTTTTTGGGCTAAATATTCTATATTATCTATAGTAACATCCATATAATCTAACAACAAAAAATTTCGATCAACACACTTATCTATAACCTCATCAAAAATGGCTTCTCGAGATGAATTATTCAACTGACCTTTTTTTCCTTCCCATCTATCTCTAATATTTTTTTCTGAATATACTAACAATAATTTTTTACTTATTATACTCTCTCTAATAAATCCCATTAAAAACTCCCCTGTAAATCATACTCATAACAGATTACCTGACCGTGGCCGCTGTATTGGTTGGGCTATGTGCTTCATCATCGCCTACGTGAAATAAGCTTACATTATTTTTCTAAATGAATCAACAAATCATCTAACATTGCCCCCAAAAATGCTCCTGTAGGCTGCTCGTTTTGTTGTTTCATATCTATCAACTCTAAAATATCTTTATCCGACAAACATAAAATCAGTTTACCCGTTTCTCGAAGGCTTCCTCTTATAGCGGCGAGAGCATTCTCATCAGCCCCTTTCCTTGAAACAATGATCGCCACTCTGCGCAATGCCTTTTCATATAAATATTTTTCTGTTGTATATATTTCTTTTTGTGTAATCTTCTCACTACAATTTTTAAATTCAAAAATAATATATTTCGTGTTGAAATATTGTTGAATCGTATTGAAAAAATCCTGATTTGCCCCATCCTTGATTTTACAGCACAAATCAAATCGATACATTCCGTTCACTGTATTTTCTTGTTCATACCACAATGTCAGATAATCTCCCAGAATATATTTTAAAATTTCAATACAAATTTCCTCATATTGACGCCACTGTTCCGTTCCCGCCTTGATCTGCAGCAGCTTTTCTTTCAAGCTGCTGTCTTCCGACTCCTTCTCTATTTCATCAAAAATATATAGTTCCGGTTTTTCCGGCTCAACAATTTCTGTTGAATAATTGAGAAAAGCAATAAATTCATTCTTAATTTTTATAAAATCTTCAAACAACCAAAGAAGATTTTTCACATCCCATATATGTATTGCATATTTGGATTTACATACTTCCTTTACTTCTGCAGGCACAATATTTGCTACTGCAACCACAATACAGCCAGCATTCTCTCTTCTTTCGGATAACCGTTTACATGTCTTGTATAAATTCTGTTTTATTGTGAAATCACTACTGTAAAATTTCAATGCAAAATATACGGTCGAATCTCTATATACATAAACAAAATCCAACTCAATATCATTTTCAGCAGTTCGCTTTATCTCTCCGCCTTTTTGTTGCAAATAGCTTTTTAATATTTGGTCAAATTTTTGGCTGTTTGAAATCTGTAATTTACGAAGGGGCGTCTGTGCAAGATTGTCTGCAACGCGTTTAACAACTGTACATTTGGTGCATAAACCAGCATTCTATAAAGCCATTCCTTATTGGATCGATTCAAATCAAAATTTCTTGGAAAGCCTTTCAACCCCGCCATTTCTTTATGGGTTAATGTATGAATAATACCATTCACTCGAACAAGAGGTCTTTTTATTAAATTCCATCCTACATATGGACATTCTATATATTTATCTTTCCTCCAGCAAAGAAAGCAATCTTCCTTACTACTCTCTACAATTTGATCTTTGTTGATCCTATAATACCAGCTATCTTCTTCAACACCAGAAATAAACTCACGGATTGGAATGGTTTCTTTCCCATCCATATGTACTGGAAATTCATACGGATAATCTGGCATACGGCTTCCTATTACATAAAGCTGTTCCTCTGTCACAGGAATTCCTGTGATTTCTCTGCTATTTAGAATTTTTAGACTAATCTCATAACCTGCATGACGTATTTCTTTAAAAATATCCATCCAGTCAAAAACTTTGTTTATTTTCTTCTGCATAACGAGAAAAAATATCTGTGGATTTTTCCACTTAATTATATCTTTAACCTTTTTCAAGACTTCTTCATTATATTGAGATTTATCTTGCCTATCTCTTTTAAATAGCAAAACCTGTATTAGATCTATTGCAATTACATCTACATTCGGAATATCTTCTGGTGCCAGTTCCATCAGACCACTTTCATATACTCTGCCTTCGATATTCTTCTTATAAATCTCCACTGCTTTCTTTTCTTTTATAAATACATCCGTTACTTGAAAACCAGCTTCCACAAATCCTAAAGACATTGCTCCAATTCCTGCCTCTATAACTGCAACTGTATTTAGCACAATCATTAACCTCTCTTCATCATTCAAAAATCAATCTTCTGTTCTTCTGATCATGTTTTCCTATCCTATATATTTTCTTCTGCAATTACTGGATTTATATAAAGTTCAAACTCAATTTCATGGCGCAAAGGTATAGAATTTTCACCAATTAAGGGAATTTCGGGCTTTAATTTTCTTGAAACATCTAAAGCATTATGGAACAAACGTACCATATCAAATCCCCTTTTTTGATAAAATTTAATTGCATTGATATTATCGTTTGTTGTGATAAGAACAATCTTTTGAAGCTTTCTCTCCTTTGCTTCATGTATCACAGCTTCTACAAGTTTACTTCCGATTCCTTGATTCTCGTGCAGGCTATCAAGAGATGTTATTTCTAATATATTATCATAAAAAATATATGTTATCAAACCAATCATCTCTTTTCCTTCGCTAAAAAAGAATCCTTCCGTTTTAGTCATATCAATCTCTTTTCCGCGAATGATCATTGTTGTTGTATGCCAATGCTGCTTAATAAATGCATCCACCCGATTTCTATTCAGACGGCTAATTCTTTCATACTCCATTATTCATACCTCCCTAAGTCTACAACTCTATTTTTCTGCTGGTTCTTATCCCCAATATATTACACAAGTGTATTGTTTCGGAGCATTTACAAACACTTTCGGATAATTAAAGATTCTGTATAATACAGTCCATCCGAATATTCCGATAACACGGATAACCGCAATCCTTTTTGACAATAAGAATAAGCTCCTTTCTGTACAGTAATGGAACTGTCAACCTTTACAAGTAGATTATACCAAAAACAGCCCCAAACCACAAGGATGCCGCCTCTGCTGCTATAACGCTATTTTCCGATTGTCCATTTCGTTTTGTTTGGTATTGGGTAAAACGTGGTTGTATAAATCCATTGTCTTCATTACAATCGAGGATTGGCGGTTTATTCATGTTTTTTTCTATAATTGGAAAATATTCCTGCGCTATCTGTTCAGCAATTTTTTCGCGCCTCTTTTTCAAGTATACACTGTGTGCTTCATGGATTTCATTATAAACTGCCCAATCCTATTTTTTATAAATACTATCACTCATCTTATCTGGTGGAAAAATACCCTTTACTCTCTCAAGTTTCTCACCTCTCTATGAAAACTTTGAAGTAAAATCAACCGTGCCATTTCTCAGCATAGAACTAACGATTTTTTATTATGCCGCTGAGCTGGTAATAATTATTTTTTTGCTGACAAAGTTTGCATGAGCGCAAAGAAATGTTGCGCTTCACCCGTGTTGAAATACCCATACCACGCGTCTAATGTATCTAGCTGAAAGACGTTCAATCGTTCAATAATCTGCTTTGCCCACAGTAAGGCCCCAGTGGAACTTGCGGTAATCAAATTGTCTTCTGCAACAGATGGCTCGTCAACATAGAAGTTCTGTCCTTTGTAACAGGGCGAAACCATTTCAAGATAACCGACTCCATTACTGGTATGCAGCCTTTGATCCAACAGACCCGCGTTTGCCAGTGCAGCAGTTGCGCCACAGATGGCGCAGACCAAAGCGTCTGCGGAAAGAAACTCCCTTGCCTTTTCAAGAATGATGCTATGCTCAGGATTATCCCAAGTATTTGCGCCTGGTAACAGTAGTACGCTTTCCCTGCTTACTTTAATATCGCCAATGATACAATCCGGAATGATGGTCAACCCACCCATTGTTTTAACCGGCCTCTTTGAAATTCCGATGGTTTTAACGGATATACTCGGCGCACCTTTTTTGAAAAAGCGCCCGGAATTTAATTCCGCTGTAACATACCCCAGCTCCCAGTCAGCCAAAGTGTCCAATACATATACATAAACTGTAAACATAACGTCCTCCATTTTCTTTTTTTGGTTTGCATGTATTTGTATCATACCATCCAATCCTTGACAACAGCATGGCAACAATCTATAATTTCATATTGTAAAAAATGATTGAAAGGCGGTTGCCAAATGAAAATTGACAGACTTGTCAGTATTATTATGACACTCCTGGATAAAGAGCGTATAAGCGCACAGGAGTTAGCAGATACGTTTGAAGTTTCACCTCGCACAATTTACCGTGACATAGAAGCCATCAATATGGCAGGTATCCCTATTCGTTCAACATCCGGAGTTGGCGGCGGCTTTGAAATTATGCCAGAATACAAACTTGATAAAAAAGTTTTTTCGACAGCTGATCTTTCAGCAATCTTGATGGGGCTTTCCAGCCTTTCAAATGTGATACGAGGTGATGAACTAGTAAACGCTTTTGAGAAAGTCAAAAGTTTTATCCCTGCTGAAAAAGCAAAAGACATTGAAATAAAGACAAATCAAATCTGCATAGATTTAAGTTTATGGACAGGCAATCGAACTATACAACCATATTTAAAAATAATAAAAACTGCTTTGCAGGATCATAAATTGTTGTACTTTGAATATATAGCTCACCATGGAAATAAAACAATACGGACGGTTGAGCCATATCAGTTGGTATGGAAAGGCAGTCACTGGTATTTTCAAGGTTATTGCTATATCAGAAATGATTATCGCCTATTTAGGCTGTCCCGTATGTCCAAGCTGCAAATGAAGCCGGAAAGTTTCATTCCGCGAGAGTTTCAAAAACCGATTTTAGATTTTGAGGAAACAGCGGAAACAATGCAAATAGAAATCAAAATTCGCATTCATAAATCTGTTCTGGACAGGGTACTTGAATATTGTACCTATGATCGCTTTGCAGCAGATAATGACGAGTATTACATCGTGAATTTCCCATTTATTGAAAACGACTATCACTATGATATTCTTCTTGGCTTTGGGGATAAATGTGAGTGTCTCGAACCACCACATATTCGCGCAGAGATAAAGCGCAAAATACAGAATATGGCTGCGATATACGATAATGAAAAGTTGGAGGTAAAATAAGAGCTGTTAATTTTCCGGGCTGCAAGGCATTGAATTTTGACTGTTCATAGATACCTTCCGTAAATTCAGATGTTGATTCGCCCATTGCCAACGGGAATAAAAGATACTGAAAAAACATTTCATCTGTATAGGCAAAGTACATTAAATCATCTGAAAACCATGCCTTTTGCAAATGATGTTTTTCTACTATTTTATCCAGCACAGGAAATAATTATCTATTTGATTCGATGTCTTCCGCCCGTTGGAACCGATTATACTGGTAAATCTCTCTTCTTCCATTAGCCCGGTTGATGGAAGTATTCGTGCGTCTGCTGTCGTCGTAAATCACTTCCGCCACTCTTCCATCCTTATCATATTACACCAACACTATTTTTAACAAATTCTCATATCATAATCATAAGCAATACCTAAGTGAACACATTTCAATATTGCTTGCATACTATCTTGTACCAATATAATCCCTAAATTATATCCCTCATGAGCTTGACTAATATGTGCTAATGGATATTCCTGTCCTTCCTCATAATTATTAGCTAATACGAATAGCATTGTTGCAAATTCTTTAATCCCATCATAATTAATCTCAAAAACCACTGTATTATAATTTGATGTCACATTTCTCTTATCTTTATCTAAAATACGTATATTAATTATATTCTTTTTTGATAACTCATAAGGCTCTAGGCATATAAAGCCATCATATTCTAATGCAACTTCTTCATCTGGTTCTTTGACATTATAATATTGATTTACATTCCTTGCCCTAATATTGATTTCCTTATAATCTTTATATTCCTTCGTTTCCCTATTTAATGAATTTACTTTAACTACAAACATCGGACTATTGGGTGTAAGATAAAAGCCCAAAGCCTGACTTGGCGCAGGGTCTACTTTCAACTGATGTGTACAAATAATTAATTTTTCATTCTCTTGTATATCCTCATATAGCCAAATTAATTCTGTTGCAAACCCAATTATGGCCTCTTGACTTAATTCGAACTCAACAAATTCTGCATTTTCTGCATCATTCCCTATGACAGATATTTTACATATTTCTTTTAATAATACACTTTTTGTTAAATTTATTAACATAATTAATTCATCACCTTATAATTATTAAATTTTTAATGGAAAGGATAAATCCTTCTGCATCGTATCGGTTCTCTTATACCTGGCCTTCTTCCTATTCTTTAACTCGAAAAACAAATATAAATTCTATTGGAGCTGTTAATTCACCCCAATTATCTATGTCTGCTAGTTCAAAGCAAATTTCTTTATCATTAATCATTTCATAAGTATCATATACATTAACATAATTTCCCACTAATTGCTGCACATCTTTTAATGTAGATCCAAGCCCTATAATGCCCTTGTATTTTCCTTTAAAATATAATACCACGAAAACCTAACTCCCTACAACTGATCAAAAAAGACAATTTCTTTCCTAGGAATCTGCAAGATTTTCCTTTCCTTGACACACAACAATTAATATTCATTTCTGAACTAAAAATAAGACGAAATATAGGTAGTGGTTACTCCTGGTTTTGATTGTAATGGTTTATTGTTTCATTGATTGCCCATTCAAACAGGAGTCAAATTTATTTCTTTAAATAGGAACTGCTACAACAACCAAACATTACAAATAGTCATAATGATTCAGATAACCAAATTGGTTTAACTTTAGGAAATGGTTTCAAATTATTAATATTATAATTTTGCGCATGATACAATTCCTTCTTATACTTTTTTAATATATCACTATTAAATAATGAGATCATTTTAGCAGCAGAATATCTTGCATCATTTGAATAATCTTCACTTTCATCTAATAAAATTCTAAAAAGTACTTTTAATAAGTTTTCATCATTTATATTTTGCTTGAAAAAATTTAACAATTCTTCCCCAACACCAGCATAAGAAGAAAAAATCAAATATTCTCTTATTAGATCTTCATTATAATTACCATTACATTTTATACTAATACATGCCAGTTCATCTATTTTTTCCTTTAACCATTGATTATATTCTAAATTATTCACTTTAATTTATTTCTCCTGTCTTGCACTATTATTGATGATAATTCCTTTTATTACGTTTTTATTAAACTCTTCATCTGTTTTAATTCCTGTGCAAACATAGCGCTTAGCCCATTGTAAACGGGAATAAAAGAGATATTTTCCATACTGAATCCATAATAAAATCACCTTTATATGGTACACTATCTCCAATTTTAGGATGTTTTGCAGTTTCTTCATGTCTTCCTATTTGTTCATATAGATCAGCATCAATACCACCTATCCCTTTTATATATCTGAACAATCCAAATATTTTTCACAACAATCATGAAGACATATATTTGAGTTAATCCTATTACCTGACGATAAGCTTAAAATTTCGCCTTTGATGTTAATATTCCTTAAACCATCAATCAATTCCATCAAATTATAAATAGTTTCATAAGTAACATCATTTAGCAGCATACTCATATCGTTGTATTTTGACATTTTTAATAAAAAGACATTAACCACAGAATATTGAATTTTCTGAACTTCTTCCCAAAATAATTCTTGTTCACTTTTCATTTCAATCACATCCTCTTTTAATGATATTTTCCATTATTAAATATTCATATGTATTTAACATTCTTCCCTTAATCAATATTTATATCATCCCAAAAATCTTTAAAATCCTCTTCATAACCATCCTTTTACCCTGATCCATCTACAATGCCGATGTTCTGGTCTCTGGCATTATATTCGTATTGTTGAACGTTATAATATTATGGGATTATGTTCCTCCTTTGCTTTTTGAATTATTTCATTTGGAGATAGTAGTTCATCCTTCCAAAATAGCAACCTAATAATTTTCTCATAATAAGGGACACTTTCACGTATATCATTTATCCATTTTTCTTGCTCCATATCTGTCTCCTCTCCTTTTTGTAATTTTTCTATCACTTTTTTAATTTTCATTTCATTTAATTTCATATTTTTTATCATTCCTTCTATTACATTTAACATATTAAGATATAATAAGCGGTAGGTACAAACTCATCTCTTTTCGTGTGGATTTTGATTTGAACGCTTTAAATTATACCGCAAAAAGACATTTCATCTGTATAGACAAAATAAAACAAATCATCAGAAAACCAGGCCTTTTCAACTGATGGTTTTCGACTATTTTATCCAAAATTTATTATAACTATATCTGTTGAATAAAAAGCTTCGCCATACACCATTTTATAAGTATTTACAAATTGCTCCAATTCATTTGCGTTGACAATAAAAGGTCCCTCCTCATCAAAGATATAAAAACACTTTTTCAGCAATTTAACATTATATATTATTGAAAAACCATAAAAATTCTAGTTAAATATTAATTCATTTTTCATTAGGGTGCTATTTATACTCAAACCAGAAATATATTTTTTATGTCAAATATTATTTTGAATATCTTTCAACACTTCAATAGCAAATTCTTTAGTTTCCTTATCGATTATGTGCTCAATATTTTCTTTAAGAATTTTTAATATTTCATACACTTTTATATCATTTAGAGCCAACTGGGCTATTGATATTATTGCTGCTATTTTTATATCTTGATCTTCTGATTTCAAAAAATCAGCTAATGGCAGTAACAAACTTTCATCTGGAAAATTTGCTGCAATTTGAATACACCAATAGTTTACACCTTTATGAGAATTAGTAAATGCATGCAAAATACAAGGAAGTACGATCTCTTTATCATACATTATAATTACATCTTCAACCATTTGATATATCCCCAAACCATCTTTTCCACCAAAGGAATTTAAAAACAAAGAAACACACTGCTCATCTGGATTTTTAATAAAAAAAGTTCTAACTTCTTCATATCTTTTCATTTCTTCTTCTGTAACCTTTGTATCACTAGGCATAGGTTGATGTTCCTTTAAGAAAGAAAGTGCTTCTACTTTTGTAATCATTTTCAAATCCTTCTAATGTTTTATTTTGCTTAATTAATTCATTTAATTGTGCATTAATTATACTTCTATCATATCCATTATTCTTTAAAAGCACTCTTTATTCCAATATGAAAATTTACCATATGTCCCAACGTTTAAATCTTCTCCTGGTTTTGCTATTAGTTTCATCTAATGTATCAAGATCCATATCAACAAGAACCGTAGCTAAATCCTTTTTTAAATCGACTTCTACTGCCAAAATCACATCAACCTCTCCTGGGCCACCACAAATAATAACAAACTGTTCTCCTGTTATTTCATCAATTTCAATTAATCTAGGATAATCACCCTTCCATTCCCAATATTGATTAAAAAGAAAAAACAGTAATTTTTATGTTCCAAGCTGTTTAGAATAATCAAATAGACCAACAAAACCGGAGTGGTGGAACATCCATACTAATTTTTCATTCAAACTAATAATAATTGCATTTGTATCAAAAAAAGTTTCTTGAAAAATATTTACATAATTTTTTACTAACCCTTCTAATCGATTAGCTTCTAACAGAAATGGGCCAAAACCGTCTTTATGACATATATGTGTTACAACATATAACATACCTGACAAATTATGTAAATTAATTAATATTTGAAAAAGTTCATCATCTGATAAATTTTCAAAGTCAGGTACTTTGATCATTTTTGTACCAGGTAAATCAAAAGCATTAACGCTAAATTTTTCTCTTGATATCTTAATATTTAATGTTTTTTGTACATTTTCTTTTACTGTTTTCCAATCTTCAATTTGATATAACATCATTATCCTCCATTGAATTAGTGTAATCCAATTTGAATACCTTACCATTTTAACTATCGAAAATCGTTCCAATCTATTGTTTTCCATATGAACGTTTAAATTTCTCCCAACCTCGAATAAAATATTTATCTACTACACTATACCCTCCCTTTGAATTTATTTTTCGTATTGTTACATGCGGCCCTTCATTAGTATTGGAATGTCCTTCTGGATTCCACTCGATTTTTGTTGTTTCATCAGAACTTATCCATTGATTTTCTTCGTCAAATATCCAATCATCTAAAGATCCTCCTGCTTCCTGTTCCACAATTTTTAATAATTCATCCTGATTTTCAACAAATTTTCTTATTACTTCTTGACCAGCTGATTCCAGACGACCCTTCTATGCTTATCATACTTCCCTGTTGGTTGTATGTAAAGTGGATTTTTTCCTAGGTGCTTTCCTCTGTTACCAGCTGATTTTTCCGTTATAGGTGTAAACGGTTCGACGGGAGTTTTCTTCCTTTTCAATCCGGTTTCCACACGCATCATATCCATAGCGGAAGACCACTCCTACTGGTTCTCCTTGACGTTTTTCCTCTAACTTTCTCAAACCGTTAAAAGTACACTGTCCTAATAGATGTTTATAGAAGGCCACATTTTATCAAGTTCTATTAAATCCCGAAAAATACAAATAAATATTATTGAATAAATTATACTATTCTTCACAAAATTCTACGCCAACTTCTGATATTAAACTAGCTTTTATATTTTTCACCTTTTCTTTTTGATTATAAAATATAATCCCTCTAAAACCTAATTCCCTACAATTGATTAAAAGAGACATTTCATCTGTATAGGCAAAGTACATTAAATCATCTGAAAACCATGCCTTCTGCAAATGATGTTTTTCTACTATTTTATCTAACACAGGAAATAATTTTTTTCCTTGTTGTATTACATCAAAATCATCAAATATGTCTACTGTTGGCCAAATACTTTCATAAGATGAAAAATATAAATGTTCGTAAATCTGAATCGCACATTGAAAAACTAATTTTTCAAAACTTCCGCTAAATTCTTGTTCCATACCAAAATAAATTTTATTATTCTTTTCTCCAACATTCATTAGATATGGAATATTATAATCAAAAGTAGTCATAAATTCAAAATAATATGGGCGCAATCTATCACACTCGTTAATATAAACATGTCTATAATAAGGGAATTGTGATTCGATAGACATTTTTACTCCAATCGTTTTTTCAAAAAGGCCACCATCTCCTTCGCCTGCATACCGTAAAAACTCTAAATATGTAGATGGAAAATCCAACTTTTTTTCTTCAAGTCCTAAGTGTTTCTTCCACTTTTCAATATTTTCATCACTTGCAGATTTTAAATTTTGAAACCAATTTTCATCTACAGGTTCAATATAATTTCGCAATCGTTGTATCATAGTTTTAGAACTTTCCTTATCTGGTATCCGATTCATTATTTTTTGCATAATTTACTATTATCTCCCCATTAAATTTACATCGACCACAATTCCCTTCCTCCTGAGATATCCCGTTTCCAAAGACGTCATACTGGTAATGGTTCTGAATCTCCCGCTTCTCATTTATAATGAAAGCCGTACTAAACTATTCATCCTGATGATAATAATGATTTTTTTCTGACTGCCAGACTGCCTCGATTCCGCCTCCCAGGTGGTAACTGCTCTCCTCTCCCCTTTTCTCGTACAGCAACTCTCCCTGGTGGTACACAAACCGAATCCAGTTTGCATTTTCTCTTACTTCATAACACAATCCTTCTGCATCGTATCGGTTCTCTTGTACCTGGCCGTCTTCCGTCTCCGTTCGTATCTGCTGATTTTTAGTGTTATAGAAAAATCTGCTCATTCCAGACGAACCTTCTCTGCTTATCATAGTTTTCTTCAACTATAATAAGACTAGTTCCTATATTTTTTATATCACCTATCAGAAATAATTCTGCATTTTTTTTATAGTCATTAATATTTTTATAATTAACCATTCCAATAGATTCAATAACAAAAATATTGCCATTTTCATCTTTTAATCTCATACCATTTTTTAGTAGCTGCGAATCTCCTTCTACAGAAATACAATACTTATCAGCAATATTAAATTTTTGACGAATTATAAACATATATTACTTACCTTTCACTAAATCTTGTAGTTCTTTCGTATAACTAATCAAAACAAACTCTGTCTGTTTCATTTCTGGTATTGTAAGTTTATATGCCTTGCTATTTTTTAAAAGCACTTTTTGCGCTGCAATTTCATTCTCCAATCTACTAACTAAACTTCCATCATTTAATCCTTGACCAAATTGCGTTGCATGAATTAATTCTTCAAATACACTAGTGTTCCATCCGGATAGAAAATGGAGTTGTGAGCGGTCTGGTACGTGCCAGTGCTCGGCAAAATTTCGACGGCGATGTGGGCCATCGACTAGAAATTTTAACGACGCAATGGTGCGTGACAGACCGCTCACGACTTCGATTTCTGTCCGGATGGAACACTAGCTCTGGTAGGTTTCTGACGTAGTAATATTGTATTTTATTTAATGTAATTGCCTCAGCCATTTTAGATTTCAAATATGCATCTGTCGCATCATCCATCTGAATAATTGGTATCCCGGATTTCCAGCGAATGTCAAACTCCTGCTTATGCCTGTCAATAAACCGATCCTGATCTAATCGATTTCCTTTGCGAAGAATGCGGTGGCTTTTTTAAGAATGAGATCTCCTTTTTCTTTTCCTCCAGCTCCCTGCGCAGTCTACGTTCTCCTCATTATTACAAAAATGATATAATTTCCGAGTACGTCCTCAGTTCCTGATCTAGCAGAGAGAGGAAATATGGAATTAATTTGTTTTTTTCATAACCATGAACTAAGTAATAGATAAAACGATCCGGTGGACCCCCAAGCAGGCGATAAATATGAAAGCCCTGCTTGTTTAGATTTATACCCGTAGAATAAGGAACGATCCCCCAGGCTTTCCCTTCCAACACATATGGAATCAAAGAGTCCTGACTTAATATAATAAGTGGAGAAATCTTCTCATCAAAAAACTTCGAATGCCAGCTTTCAAATTCCGGGTTCCAGGACACATGAATCTCATATTCCGGCGGCAAATCATCAACGGATACGGTGTCGCCTTCCGCAATCTTACAGCAGGACACAACTACAAAAGGTTCAGAAAAAGCAGGAGTTGCATGGATATGTTTGGAATATTTTGGCTCTTCAATAAATGCCAGATCAAGCAGTCCGCTTTCCATATAGGTGTAGGCACTTGGGGAGTGTTGATAGGCAACTTTCAGATTATAGTTCTGTCGTAAAAATTCCTGCAATACCTTGGGAAAAAGATATAAACTTACACTCTCTACTGCTGATACCAACAACTTTGGCTTTTGGACAACAGAAAATATTTCATTTGTTTCTTTCCAAAGGCCTTTCCATTTATCTGCAATGATTAAAAATTTCTTTCCTTCAGGTGTCAGCTGTACAGTTCTTAAGCCTTTTTGACGCTTGATCAAGGAATACCCCAGTTCATTCTCCATTATTTTTATCCGCTTGCTCAATGTAGGTTGTGTGATATATAGCTCCTTTGCTGCGAGTGAGATATTTCCATATTTTACGACAGCAAGAAAAGCCTCAATTTCTAGCAGAGTCATGCTATTCTCCTTAATAATATAGAATTTATACTATATATTATATCAATTAAATCAATTTTTCAACTATTTAATTTTAGTATATATTGTAAATTGTTGAACCAGTTGTTAAGACAGCTGGTGCAGCTTGCCAATGCTAAAAGTACAGCAGCAAACAAGAAACCGGTTGTTTTGCTTGTTCATGATATTGTAGGAGGTACAGCCGAATGCCTGGGAGATTTAATCGAACCCTTTCAATACTACTAGATAAAACCTTTGACACCAGAGGTCAAGCCGGTTCTGTTCTGAGAAAAAACACCATGAATTTTCAGAAAAGCGGAAAAAAACGTAGAGAAAGAAAATGGGCTTGTCCACGTATAGTCATTTTGTTTATTGTTTTTTTCTGTATGTTTACCAGACTGGTAGTAAGGCTGTATGAACTGCAGATCATAAATGGAGAGCAATATCTCAATAATTATCTGCAAATGACAACAAAAGAATTAGATTTTACCGGAGTCAGAGGCAATATCTATGACAGGAACGGTAATGAACTGGCTTACAATGAACTGGCTTATATAGTTATGTTCCGTGACAATGGACAGTGTAAAAGTATATCTGAAAAAAACAAGATTTTTTTAAAATTGGTTCAAATTTTAAACCAACATGGAAACAAGGTATCTGGAAAACTTGAGATCGCTGTATATGAACATGGAGAAATGTATTTTACATCAACCTCTGAAATATCTCATAAGCGTTTTTTATGTAACATATTTGGACTTAAATCTCCAGAACAGCTTACTGGACCGGATGGAAAATTCCCTTCGAATATTTCTGCGGAAGAACTTTTCAAAAATCGGTATCACTATTACAAACTGGATGAAATAAAAGATAAAAAAGGGAATCCGGTGCTTATAACACCGGAAGAAGCACTTCAAGTTATGGATATTTGGTACACAACAGGGCTGACTTCTTATAAAAAATATGAAGCAGTTAAAATTTCTTCTTATATTGATACTTCCACAATGGCAGATATTTTAGAACATATGGATGAATTGCCTGGAGTAGATGCAGAAGAAACCACAATCCGTAAATATAATGACAGTATCTATTTTTCTCCGATCATTGGATATGTAGGAAATATGCAGGAAAGTCAATTGGAACTTCTCCGGCAGGAAAACCCAGAGTATGAACCAGATGATATTGTGGGCAAATCAGGAATAGAACGGACTATGGAAACTACACTTCAAGGTACGAAAGGGCACTTGTCAGTTTATGTAGATAATGTGGGGCATATCCGGGAGGTCATTTCCCAAACAGCTCCTAAGTCCGGCTGTGATGTTTATCTAACCATAGACAGAGATTTGCAAAAAGGTATCTATCATTTAATTGAGCAACAGCTGGCAGGAGTTCTGGCTTCAAAACTAATTAATGCGGAGGACAATATCAATAAAAACGCTAGTGGTTCCAGCAGAATGATCCCCCTAAAAAGTGCATGGTTTCAACTGATCAATAATGGAGTGATTTCCACAAAACATTTGAAAGAAAGTACTGCTGATGCCGAAGTCAGGATATTTGAAACATTCCTTGCTGCAAGGACAGAAGCTTTTAAGGCCATGAGAAACGAGTTATATAATTCGACTCCCACAGCACAGTGCCAGCTGCCGGAAGATATTGCAGATTATATGTTTTATGTTGTTTCCTATCTGTCATCAGGAGAACAAGGAATCATTAAAACAGAAGAAATTGATAAAAGCAGCAGAGAATATCTGGCGTGGAAAGACGGAACGGGGAATCTTAGGGAATATCTTTATAACGGTATTGAAGAAGGATGGATCTATACCTCTTCTTTGAACATAGAACAAAAATACTCTGATCTGGAAAATATATTTCACGAACTGTTAGAATATACCTTAAAGATGCTTGAAAATGACAGTGGATTTGAAAAAGAAATATACCGACATCTGATCGAGAATGGAACGGTCACTGGCAGCGATCTTTTACTGGCTCTTTATTCCCAGGGAATTTTGGCGCATAACGAGGAGGAGATCTGCCTGTTGGAAACACAGAATGAAGATTATGCGTTTCAGCTTATTAAGGAAAAGATTATCCGGTTGGAATTGACACCAGCACAAATGGCACTGGAACCATGTACAGCAGGTGTTGTAGTAACCGATGTAAATACCGGAAAAATCCTGGCCCTTGTGACTTATCCCGGATATGACGGCAACCGTCTTTCTGGAACCATAGACGCCGCATATTATAAATGGTTATTACATGATCTGTCCAATCCTCTTTATAATAAAGCCACCCAGGTTTTGAAAGCGCCTGCTTCCACATTCAAGCCGATCATGGCTGTCGCTGCATTGGAGGAAGGGGCTGTGGAAATTGAGGAAAATGTAAATTGCACTGGATTATATGACCAGGCAATACTTCCCATTAAATGCTGGATCTATCCTGGGAAACATGGAGAAGAAACAATAACAGAAGCAATCCAAAATTCCTGCAATTACTATTTTGCTGAGTTAGGAAAACGTTTGTCCATAGATGAAAATGGGAACTATAATCCTGACTGTGGAATTGATATGATCCGAAAATATGCTGGCTTTTTCGGACTGGATCATACGTCTGGTGTAGAGATTCCAGAAACAGATCCTCATATCACAACGGAAGACCCGGAACGCTCTGCCATGGGGCAAGCGACCCATGCCTATACCAACATACAGCTTTCCCGTTATGTAACTGCAATAGCGAATCGAGGAACTGTATATGAATTTAGTTTGATTGACCGGATCGTCGATCCCTCTGGTGGGAAGGAACCAGAATATCCGGCCCCAGCATATACCAAACTGGATTTTTCAGAAACCACATGGGATATCGTACAAGAAGGAATGAGACGGGTAATTGCCAACAATTCGTCAAGAACCGTCAGGAAGCTGTTCCAGGATTTAGAAGTGCCTATTGCAGGAAAAACTGGTACAACTCAAGAATCAAAAAGCCATGCAAATCACGCTTTTTTCATTTCTTATGGTCCCTATGATAATCCTGAAATTGCTGTGACCGTAAATATCCCTAACGGATATACGTCTGGAAATGCAGCTTCCCTTGCTAAGAATGTGTACCGTCTTTATTTCGGATATCTGGATCTGGAAAATATTATGGCCAGAGATGCAGGAGGGATAGCAAATATCAATAACATTGACTGACAAACAACAAAAACTTTTTTCACTTTTTTTGAGCGAAAATCACGGAAATCCATTTTCCAAAACATTACTAATTAGCGAAGGTTTCAAGAATACGGCTAACAGATAGAAAAAGGATCAAAATTTAGTGGATATCCTTTCTCGTTCAAAGTATAATTTTTGTGTAATGATATAAGGATTTATATACTTAAATTTTACACCAACAGCCGGATTTTTCGAAGTCCGGCTGTATTTTTTCCCAGAAAAGGAACTGCGCACTAGGTAGTGTAAAATAGTTTGTGTCTTTGGTTTCCTGTGTCGCCTTCTATGTAGAAAGCACAGCTTTCCCCAGCTTCTCCAATAACGAATAATTAACTGCTTGCACTTTCATATCTGTGTACTCCATATGACCAAAATGATAATGCAAAAAAAGTAAAAATACACACAATTACTACTCCAAAAAACAGACCTTTTACTGACAGTGCCCCTATAAGTGCCTGTGTCGGCAACGTTGCAATGATTCCATATGGCAATACACAATAAAAAATAAACTTATAAATTCCATAAAAAGCAATCCCTGGTATTTTCAAACACAAGTCAATCGCTGTCTCCTCAATTTTCGTTAAATTGTTTACAGAGAAAACAAAAAAAGCAAAGCATCGTATCAAGAGTTCCATATCGTAGTACAGTATCGTCATCATAAAAACCAGAAACAGATATTGAATAATAGTAGACCATGAAAAACCCATGTCTATTTCTTTCACCCCATACGCAATAATACCTGCACTGAAAGCCAATAGCGGTATGGAACCTGGATTTATTTTTTCAAAAGTAATCCGCAACAGCGGATTTACCGGTTTGGTCAGATACAAATCCAGTTCACCGGTTTGTATTTTTTCAGGTATGGAAATCACTCCAAAAAAGTAAATGATCATGTTAAGGGCATTGATCAGGGAAAATGTTCCTACAAAAACAAGGATTTCTCCATGCCCCCATCCACGAATTTCATCCACATGCCCGTAAATTGCCTCAAAGGCAAAAAGCTGAACCAGAAAATAACTGGTGTCAATAAAAAACGGCCCAAAGAATCCCAACCGAAATGTCATGATATGGGATAACCTTAATTTCATTAATTCTGTCAAAAATTTAAAATTATCTTTCATATTCCTGCTCCGTCATATTTCATTCGATAATGTTCATAAGTTACTTGATTTAAAACAATAAAGAAAATGCACCATATACTTAAAACCAATAAACCTGTCACTGCTTCATCCTCACATTTTCCTAGAAACAGCATACTTGGGAGATATGTAACATAATAGAACGGCAGAAATCTCATGCCGGCTATCATCCATTCCGGCAAAAGTGCAAGGGGAATCACCGCTCCTGTCACAACTGCTGATAAATTATCCTTTATCATGAGAAAGGTACTGATCTCCTCAAATTTTAAAGTTAAAATCCCAAGGAAATAATTGAGCAAAGCCATAAACAACAGACCTAAAACAACCATGATAATTCCCCATAGCAATATCATCCAATTGACTGTATGTACAATGGAAATCCGGAACAAACAAAACCACAGAACCGTTGCTAAAAAGCCAATGCCTGAAGAAAATGCAATCTTCCCGGCCTCCATCGCCACAAAATAGCCCTGTGTCTGTACCGGTATCACCATATATTTTGAAAAAGTGCCGTTTCTCAACATCCCCGTCATCTGCTGGCTGATTTCAGCAGACTTCTCCATCTGGAATAGATAGGAACTTATGATATAGTAAGAAATCATGGTGTGAAATTCCAATCCTGCTATCTGCTCTTTTCCTTCAAACAAAATACTCCATAAGATCCATGCAAACAATATCTTAGCCACTGACAGAATCACATCAATAAATACATCTGCTCTCCAGATTAACTGCGCCTTCATATATGCCCTGGCAATTTCCAAATATTTCTTCACGTTTTACACCCCCTTATAGATGCGCTCTACTACAGAGCCTATTTCTTCTTCCTCAATTCCAATATCCCGGATCGGATAATGACCGATATACGATTCCAGAACTTTTTCTGTATTTTGTTTTGGTATTTCAAGCACCAGTTTGTCATTTGTTTTTTCTAATATCCTGCAATAATCCGGGATATCAGGCTCTACGCTATGCTCAAAGTATATGGTCATTTTCTTGCTTTTCTGGTATTGTTCAAATAACATATCCGTATCGCCGTCATATATTTTTCTGCCGTAATTTACTACAATAGAGCGTTTGCATAATGCCTTAATATCCTCCATATAATGCGAAGTCAGCAGGATGGTTGTCCCTCTCGATTCATTTATATTTTTCAAGAAAGTCCGAATCTGTTTACTTGCCACAGCATCCAGCCCAATTGTCGGCTCGTCTAAAAACAGTATTTTGGGATTATGAAGCAATGCAACAATCAATTCCATTTTCATCCTTTCTCCTAATGATAATGTCCTTACCTGTACATCCATAAGCTCCTGCACCTGAAACAATTCCACAAAAAAGTTCTTATTTTTCCTATACTCGTCTTCCGGAATACGATATATTTCTTTAAACAGTCTCAGCGTGTCCTCCGCTGTCAGCTCAAAAAACAACTGACTTTTCTGCCCCATAACTACCGCATATTGATGCTTAAATGCCTTCTCCAGCTTATTCGGATAAAATCCCATGACCTGAATTTCGCCGCCTGTTGGCGCAATAATACCAGTCAGCATCTTCACTAAGGTCGTTTTACCCGCTCCATTCGGTCCAATCAATCCTATAAACTCACCCTTATCCACATCCATGTTAAAGGCATCTACCGCAATTTTTTCTTCATATTCTCTATGGAACAGACCCTTAATACTTCCTATCACTCCCTCCTGCTTCTTATACCGTTTATACTTTTTCGTTATATTTTCTGTCCGTATCATCTTCATGCTTAAAACCTCCAAATGAAATATATTTTCGTTCAAGACACAAAAAAACGTGGTTTCTGCCTATCATAAATAGACTGAAACCACGAATCCATATGTCTCAAATTGACGTAATAAAACAAGGCTTTCCATGAAAGGATACCCGCAATGTCTTAAAACTTGCACTCCATTTCATAGTTGGTCTAAAACAAAAAAAGCATGACCTCTACCGTCATACTTTCCCTTTTCTCATTCATCAAAACAAGACAATAATTCCCAGTATATGCAGTATTCTGTAAGGCAGAAACAACCAGCATTCAATAATGCTGAAAAGGGTGTCGCAAATAAAACACTATCCCTAGTGCTTACCACTCGCAACGCTTACCCTCTTTATTATATTTAGTTGTTCTTTGTCATTACAGATACCACCAACATATACATACCTGCCTTTTCTTTAAAATATGAACCTATATTAACTCATAACTTCTCCGGTGTCAATATTTATTTAATAGATATTTTAATTATGGTGGCATTTCTGATCATTGTTTTCTTGTTTTCATAACTTTATATTTTTTATCCATTTTTTCGGCTCTTTAGACTTCTTTTCTGACGGGGCAACGCCTTCCCCGGATTCCTGTGCCGTCCTGCCCAAAGCCATGTTTCCATCCGTCCGTACAGCCTGTCTTTTCTTCCGGTGCTGGCTGTTGCGGCAGTTCTGCTTCTCTCTCCGGTTTCGGCACATCCCTTTCCTTTTGATTAAAAAGAATATCCCCCATATCCGTAATGGCTTTCTGCACCAGGGGGCTTTCCCGGTATTGGGGGATTTTATTGATAAATTATTGTCAAGTTGTTTTTAAGTTTTCTTTCCCGCCTTCACCAATCCCAAATAATAACTTATCAAAATCACTTTGATACAGCTTATCCTGAATGATCCTATATTTCTCAAATTCACTCTCAGCAAAGCTTTTAGCAATCTCAGCAGATACTCTCCCCTTATCCTTCAGAACTTCTTCTTCATTAAACTGAAGAAATACATCCAGTCTTTTTGCCCAATCCTCCATAGTCATGGGAATCTGCCGTCTTGCTTGTCTTTCCGCATAGTCCAGATACATAGTAACAAATTGATTTAAATCTTTCATCTCCGTTTGGGTCAGGTAATTGCCCACTGTCTAAATTGGGTCGCACGAATGGAATTAATCCTGTAACCTACAGAGATAATTTCATCCAGATTATAAAATCTCATCATATATTTTTTACCATCAGAAGCAGTTGCCGAGGATTTCTCGGTAACTGCTTCTGCATCCAGCTCTCCGCTGGCAAAAATGTTTTCAAATGTAAGCCAATATTATCTGTAGAACATTCAAAAAGCTGAGCCATGCTCTTCTGCGTCAGCCATACATCTTCATCATGCACTCTGACTTCAATGCTGTCTTCCCTATTCTCCTTTGTAAATACAAGAAAATCAGCAGTACTGTTTCTGATTTGCATTTTTTTATCCATAAAGCCACCTTTCAATACGAATCGGTGTATTTTCCGTATGCAAACTATAATCGCGATGCACTAATGCATTTAAAATTGCTTCTCTAACTGCTTTAATTGGATATTCCGGTTTATCCTTTCTCTTCCCATTATCATCTATAATAGTCTTAGTTCGACTATTCTTTCGTACAAATTCAACTGCTTCTTCCAACATATCTGGTATTGCACCTGTAATCCGCTTGTTATCAATGAAGCGTTCTCCACTTTCTCCTATTGTTCCCATCTCCGTTCCAGGTAAACATACTGCAATAATACAGAGCTGCGGAAAATATGTTTGAGGATATTTAGAAAACGTCATTATCCCAGCCAATGTAGGAACATTACATACCATAACTGCCATCAATTCCAAAATTTCTTCCTTCGATACATTTTCCGAAAGATTTCTTCTCTCCTGTTTTACCATAGTCAAATAATCATTTAAACGCTTTTCATCCAAAAGCTGTAATTTCGCTTCATCTACTGTACGAATATCATCACGAATTCTTTTACGAAAAGCCTCATAACTATACACCTCATATTCACTCATTGGCTCATCAGATTCCCCGACACGAATATAAGAACCTTTGATTCTACCAACACCTTTATAAAACACTGGTCTTTCCGTAATATCTACACCCGGAATTTCAGCAGATACAATCACTTTGTCTTCAATATCACAAACCGTAAATAAAGCTCTTACCATTGGCTCCATCTGTTTGCACTGTTCGGTTACCTTCTTCTGTAAATTCTGCGGATCATAAACTCCTTTTATTTTATATTTATCATTTTCATCAACTCCAAAAATAATAACACCGCCTTCATCTTGGTTCGAAAACGAAGAAAGTGTATCATATAATCTAGTTGGACAACCTTTTTCAGCAGACTTTAATTCAACTGTCTGTTTTCAATTTCTGTATATCAAAAACCAATTTTTTCAATGCTTCTGCTTGCATAAGCAAACCCTTTCAGATAATATATTCTAATTATATCTTCCAGCATATCTCAAGTCAACAAATTTGATAACTTTAGAGCAAGTTTGATAACTTTTTTCTCTTTTTGATAACTTGTTATCAAACTTTTTTTCTCTTATATACTGAATCTTTTCTAAGTTTAGCAATTATGCTGGCAGACTATCCCTCACACACAGCGCCCCATACCCCACCTGCGGATTGGGATACTCCTCAAATCCTGGCAGCGGCCGCGCTCCTCTCCTCAAATACGCTTTCACTTTCTCCCCATATGGTGCTGTCAAGTAAGGACTAACACTTTTTTATACTTTTTTTAGATTTCTTTATTTTTTCTTTATAAACTATATCTAACTGGAATTTTCCATATACATATATAGCTTCAATCCATTCATCCACCACTTCCTTGGTAAGGCTTTCCATTTTTCCAGTATATTCAGCCTCTTCCTGATGTGAACTGCTTTCTTCCTCACGCTTCTCTCTTTCATCCTCTATCTTTTGAAGCTGTTCACTTAACCTTCTTTCTTCTTCCCTCAATATCTCCACTCTGTTCAGATAAATTCTCCGCTCCATCTGGTTCAATTTGTATTGCTCATAAAGATACTGCTTTTCCCTCTTTAATGAATCCTGTTTCTGCTCCAATACCATGCACATTTTTTTCATCTCTTTTACCGAAGGGAGTTTTGACTGCCTGCCGTCTACCGCCAAATAAACTGCATCCGGTTTCTGGTTTTTTCTAACCAGAATCTCTTGCCCTAATTCCTGATTGATACGTTCCAGAACAGTCGCTTCCAGTTCCGCCTCGCTTAACCGTTCACCGATACATCCGCTTTCCTGTTCATATGCCGCCTTTTGACAGGTAAAGCATGGTGTACTCTTGCGTCTGATCCGTACCAAACTTCTTTTACAATTCCCACAACGTAATTTCCCCTGCAATACCCCCTCATCTTTCCGGTTATGCTTCTTCCCTTTCTGCCGTCCATTGTTCTTTATCACTTCTGACGCCAGCAAAAACTCCTGCTCTGTAACAATCGCCTCATGCATATCCGGGACACATATCTGTTCCTCATCCGGCACCTGCCGGAAATGGCTGCCCCCGACCTCTGTCACTTTGGTTCTCCCATTTACGACAGTTCCCATATAAACCTTGTTCTGAAGGACTTTCCGAACCTTCCCACAATTCCAATACCCTTCTCCATCCATGATATGGTACTGCTGTTTCTCCTGGTTCTTATACCATCCCGGCGTTGGTATTTTTTCCTTATTTAGAATTTGTGCTATTTTTCCAGTTCCGTATCCTTCACAGGCCAGCCCGAAAATCCGTCTGACATACTGCGCCGCCACTTCATCCACTGCCAGGACTTTTTTATTCCCAGAAAACTGATAGCCAAACGGCGCTCTGGGGCCGATAAAATCCCCCCTCTTTCTCCTTACCAGTAACGATGAACGCATTTTTTCAGAGAGATCCTTGCTATACATATCATAAAGAAGGCTCTTGAAAGCAATCTCAATCCCCCCGGTCGTCCCTATGTGGTCGTTACTGTCGTATCCATCGTTGACCGCAATAAACCGGACTCCCATAAAAGGAAATATCTGCTCCAAGTAATCTCCCACTTCCAGGTAATTTCTCCCAAACCTGGAAAGGTCTTTCACAATGATACAGCATATCTTCCCTTCCCTGACCAGCGACAGCATCTCTTTAACTGCCGGCCGGTCAAAGTTTGTCCCACTGTATCCATCGTCTACAAATTCCAACCTCTGTATGGAGGGATAAAGCTGTTTGTCACAGATATACCGTGTGATCAACTCCCTTTGATGGCTGATGCTTTGACTCTCTGCTTTCGTATCATCCGATATTACGTCCCCATCTTCCACAGAAAGCCTGAAATATTCAGCCAGAAATTTCTCTGCCACAATCCCCGCCCCTTTCCGCTAACTGGTTCATCAGATACTCATACTCATTCCGGAAACGGAATCTGATATGGATTCTTTTATCTTCATATACCTCCACCTTTTCCAGCAGGCTTACCGCCATATCCCTTGTAAGCTCTTTTGCATCCTGGAAATTCAGGAAGGCTTTCAGCCAGCGGTTTTCCCCACTCATGCATTGCTTAAAATGATCCAGTTCAGCCTGCTTGATTTTCAATTCTGTTTCCAATTCAGAAATCTTTTTTGTGTATCTTCCTTTCGCGGTTAAATATTCGTCTTTTGTCAAGATCCCCTGTTTCATATCTTCGTAAATACTGGTTTTTAGATATACATATCTTTGCAGTTCATCCCTTGCCTGCTCCGCTTCCTTCTTTTTCATCCTGTAAGCCGCAAGCTGGCAATCTGATTTTTTCATCCGCTCCAACAGACTGTCGGCTTCTACGGCCAAATCTATCTGCAGCTTTATCTGCTTTAACACCATATCAAAAATTCTATGATCCACAATAGAGGATGTGTTGCACTTTACCTGGGAATGGCCATAAGCAGAGCCACAATAAAAATAATACCGCACATTCCCATTCTCCACCTCTTTATTCCTCCACATCGCATGATGGCAAATCCCACACACCAGAATCCCCTCCAGCACATTCCCATATCCCGGCCTGCCCTGCCTGTCCTTCCATACTTTCCGGTTCTTTTCCCGGATTTCCTGTATTTTCTGGAACGCATCCCTGTCAATGATTGCCGGATGCGCATTTTCTATGACTTCCCATGCATCCTCTTCTTTTTTGCCTTGCTTTTCCCTGGAATAAATGGAACAATTATACTTTCCCTGCACCAAATCCCCGGCATACGCCCTGTTATATAAAATCCGGCTGACCGCTTCCGGCTGCCATAAAATATGACTGCAGTCCTTATACTTTTTCACGCCCTGTTCCCCCGCATATCTGCTGGGGGACGGGACGCCCTCCTGGTTCAATATGCGGGCAATCTTATAGGCGCTTATCCCGTCTGCCTTCATTTCAAAAATCCGCCTGACAACCTCTGCCGCTGCTTCATCTATTACATAATGATTGTCTTTCAGGCGATACCCATATGGAGCTTTCCCGCCTATAAACTGTCCCTGTTCCTTTTTCACCCGGAACGCTGACATGATTTTATTCGATATATCTTTTGAATAATAATCATTTGCCAGGTTTTTAAATTCCGTGATCAGTTCTTTCGGGGGAAAAATCTCTCCCGCGCTGTCAAAACGGTCATTGACTGCAATAAAACGGATGCCCAGGAATGGGAATATTATTTCCAGATAATCCCCTGCTTCCAGATAATTCCTTGCAAACCGGGAAAGGTCTTTCACAATGATGCAGTTAATCCTGCCACATTTTGCGTCCTCCATCATCCGTTCCCATCCCGGCCTTTCAAAATCAGTCCCTGTCTGCCCATTATCCATATAAGTTTCAACGACTTTCATCTTTTCTAATTGCTTTACAAATTCCAATAAAAACTCAAGCTGGTTATCTATCCCGTCTGCGCTTCTGCCCCCATTATCTTCATCGGACAAACGGACATACAGCCCTGCTTCCACGGCAGGCGGTTTAAGCCGGTCTGCCGCTTTTCCCTGTTTTCTACTCGTTCTTGCCATATGTACCCTCCTTTTTTCCATCGCTGACAGACAGGCTGCCTGTATGCCCTGAGAAAGTTTCCCCATGCAATTCTTCCAACATGTTTACAGATGTGTGAAACTCTTCCTCATATTTGAAATGTATTTCTATCCTCGGATAGCGCTCCCCTTCCTTCTTTTCATAAATCAATATCTGCTCAATCAGGGAAACGACAACTTCCCTGGACAGGCATTCCAAATATCCATATTTCTTAAACTCGTTGATCCAACCGCATGTATCTTTCTCTCCATCGGCAAAAAACGCCATCTCCACTTCCAGTGCTTCCAGCGACTGTTCTGCTGCCCTGGTACGTATTTCATAGATTTCTTTTAACTCCAGATATTCTTCCTTCGTAATCAGCCCATCTTTGTAATCCTCATATAAATCCAGACGCAAATGGTCATATTTCTGCACTTCTTCCTTTTTCTTTGTAATCTGGCGGTTCCTTTTTTCTATCTCTCCTTTCCTGATCTGCGCATCTTCCAGCTTATCCAGAATCCGTCCTAAATCCGTCACATTCTTAATCTGATGGTTCAACAACTTCAGTACGCTTTCCTCCAAAGCCTCCGCATTGATGCTATGGGAACTGCAGATATTCTTATTTCCTTTATGGCTCCCACATACATAATAAATAAATTTCCTTTTCCCAGAAGGAACCGTCTTTCTGACCATGTTAGCGCCACAGTCACCGCACTTTACAACGCCGGACAGATAATATACTTTCTCTTTTGCGGTTCCTGTCCTCGTATCCATCTGTAACTGCTCCTGTGCATTTTGGAAATCAACGGACGGAATAATCGCTTCATGGGTATTTTCCACCTGGCTCCATTTGCTCTGGTCACGCTTCACTTTCTTCTTCACTTTATAATTCGGCGTGGTTTCCTTCCCCTGAACCAGCGTCCCAGTGTAAACGGGATTCCCTAAAATGCGAAGCACATGCATATGCGTCCACTGGCTTTTCAGGTTCTTTTTAAAGCCGGTATAAAACGCACTGCCATTCTCCTTCTTATAGTCCATAGGTGTAAGGATGTTCTTTTTATTCAGCCTCTCCGCTATTTTATACGCATTGCTGCCCTGCAGATACATCCGGAAGATAGACCGCACCACTTCTGCAGCTTCTTCATCTATCTCCAGCCTATTTTTATCTTCTTCTGACTTCCGGTAGCCGTAAGGGGCAAAGGGGCCTACAAAATCCCCCCGTTTCCTTTTTACTTCCAGGTTACTCCGGATTTTAATGCTGATGTCTCTGCAGTATGCATCGTTGATCAGATTTTTGAATGGAATGATAATGTTATTTGTCTGTGTATCATTGGTCAGGCTGTCATAATTATCATTGACTGCAATAAAACGGACACCCAGGTATGGGAATATTTTCTCAATATATTTCCCTACCTCGATGTGGTTCCTCCCAAAGCGCGATAAATCCTTTGTTACCACGCAGTTCACTTTCCCTGCTTTAATATCCTCTAACATCTGCTGGAATGCCGGACGTTCGAAAGCTGACGTTAGATAACGATACTTTTGAAAACACTGGAAAATCAAGGTTTTTCGAGCGACGGACAAGCAGGGTATTGTACTAAAAACTGAATACGACGCAGAAGCGGCGTTTCTTACTCTCTACATGGGAGAACAGGAACGCCGCTTTTTTCATGCCCTTTGTTACGCAGTAGGGGCAGAAAAAGCCTTGCTACAAGCGGTTTTCCGGGCGCGTATCTGGCGCGGAAAGGGATTTATACCTTATCCCCCGAAACCGCGCTTCTACTGCGTAACAAATCCAAAGCAAAGGAGCTATGAACTATGGCAGTTTTCAGAGTGGAACGAAACAAGGGCTATACCGTAATGAGCAACCACCACCTACGCAACAAGGAGCTTTCCCTAAAGGCAAAGGGGCTGTTGTCGCAAATGCTGTCACTCCCCGAAGATTGGGACTACACCTTGAAAGGCTTATCCCTTATCAACCGGGAGAAGATAGACGCTATCCGCGAAGCCATTAAGGAACTTGAACGCGCCGGGTATATCGTCCGTTCAAGGGAGCGCGACGAGAAAGGACGCTTGCGGGGCGCGGACTATGTGATATTCGAGCAGCCGCAGCCGCCTACGCCGGATTTACCTACATTGGAAAATCCAACATTGGATAATCCAATGCAGGAAAAACCAACATTGGAAAAACCTACGTTGGAAAATCCAACGCAATTAAATAAAGATATACAAAGAACTGACTTACCAAAAAAAGAAAAATCAAATACAGATTTATCAAGTACCCATTCCATTCCTATCCTTTCCCCTAACCCCTCTCCTTGCAGAGAAGCGGCTGCGCCGCCGGAACGGAAAGGAACGGAAGCGGCAGCACAGAGCGCAGTTGATATATACCGGGAAATCATCAAGGACAATATCGACTACCACATTCTCAAACAGGACATGAAGTTTGACAGTGACAGGCTGGACGAGATTGTAGACCTCATGCTTGAAACCGTATGCACCGCCAGAAAGCGGGTACGGATTGCGGGGGACGACTACCCGGCAGAGCTTGTGAAGTCAAAGTTTATGAAACTAGACGGCGAGCATATCCGCTTTGTGCTTGACTGTATGCGGGAGAACACAACCAAAATCCGCAACATCAAGCAATATCTGAAAGCCGCCCTTTTCAACGCCCCGTCCACAATCGGCAACTACTACACTTCCCTTGTCGCCCATGACATGGCAAGCGGCGCACTGTCACCGAAAAAGCCGCAGTACGGCGACCCGGACTATTATTCATGCAATGAGGGCGAAAGCCTGTAACCACCCACAACCACAAAAGGAGGATTTTATTATGGCACAGAAAATGACAGGAGCATTGGTATTTGACGAGCGCACCGACCGTTACGACATCCGCTTTGACTTAAACAGCTACTACGGGGGCTTGCATTGCGGCGAGTGCTTTGACGTATTCGTGCGGGGCAAGTGGAAGCCGACCCGGATTGAGTACGGCGACAACTGGTATCTTGTGGGTATCAGAGCCGAGGACTTGAACGGGCTGCGGGTGCGTATCTGACCGCCGCCCCATAAAGAAACGCGAAAGGAGGACGCGACAAATTGCAGGACGAAGTAAACGAAAAGACCATAGCCCTTTACATCAAGACCGGGAAGCTGACCGCGCAGACGCTCCAAAAGGCAATGAAAGCCATACTGTCAAAGGGCAAAAAGCAGCTTGCAAAACCGCCACAGGGCAAGCAGAGCTTAAAGCAGCTTATGAAGCAGAACGCGGGCGTTTCCAACATTGAGATTACCGAGGGCAATATCAAAGCCTTTGAGAGTACGGCGAAAAAGTACGGTATCGACTTTGCGCTGAAAAAGGACGCGACGGAAAGCCCGCCCCGCTATCTGGTTTTCTTCAAGGGGCGGGACGCGGACGTACTGACCGCAGCCTTTAAGGAATTTTCCGCAAAAAAGCTGACACAGGAGAAAAAGCCCTCAATCCGAAAGCTGCTCTCTACCCTCAAAGAAGCTGCACAGGGCAGAAACGCGGAACGGGCAAAGGTCAAGAACAAGGACAGGGAGGTATCGCTATGAAGCCGGAAATCAAGAAGCTGCTTATCCTAAATCTCCCGTATCTGCTCTTTGTCTGGCTCTTTGATAAAGTGGGCGCGGCTGTCCGGCTCTCCCCCGGCGCGGACGCAAGCGCAAAGCTGCTACATCTTGGGGACGGTTTTACCGCCGCCTTTTCCAGTATCGCGCCGAGCTTCCACCCGGCAGACTTAGCTTTAGGCATTGCGGGGGCGGTCATTGTCCGGCTGATTATCTACACCAAAGGCAAGAACGCGAAGAAATACCGCCGCGGGACAGAATACGGTTCGGCGCGTTGGGGCGGGGCTGACGACATAAAGCCGTACACCGACCCGGTATTTGAGAACAATATCCCCTTAACGCAGACGGAACGGCTCACCATGAACAGCCGCCCGAAGCAGCCGAAATACGCAAGAAACAAAAATATCCTTGTAATCGGCGGTTCCGGCAGCGGCAAGACCCGGTTCTTTGTGAAACCGTCGCTCATGCAATGTACGTCAAAGGATTTTCCAACGTCGTATATCGTCACTGACCCGAAAGGAACACTGATTTTGGAAACCGGGAAAATGTTACAGCGGTACAAATACCGTATCAAAGTGCTAAATACGATTAACTTCAAAAAATCCATGAAATACAATCCCTTTGCCTATCTGCGGAGCGAAAAGGACATTTTGAAGTTAGTCAATACCATTATCGCCAACACCAAAGGCGACGGGGAAAAATCCGGCGAGGATTTCTGGGTGAAAGCGGAAAAGCTCTACTACACCGCGCTAATCGGCTACATCTGGTATGAAGCCCCGGAGGACGAGAAGAACTTCACGACGCTGCTTGAGATGATAAATGCGTCGGAAGCCCGCGAGGACGACGAGGATTTCCAGAACCCGGTTGACCTCATGTTTGAACGTCTGGAAGAAAAAGACCCGGAACATTTTGCAGTCAAGCAGTACAAAAAATACAAACTTGCGGCGGGCAAGACCGCAAAAAGCATACTTATCTCATGCGGCGCGAGGTTAGCCCCATTCGACATTAAGGAGCTGCGGGAGCTTATGGAAACCGACGAAATGGAGCTTGACACCATAGGCGACAGAAAGACCGCCCTTTTCGTCATCATCAGCGACACCGACGACACTTTTAACTTTGTCGTTTCAATCCTTTACACACAGCTATTCAACTTGCTTTGTGACAAGGCAGATGATGAATACGGCGGGCGGCTTCCCGTCCATGTTAGGTGCTTACTTGATGAATTTGCGAATATCGGGCAGATACCAAAGTTTGAAAAGCTCATTGCAACGATACGGAGCCGGGAAATATCCGCGTCAATCATCTTGCAGAGCCAGTCACAGCTAAAAGCCATTTACAAAGACAACGCCGATACCATAGTCGGCAACTGCGACACCACGCTTTTCTTGGGCGGCAAGGAGAAAACCACCCTTAAAGAAATATCGGAAATTTTAGGAAAAGAAACGATAGACAGCTTTAACACGTCCGAAACAAGGGGGCGGGAGCTTTCGCATGGGCTGAACTATCAGAAATTGGGAAAGCAGCTTATGACGGAAGATGAAATTGCAGTCATGGACGGAGGGAAATGTATCTTGCAGCTACGCGGGGTGCGCCCGTTCTTTTCGGACAAATTCGACATAACGAAGCACCCGAAATACAAGTACCTGTCCGACGCAGACCCGAAGAACGCCTTTGACATGGAAAAGCACCTTAAACGCCGCCCCGCCATTGTCAAGCCCGACGAGGTTTTTGACTATTACGAGCTTGACGCGGCAGACTTACAGGAGGACGCAGACCATGAGGAAACGTAGCGCAGAGGAAAAACAAAAGCAGCTTGAACGGTTTTTAATGAATGTTGCGGAAGCCGCCGACGCTGCATTATGGGAGTATTGGCGGGAAAAGGAAGCGGAACACCGCCGTTTTGCAACGGAGTATGTCACGCGCCGGGGGCTTATCCCGCAACAGTGACAGCATGGCAGACCGCCGGGGGACAGGGGAAGCTACACTTCCCCTACGCTGCCTTGCGGCAGCTACCCCTTTGTGAACTTGCGGGAAGCGAACACCTTGCTACGCAAGCTATTCACTTCCCGCAAGTCTGAAAAAAACGTCCGGCAGCACAGCGGAACACAGAAAGGAGCGATTGAAGCAATCACATCTATCCATACCGGCTACATGATACGCGCCCCCACTTTCCGGCGCAGTACACAGCGGCAGGAGCCGCACCCCTTACAACTGAATACCGCCGCGCCGCAGAACTTACGCAGCGCGGGGACAGCCGCCTTTACCAGAGGGCGGTTTTTTTGTGCGGCGGCGACCATACGCTGACCGCCTTTTGTCCGCTTGCCGGACAGCCGCAGACGCGGCAGAAAGGATATATTTATGGCATTTTTCAATAGCGCAGTAGACGTTTTGCAGACCCTTGTTGTAGCACTTGGAGCCGGGCTTGGTATCTGGGGCGTAATCAATCTGATGGAGGGCTACGGCAATGACAATCCGGGCGCAAAGAGCCAGGGCATGAAGCAGCTTATGGCGGGCGGCGGCGTTGCCCTTATCGGCATGACCCTTGTACCGCTGCTTTCCGGCTTGTTCGGTTAAGAAGCGCGGGTAAAGGCTTATGCAGAGCATACTTGACGCGATTAACGAATGGATAAAGGAAATCCTCATAGGAGCCATAAACGGTAATCTGTCAACTATGTTCGGGGACGTAAACGAAAAAGTCGGCACTATCGCCGCAGAGGTAGGGCAGACCCCGCAAGGGTGGAACGCAAATATATTCTCCATGATACAGACCCTTAGTGAAAATGTAATCGTACCCATTGCGGGGCTTGTCATTACCTACGTCCTATGCTATGAGCTTATCAGCATGGTAACGGAAAAGAACAATATGCACGACGTTGACACTTCCATGTTCTTCAAGTGGGTGTTCAAGGCGTTTGTGGCAGTCTACCTTGTGACGCACACCTTTGACATTACTATGGCGGTGTTCGATATGGCGCAGCACGTTGTTTCCGGCGCGGCGGGGGTAATCGGCGGCAGCACAGAGATTGATGTTGCCGCCGCCCTTGCTTCCATGCAGAGCGGGCTTGACGCTATGGAAATCCCCGAACTGCTCTTACTTGTCATGGAAACAAGCCTTGTGAGCTTGTGCATGAAAATCATGTCCGTACTGATAACCGTTATCCTCTACGGGCGCATGATAGAAATTTACCT
The DNA here is from genome assembly GCA_009911065.1 of Clostridiaceae bacterium. GTDB lineage: Bacteria > Bacillota > Clostridia > Lachnospirales > Lachnospiraceae > Brotaphodocola. Next base: position 12,787 of record QXWR01000020.1, on the reverse strand, counting down.
TTACTGTTCGGTATCGCCTATCCCGTTTGCAACTATGACGAACCGGGAATGGGGGCAGATAGGAAACAACTACCTAAAATCCCTGTTCGCTATCGGTTTTCAAGGCTTCCTCATTATGATATGCGTCGGCATTTACGCGGTTCTGGTAAACAACATGATAATAGCGGACAATCTGCACAGCGCGATATTCTCCCTTGCAGCCTATACCGTTATCCTCTGTTTCTCCCTGTTCAAATCCGGCGCACTGGCGAAGTCGATATTCTCCGCGCATTAGCGGCGTGTCAAGGGCAGGGTGGAGATTTTCAGAGCGAAGCGGCGAAAATACGACCCGACCTTGACGCGGATAACCCCCATATAATACGGGCGGGCAAAGGGCATAGATTGACCTTTGCCTTGATTACCCTTATGGAAAATTACAGCAACACCAAACCCAGAGAAAGGAGGTTTTCACTTGGCGTATGTACCCGTACCCAAAGACTTATCCAAAGTCAAGACAAAAGTAGCTTTCAACCTTACCAAACGGCAGATTGTATGTTTTGCGGCGGCTCTCCTGTTCGGCTTGCCGCTTTTCTTTCTGCTCAAAGACAGCACAGGCACAAGCCTTGCGTCTATGGCTATGATTGCCGTCATGCTGCCCTGTTTCCTCTTTGCCATGTATGAGAAGCATGGACAGCCCCTTGAAGTGGTGGTGAAGAACATCATACGGACAAAATTCATAGCCCCCAAAGAACGACCATACAGGACAGACAACTTTTATTCCGTCTTAGAACGGCAGAGAAAACTTGAAAAGGAGGTATCAGCGATTGCAAAAGGAAACACGAAGAAACAGCGCGGCGGGAAGCACAAAGCCTAACCCGCCCCGCAAGCTCACCCGCGCCGAGAAAAAGCAGATTGCGGAAATCATCAGACAGGCAAAGGGCGACGGGAAAGCCCACACCGCGCAGCAGACAATCCCCTATATCCAGATGTACCCGGACGGTATCTGCAAGGTTACGGGACGGAAATACTCAAAGACCGTCGCCTTTGAAGATATTAACTATCAGCTTGCACAGGCAGACGACAAGACCGCCATTTTTGAGAACTGGTGCGACTTCCTCAACTACTTTGACGCTTCCGTTTCGGTGCAGCTTTCTTTCATCAATCAAGGGACGCAGCGCGGCGAAGCGGAAAAGGCGGTCAATATCCCGGCACAGGAGGACGCTTTCAATTCTATCCGCACAGAATACCGGGATATGCTGAAAAACCAGCTTGCAAAGGGCAACAACGGGCTTGTCAAAGCAAAATATATCACCTTTGCCATTGAAGCCGACAGTCTGGGCGCGGCGAAATCCCGCCTTGCCCGTATCGAAACGGACGTACTCAACAACTTTAAGCTCTTGGGCGTGTCTGCCCGCCCCATGACAGGCTATGAACGCCTTAAAATGCTGCATGGCATTTTCCACCCGGAGGGCGGGCAGTTTGCCTTTGATTTTTCATGGCTTGCCCCGTCCGGGCTTTCCACAAAGGACTTTATCGCCCCGTCCTCTTTCCGTTTTGGCGAGGGGCGTTATTTCCGCATGGGGCGCAAAATCGGCGCGGTTTCATTCCTTGAAATCCTTGCGCCGGAATTAAACGACCGTATCTTATCTGACATTCTGGACTTGGAAACGGGCGTTATCGTCAATCTGCATATCCACAGTATCGACCAGACCGAAGCCATAAAGACAATCAAGCGCAAGATTACCGACCTTGACAAAATGAAAATCGAGGAACAGAAGAAAGCGGTACGCAGCGGCTATGACATGGATATTATACCGTCCGACCTTGCCACTTTCGGCAGCGAAGCGAAGAATCTCTTACAGGACTTGCAGAGCCGGAATGAAAGAATGTTCCTCTTGACGTTCCTTGTGGTGAACATGGCGGACACGAAGCGGAAACTGGAAAATGACGTATTCGCGGCGGCGGGCATTGCACAGAAGAACAACTGCGCCTTAACCCGCCTTGACTACCAACAGGAAGCGGGGCTTATGTCCTCTGTACCGCTTGGGGAGAACCTTATCCCCATTCAAAGAGGGCTTACCACGTCAAGCACCGCTATCTTTATCCCCTTTATCACACAGGAGCTTTTCCAGACGGGCGCGGCTTTGTACTACGGCTTAAACGCCCTTAGTAACAACATGATACTCTGCGACCGCAAGCAGCTAAAGAACCCCAACGGCTTAATCTTGGGTACGCCGGGAAGCGGGAAATCCTTTGCCGCCAAACGGGAAATGACAAACGCTTTCCTCATTACCGACGACGACATAATTATCTGCGACCCGGAAGCAGAGTATTTTTCCCTTGTGCAGCGGCTTGACGGGCAAGTGATACGCTTATCCCCTACGGGCAAGGGCATTGACGGGAAGCCCCAGTATGTGAACCCTATGGATATTAACCTCAATTACAGCGAGGACGACAGCCCCCTTGCGCTGAAATCCGACTTTATCCTCTCCCTCTGCGAGCTTGTCATAGGCGGCAAGGAGGGCTTGCAGCCCGTCGATAAGACCGTCATTGACCGCGCCGTTAGGAACGTGTACCGCCCTTTCCTTGCAGACCCCGACCCGGAGAAAATGCCTATCTTGGGCGACCTCTACAACGAGCTTTTGAAGCAGCCGGAGCCGGAAGCGGCGCGTATTGCGGCGGCGTTGGAGCTGTATGTTTCCGGGAGCCTTAACGTATTCAACCACCGTACCAACGTGGAGCTGAACAACCGCCTTGTCTGCTTTGACATCAAGCAGCTTGGGAAGCAGCTCAAAAAGTTAGGTATGCTCATTGTGCAGGACCAGGTATGGAACCGCGTCACCGTCAACCGGGCAGAAAGGAAATCCACCCGGTATTTTATGGACGAATTTCATCTTCTCTTGAAAGAGGAACAGACCGCCGCCTATTCCGTTGAAATCTGGAAGCGTTTCAGAAAATGGGGCGGCATACCCACAGCCATTACGCAGAATGTCAAGGATTTGCTTGCTTCCCGCGAAGTGGAGAATATCTTTGAAAACTCTGATTTTGTCCTCATGCTCAATCAGGCGGCGGGCGACCGGGCTATCCTTGCGAAGCAGCTCAACATCTCCCCGCAGCAGATGAAATATGTCACCCACACCGAAGCGGGCGAGGGGCTTATCTTCTACGGGAACGTGGTGCTGCCCTTTGTAGACCGCTTCCCGAAAGACACCGAGCTTTACCGGGTAATGACGACGAAGCCGGAGGAAGTGGGCGAAGCATGAACGGGCTGAAAACTGACACCATCATCAACCGGGACGCGCTCTATGCCTTGCGGGAGCTTCCAGAGGAAAGCGTACACTGTTGCGTCACAAGCCCGCCCTACTATGCGCTTAGGGATTATGGGCTTGATATGCAGATTGGGCGGGAGGACACGCCGGAGCAGTACATTGACAGGCTGACCGAGGTTTTCCGCGAGCTGCGCCGGGTACTGCGTTCTGACGGTACGCTCTGGCTGAATATCGCGGACACCTACTGCGGCACAGGGAACAAGGGCTACCATGCAGACCCGAAGAACCCGAAAGGCAGAAACGGACAGCAGATTGCAAAAAACAACCGCGTTTCCGGCTGCAAACAAAAGGACTTAATCGGTATCCCTTGGCTTTTAGCTTTTGCCCTACGCGCTGACGGGTGGTATTTACGGAGCGACATTATCTGGCAGAAAGAAAACCCCATGCCGGAGAGCGTGAAAGACCGCCCTACCCGCTGCTATGAACATATCTTTCTGCTTACGAAGTCAAAGAAATATTTCTATGACGCAGCCGCCATAGCCGAGCCGTTAGCCCCCACAACGGCGGCGCGGTACCGCACCGGGCGCAGCGCGGGACAGAAATATGCGGACGAAGTACCCGGACAGGGGAAAGTACAGGGGCTTAACCGGGCGAGAAGCGGCAGCTACTACGACGAAGCCCTCATGCCGACCATGCGGAACAGGCGGGACGTGTGGCTTATCAATACCGTACCCTACAAGGGCGGGCATTTCGCCGCGTTCCCGCCAAAACTTGCCGAAACCTGTATCAAGGCGGGCTGTCCGAAAGGCGGCGTTGTGCTTGACCCCTTTTTCGGCAGCGGCACGACGGGAGCAGCCGCAAGGCAGCTTGACAGGCATTATATAGGCATTGAGATAAACGCCGAGTATTGCGCCCTTGCAAGGGCGCGGATTGGAGGGACAGAAAAATAAAACAGTATCGAGCGCGTGAGAAAGTCACGCAGAAAATGACCCGCGAGGGGGCTGTCGAGGTAAACGCCGCCACCGGGAAAAAGAAACGTATCAGCAAGCGGATAAGGGACGCGGACTTTGCAAAGACCGAAGCACCGCAGCCGCCGGAACAGGCAGCGCAGACCATACCGGGCGGCGCAGCTCCCGCGCCCACAGCCGCCGCGCCGCCGCTTCCCCATGCGCCGGGGGCAGAACGGGAACAGGACACCGCCGCAGCCGAGCGCGTCTTGGAGCGTATCGACGGGGCGCGTACCAGAAAGGCGAGCAAAAAGGCGGCGAGGAAAGCACAGGCAGAAGCCACAGCAAAAGAAAAATCTTCCCGCTTGCAGTTTACCGACGAGGAACGGGCAACGCCGGAGCTTGAAAGGTATATCCGAAAATCGGACAAAGCAGCCGACCGTCTGGACGCGGCAAAGGCGGCTATCCCCAAAGAAAAGAAACTTGTACGGGAGCGCACCTTTGATGAAGCCACCGGGAAAGGCAAGACCCGCCTACATTTTGAGGAACAGGAAAAGCCCATAGGAAGGAATAAGCCCCACAATAACCCGCTATCCCGCCCCGCACAGGAAGCGGGTATTTTCGTCCACAACAAGATACATTCCGTTGAAAAGGACAATTCCGGCGTTGAGGGGGCGCACAAATCCGAAGAACTGGCAGAGCGCGGCGCAAAGTACGGGACGCGGAAAGTCAAGGAGGGCTACCGCAGCCACAAGCTCAAACCCTACCGGGCGGCGGCAAAGGCAGAGAAAGCGGCGTTCAAGGCGAATGTGGATTTCCAGTACCATAAATCCCTACATGACAATCCGCAGATTGCGGGCAATCCCCTTTCCCGCTTCATGCAGAAGCAGCAAATCAAGCGGCAGTATGCAAAGTCGGCAAGGAAAGGCGGCGCAAAAACGGCGCAGAAAGCCGCAGAGAACACCCGCAAGGCGGCAAAAAAGACCGCCGAGGAAACAAAAAAGGCAATCGCTTTTGTAGGGCGGCACCCGGCGGGCGTATGTATCGCCGTTGCCGCGCTGCTCTTATTCATCATGGTATCGGCGGGGCTTTCCTCTTGCGGCTCCATGTTCTCCGGCTTGATGAACGGCATACTTGGGACTTCCTACACGTCGGAGGACAGCGACCTTGTGGCGACGGAAAATAATTACGCCGCAAAGGAAAACGAGCTTCAGCAGCAGATTGACAATATCGAAAGCACCCACCCCGGCTATGACGAATACCGCTATGACCTTGACAGTATCGGGCATAACCCCCATGAGTTAGCGTCCTACCTCACCGCCCTTTTACAGACCTACACCCCGCAGAGCGCACAGGCAGAACTAAACCGCGTCTTTGCCATGCAGTACACTTTGACGCTGACGGAAGAAACGGAAATCCGCTACCGCACAGAAACAAGCACAGACCCGGAAACAGGGGAAACGACCAGCGAGGAAGTACCCTACGAGTACCATATCCTCAACGTGAAGCTGACGAACAAGCCCATTTCCGAGATTGCGGAGGAACTTCTAACGCCACAGCAGCTTGAAATGTACCGCGTCTATCTGGAAACAAGCGGAAACAAGCCGCTGATTTTCGGCGGCGGCTCCCCCGATATGGGCGCGTCCGAGGATTTAAGCGGCGTACAGCTTGTAAACGGCACACGCCCCGGCAACACCGCCGTTGTAGACCTTGCGAAGCGGCAAGTCGGCAACGTAGGCGGGCGACCCTTTTGGAGCTGGTACGGATTTAACAGCCGCGTGGAATGGTGCGCCTGTTTTGTTTCATGGTGCTACAATCAAGCCGGGAAAAGCGAGCCGCGCTTTGCCGGGTGCCAGTCACAGGGCGTACCCTGGTTCCAGTCACGCGGGCAATGGGGCGCGAGGGGCTATGAGAATATCGCCCCCGGCGACGCTATCTTTTTCGACTGGGACGGGGACGGGAGCGCAGACCATGTAGGGCTTGTTATCGGGACGGACGGGGAGCGCGTCTATACCGTCGAGGGCAATTCCGGCGACGCCTGCAAGATAAAGAGCTACCCCGTCAATTACTCCTGTATCAAGGGCTACGGCTTAATGAATTGGAACTGACAACAAAAAAATGAAAATCTGAAAGGAGAAATTTATTGATGGCTATGAACAAAATTGAACGTATCGACAAGGAGATTGCAAAGACCCGCGAGAAAATCACCGAGTACCAGAATAAATTAAGGGGGCTTGAAGCGCAGAAAACCGAAGCGGAAAACCTGCAAATCGTACAGCTTGTGCGCTCCATGCGCCTTTCCCCGCATGAGCTTTCCGCTATGCTTTCCGGGGGCGGTATTCCGGGCATGGAAGCCGCGCCGGGCTACCCCGCAGAACCCGCAGACCACGACACCGAAGAAATGGAGGACACCGAGAATGAATAAGAAAATCCTTAGAACACTGACCGCACTTTGCGCCGCCCTTATGCTTTCGGGCGGCTTTTCCGTCACCGCTTTTGCACAGACCCCGGAGGGAGAGGACGACACCAACGACAGCGGCGTTGTCTACGAGGAACCCCAAAAGGAAGAACCCCTTACCCCGGACGGGAACGCGACCCTTGTAGACGATTTCGGCGGCAACAAGCAGCTTATCACCGTAACGACCAAAAACGGCAATTACTTTTATATCCTCATTGACCGGGACGACGAGGGCGAGAACACCGTACATTTCCTTAATCAAGTGGACGAAGCCGACCTCTTAGCACTTATGGAGGACGGAAGCACCGAAGCAGCCCCGCCCGCCGTTTGCAGTTGCACCGAAAAATGCGAAGCCGGAAAGGTAAATGTGAGCTGCCCCGTCTGCAAGGACAACATGACCGCTTGCAGCGGCAAGGAAGCAGAGCCGGAAACCGAGGAACCGCCGGAGCTGCCCAAAGAGAAAGGCAATGCGGGCGGGCTTGTGCTTTTCCTTGTCGTGGCACTTCTTGGCGGCGGGGGCGCGTTCTATTATTTTAAGTTTATGAAGCCGAAGCAAAACGTCAAGGGCGGCACCGACCTTGAAGATTTCGATTTTGACGACTACGACGAGGACGAGCCGGACGAGGGGGACGGGCTTTCTGATGAAGAACAGGAGGACGAGGAAGCATGACCCTGTTTACCGACAATCCCTTTGAAAAGATGATGATACAAAGACCGGGCGGGCGGCGTGACAATGCGCCGCCCGTTCCCCATTCCCCGGCTTGCGCTTCCTGTCCGTACAAAGGGCAGCTCCCTTGTGTGGGCTACTGTCTGAAACAGGTACAGGAGAAAAAGGCAAGTGAGCCGGAACGCTGAAAATGGACTTTTAATTTTCGTTTGCAACATCTATGAGATTTTCGTAATGCAAAAGTGTTATGTTATTTTCATTTTGCAGTTGGAGCTTTCTATCACGAATATTCTCAAAATCTTTACGGAGTCCGGCTATCACAGCATAGTAGATTTGATAAGGGCAATATTTGTATAATTGTCTGGGTAACTTTGTATTGGAGAATGAGTGCTTTTCCAATTCTGCTACAATTACATTCCAATTTGCAGCAATATACATTTGCCAATCCCTAACCTGTTCAATCCCTTTATTGATTACTTCCCCGAAACGAGTACCTTTTTCTTTTGTTATCCGCCCGTTGGGAGCTTCTAATTCCACAAAGACAAATTGATAACCGTCTGAACTATTACCTATGAGCAGATAATCAGCCACATAAGCCGACCCGATTTTGAACTCTGGAAAGATATAATTATCGTCATGGTGTCCTGTTCTGTAATAATGCCGTAATAAGCCAAACAAATAATTCCATGCACGATTAGAAGCTATCCAATTTAGTATAGCTCTTTCTGTTGTATCGGAAGAAGTAATCAGTTGATAAAACTCTTTTGTCGTATCATATATAGGTGTGAACCTTGAATAATGGTTGTTGGGAAATAGCGAAGTAGCACACTCAATAAAGTAATCCATTTCTTTGTTTTTACCGCGCCTGTAATGCCCGCCACGTTTTTTATTCATTGCTTCTTCCTGTTCATCAGTAGGAGCAAAAACATCGAAAGTATGTATTGATTTCATATTGTCACCTGTTTCTTATAGTAATGCTTAAAGTATAAACCAATTTCAAACCTAAAACAACCGAAAGGAGAACAGAAAATGAAACTGATTATTGCAGAAAAGCCGAGCGTGGCGCAGACTATCGCCGCCGCGCTTGGCGTTAAGGAAAAGAAAGACGGATATATCGAGGGCGGCGGCTGCCTCATTTCATGGTGCGTCGGGCATTTGGTACAGCTTGCGGAAGCTGCCGCCTACGGGGAGCAATATAAAAAATGGAGTTTTGAGAGCTTACCCATTCTGCCGGAGGAATGGCAGTACGCCGTTGACCCGGACAAGGGGAAGCAATTCAAAACCCTAAAAGAGCTTATGCACCGCGCCGACGTTTCCGAAGTGGTAAATGCGTGTGACGCGGGGCGCGAGGGAGAATTGATTTTCCGCTTTGTCTACGAAGCGGCGGGCTGCAAGAAGCCCATGCGCCGCTTGTGGATTTCCTCAATGGAGGACGGGGCAATCAAGGCGGGCTTTGCTTCCCTCAAAGACGGGCAGGAATACGACGCGCTCTTTGCGTCTGCCCTCTGCCGCGCAAAGGCTGACTGGCTTATCGGCATTAACGCCACCCGGCTTTTCTCCTGCCTGTATGGAAAGACCTTGAACGTGGGGCGCGTCCAGACCCCGACCTTAAAAATGCTCACCGACCGGGACGCGGCTATCTCCCATTTCCAGAAAGAAAAATATTATCATGTGCGCCTTGATTTATCCGGCGCGGAAGCGGCAAGCGGGAGGATTTCCGACAAGGCAGAAGCCGACGCGCTGAAAGGGGCTTGCGAAGCGGAAACGGCGGTATGCGTTTCCCTCACCAGAGAGAAGAAAACCGCAGCCCCGCCGAAGCTCTTTGACCTTACCTCTTTGCAGCGGGAAGCGAACCGCATTTTCGGCTACACCGCGAAGCAGACCCTTGACCTTGCACAATCCCTTTATGAAAAGCGGCTCCTTACTTATCCGAGGACGGACAGCAGCTTTCTTACTGACGACATGGGCGGCACCGCAGCGGGCATTATCGCGCTGCTTTGCGAAAAACTCCCCTTTATGGCGGGCGCGGACTTCACGCCGGAGGTTGTAAAGGTATTAGACAGTAAAAAAGTATCAGACCACCACGCAATCATTCCCACTATGGAGCTTGCAAAGGCTGACCCGGACGCGCTGCCGGAAAGCGAGAAGAATATCCTTACCCTTGCGGGGGCGCGTCTGCTTTTTGCCACCGCCGAGCCGCATATTTATGAAGCGGTTACGGCGGTTTTCTCATGCGCCGGGACAGACTTCACCGCAAGGGGAAAGACCGTACTTGCGGAGGGTTGGAAAGAGCTTCAACGCAGATACCGGGCGACGCTGAAAGATAAGCCCGAAGCGGAGGACGGGGAAAATGCAGACGTGACGCTGCCGAAGCTTTCCGAGGGACAGGGCTTTCCTAACCCCGCCGCAAAAGTAACGGAGCATACCACAACGCCGCCGAAGCCCCACAGCGAAGCAAGCCTTTTGTCGGCTATGGAACGCGCCGGGAACGGGGACACCGACCCGGACGCGGAACGCCGGGGGCTTGGCACTCCCGCCACCCGCGCCGCCGTCATTGAAAAACTGGTAAAGGGCGGCTTTGCGGAGCGCAAGGGGAAGCAGCTTATCCCTACCAAAAACGGGAACAGCCTTATCTGTATTCTGCCGGATATACTCACTTCCCCACAGCTTACCGCAGAATGGGAAAACAATCTGACGCAGATAGCAAAGGGAGCCGCAGACCCCGGCGAATTTCTGTCCGGCATTGAAGCTATGGCGCGGGAGCTTGTGCAGACACACGCCGCAGCACTGGACGGGAAAAAGGATTTGTTCCGGGAGGAAAAGCCCTCTGTCGGCAAATGCCCCCGTTGCGGTTCCCCCGTCCATGAGGGGAAGAAAAACTATTATTGCAGCAACAAAGAATGTGCCTTTGTCATGTGGAAGAATGACCGCTTTTTCGAGGAACGCAAGACCGCTTTTTCCGCGAAGATTGCCGCCGCGCTCCTTAAATCCGGCAAGGCGAATGTGAAGAAGCTCTACTCCCCGAAAACAGGCAAGACCTACGACGGAACTATCGTTCTGGCTGACACTGGCGGGAAATACGTCAACTACCGTATCGAAGTGCAGAAGAACTAAAAACTTGAATAGCAAGCATAGGAAGCGGGTACCCACTTCCGTAAATCCCCGTTGCGACGCTGACGCGCCGGACGGGGATTTTGCTTGTTGGGAAGTTTCCCAAACCCTCTTTTGCGGAGGGCTTCACCCTCTAAAAATTTTCAAAAATATTTGGCAGAAATGCGGGCGTACCCGTAGTAGACCATGCAGCCAAAAAATGCAGCTTATGACGCTGCCGCAGAGAAAGGAGGTTTTTCACTATGGCAAGTTTACGGGACACCGTAAAGGACTATCAAGACGAGCTTAGGGACGGTATCGCATGGGTGGCGTTCTGGAAACAGGGGCGTTCATGGAACGCGGAATATTTTCATCTTGATATGGACGATACGCTCTACCCGGAGGACAGGAGCCGGTTAGAGGAAATAAAAAGCATTGACCCCGCCGCCGTTATCTTAAACGGCTACTATTGCGGGCATTTAGGCGAGGACATGAGCCTTGACGAGCTGACCGCCGGAGTGCGTTACCACTACGAAAACAGCATGAACGACATTGACGGTTTTATCGGAGCGCATGACGACAGGCTTCCCCCGGAGGTTATCGAGGAAGCGAGGGCAGCCGCCCATGAAGCGGGGCTTCCCTTTTCCGAAAAGCCCTACCGGGACGGGGAGGATTTTAACCCCTATGTATTTGACGGGAGCATGAGCATTGAGGATTTTGAGCTTATGCACCGCATGATTGAAAAAGAAAGGAGCGAACAAATGGCAGAACCGATTTTAAGCGGCTATCTTTCCAATCTTGGGAAGTACACCGAGGGCAGACCCGCGGGCGAATGGGTGACATTCCCCACGACTGCCGAACATCTGAAAGAAGTCTTTGACCGTATCGGGATTGACTTCAAGCACTATGAGGAATGGCATTTCACAGAATTTCAATCCACTATCCCCGGCTTGACGGAGCATTTAAGCGAGTATTCCCACCCCGACGAGCTGAACTATTTAGGGAAGCTCTTGGAAATGCAGTTTGACGACGACCGGGAGAAATTCATTGCAGCCATTGAATACGGCGACCATGCCGACAGCTTACAGGACATTATCAACCTTGCACAGAACCTTGACTGCTACTGGATTTATCCGTCCGTCCACAATGAAGAAGAATACGGGCGTTATCTGGTTGATGAACTGGAAGAACCGGAACTTCCCGAAGAAGCGAAAAAGTATTTCATGTATGAGGAATACGGGCGGGACGCTTCCATTAACGACGACGGTATGTTTACCGAAAAGGGCTATATCTACAACAACCGCAACACCTTTACAGAATGGTACGACGGGCGCGACGTGCCGGAGGAATACCGGGTAACGCCGCAGCCCCCGCAGCCGGAAAGACCCGACCCGTCAAAGGTAGAAATGGACGCAGCCGCGCCGGGGCAGAGAACGGCGCAGACCGCAGAGCAGCCACAGGAGCCGCGCCCGGTTATCCCTATCGTGCTGACGAGCGAGAAGCCCGCCGAAAAGCTCAAAGAGATTACCGACCGTCTGGAACAGGGTATTGCGGAACTCTTTGACAGCGAGCGTTACCGGGAATATCTGAAAGTCATGTCAAAATTCCATAATTACAGCTTCCGAAACACCGTCCTTATCGCCATGCAGAAGCCGGACGCTTCCCTTGTGGCGGGCTTTTCCGCTTGGAAGAACAACTTTGAACGAAACGTGATGAAAGGGCAAAAGGGAATTAAAATCATTGCTCCGTCACCCTATAAAATCAAACAGGAAATGCAGAAAATCGACCCGCACACGCAGAAGCCCGTTATCGGCAAGGACGGGAAGCCCGTCACCGAGGAAAAGGAAGTCACCATACCCGCCTACAAGGTGGTATCCGTCTTTGACGTTTCCCAGACCGAGGGAAAGGAGCTGCCGGACATTGCGGTTGACGAGCTGACAGGCGACGTTGACCGCTACAAGGATTTTTTCGCAGCCCTTGAAAAGACTTCCCCCGTTCCTATCGCCTTTGAGAATATCGAGGGCGGCTCTCATGGCTACTACCACTTGGAGGACAAGCGCATTGCTATCAACGAGGGCATGAGCGAATTACAGACCTTAAAGACCGCTATTCACGAAATCGCCCATGCGAAGCTGCACGACATTGACCTCAACGCGCCAAAGGACGAGCAGCAGCCCCACGTTGACCGCCGCACCCGCGAAGTCGAAGCGGAAAGCGTCGCCTATACTGTCTGCCAACATTACGGGCTTGACACGTCGGACTACTCTTTCGGCTATGTCGCCGGGTAATACCGATATCGGTATTACCCGGCTAATTCCGATGTTTTATTTATTCCGATATTTTCAGTTTTCAGTTGGTTATCTGGCATTTCTGGAAG
>QXWR01000208.1 GCA_009911065.1 Clostridiaceae bacterium | reverse complement strand
TAAGCTTTGTATTCTGGAGTCGTCCCCTCTTTCAGTGCAACTGCCAAGCCTGTAATTGTGTGATTGTGTGGGCCTCCTTGAAGTCCAGGAAAAACAGCTTGATTGATTTTGTCTTCATAGTCATACAACACCTCTTTGCCTTGTTTGTTGATCTCTTTAACGCCCTTCCTGAAGAAAATCATGGCACCTCGAGGTCCACGAAGTGATTTGTGGGTTGTTGTCGTCACCACATCTGCATAATCAAATGGTGATGGGATGACTCCAGCTGCAACCAGTCCACTAATGTGTGCCATATCAGCCAGCAAAATTGCTTTCTGCTTGTCGCAGACCTTCCTGATGCGGTCATAGTCATAGAGACGTGCATAAGCACTAGCACCAGCAACAATTAGTTTTGGCCTGAATAGTACAGCACTCTTTTCCATCTGATCATAATCAATGTAGCCTGTGCTTTCATCCAATCTGTATGGCATAGTCTCAAAAAATATAGAGACTGCTGATATCTTCTTAGTATCAGTCTGATAACCATGAGAGAGATGCCCTCCATGAGGAAGATCGAGTGCCATAATTCTGTCATGTGGTTTAAGTAAAGCAGTGTAAACCTGAAAGTTTGCTGGAGATCCTGATAGAGGCTGCACATTTACTCCCCATTTTGCAGGGTCCAACCGGAATGCTTCCATAGCACTCTTCTGGCATATTGTTTCG
>QXWR01000207.1 GCA_009911065.1 Clostridiaceae bacterium | reverse complement strand
CAGCACCCGAGCAAGCTCAACCCCTTGGTACTATCTCTGCTGCACCGTGGGGCTCTGCTCTTATTTTGCCAATATCATACACCTACATTTGCATGATGGGATCCAAGGGATTAACTGATGCATCAAAGATTGCTATCTTGAATGCAAACTACATGGCCAAGCGTTTGGAGAATGATTTCCCTGTTCTTTTCCGTGGTGTCAATGGAACAGTCGCCCACGAGTTCATCATAGATTTGAGAGGCTTTAAGAACACTGCTGGTATCGAGCCTGAAGATGTTGCTAAACGCCTAATGGACTACGGATTTCATGCTCCAACTATGTCGTGGCCTGTCCCTGGCACGCTCATGATTGAACCGACTGAAAGTGAAAGCAAGGCTGAGCTAGACAGGTTCTGCGACACTCTTATCTCTATCAGGGAAGAAATCGCGTTGATTGAGAAAGGAAAAGCAGACATCAACAACAATGTTCTCAAGGGTGCTCCTCACCCACCCTCATTGCTTATGGCTGACGTCTGGACTAAACCATACTCACGAGAATATGCAGCCTTCCCTGCTGCATGGCTCAAAGATGCCAAGTTCTGGCCAACCACAGGGCGCGTTGACAACGTGTATGGAGACCGCAACCTCATCTGCACCCTCCTCCCGGTGTCACAGATGGCGGAGGAGGCGGCCGCCGCCTCTGCTTAAGGCTGCAAGGATCTCTGCTTTATCTTCTTGTACATA
>QXWR01000206.1 GCA_009911065.1 Clostridiaceae bacterium | reverse complement strand
AAAGGTGCGTGGAGGATCGCATGCGGTTTTGATATGCAAATCATTCGCGTGACCTGGGTATAGGAGTGAAAGATTCATCGAACCGGGTGTCAGCTGGTTCCTCTCGAAACATATCTAAGTATGACCTCGACCGAGAACGATAGTGAGGTAGAGCACCTATTCGGGATCCCGGGGAAGAAATTCCTCGCTCCTGTGTAAAACTCCAAACTCCCTATCTTCGTAGACGTCGGGCAGTCCGGATTGCGGGGTAAGCTTGTAATCCGTAAGGGAGACAACCCAGCCCATGGTTAATGCCCCCCAATGTAGGCTAAGTGTCAACACTGAATGAAGTCCTAGGTCAAAGACAACTGGAAGGTGAGCTCAGAAGCAGCTATCCTTTAAAAAGTGCGTAACAGCTTACCAGTCAAGATTTAGGGCGCAGAAAATGGACGGGGCTCAAGCCTACTGCAGATACCATGGCGCACGCTTTTTGCGTGATCGAGTAGAGAGGCGTCCTGTATGGACAGAAGCTGGGGCGTAAGTTCCAGTGGACCGTATAGGAATGAAAATTTTGGCAGTAGTAGAAGCAAAGAATGGTGAGAATCCATTCCGCCGAAGGGGCTAGGTTTCCTCAGCAATGTTCGTCAGCTGAGGGTTAGTCGGTCCTAAGTTATACCATAACCTGAGTATGACAAAAGGGCAACAGGTTAATATTCCTGTACTCTTCACAATAATCTGACGCATCGGGTT
>QXWR01000205.1 GCA_009911065.1 Clostridiaceae bacterium | reverse complement strand
TATGGGAAAAAGGTGATTATTCTGCTGGATGAGTATGATACGCCGCTGCAGGAAGCCTATATTGGTGGATATTGGGAAGAACTGACAGGATTTATCCGTGGATTGTTTAACGCAGCTTTTAAGACAAATCCAGACCTTGACCGGGCGATTATGACTGGAATAACCAGAGTGAGTAAAGAATCGATTTTTTCAGATTTGAATAATTTAGAGGTGGTGACAACTACTTCGGAGAAATATGAGACCTGTTTTGGCTTTACTCAGGAGGAAGTGTGGGAAGGGCTGGGGGAATATGGCCTGTTAGAACAGAAACAGTCGGTGCAGGATTGGTATGATGGATTTACTTTTGGAAAACGGGAGGATATCTATAATCCCTGGTCGATTATCCACTATTTAGATAAGAGACGTTTTTCCGCATATTGGGCCAATAGCAGCAGCAACCGTCTGGTGGGGAAGCTGATACGAGAAGGAGACCGTGATATTAAGATTGCCATGGAAGATTTGTTAAAAGGAGAAAGTTTGCAGGTCAAAATGGATGAGCAGATTGTGTTTGATCAGTTGGGCAAAAAGGAAAATGCCATTTGGAGTCTTCTTTTGGCCAGTGGATATTTAAAGGTAAAATCCTATACCTTTGATTCTATAAGAGGAAGGGATGTTTATGAGCTGTCTCTTACCAACTATGAGGTTCGGATCATGTTTGGGGAAATGATCGAAGGATGGTTTTCGGAAAAACGGACGGC
>QXWR01000204.1 GCA_009911065.1 Clostridiaceae bacterium | reverse complement strand
TGAAAAGCAAATCGATTCTTATTGGGAAAGGAAGTTCAGATCTAAAACCATAGTTAAAAAGAGGTAAATCTCACTCGGAACAACCTCTCAAATCCCAAACACAACGTCAAACTAGGAAATTAAAAAAAGCAGTAAAATTAAACGATAGATCACCATCAGATCTATATCACAACAGATCATCACAAGATAGATCTAGAGTTGACCGCAATCAGCAACGACAACCGGCTTTGAGGTCCTACCGCTACCGGATCCGACCTTCTCGATCTCCTTCACGATTTCGTATCCCTCAACAACCTGCCCGAAGACGACGTGCTTCCCGTCCAGCCACTCTGTCTTCGCCGTGCAGATGAAGAACTGCGATCCATTCGTTCCCGGTCCGGCGTTGGCCATAGACAGCACGCCAGGTCCAGTGTGCTTCCTCACGAAGTTCTCGTCGGCAAACTTGGCGCCGTAGATCGACTCGCCTCCGGTCCCGTTTCCGGCGGTGAAGTCGCCGCCCTGGCACATGAAGTTGGGGATCACGCGGTGGAAGCAAGATCCCTTGTAGTGGAGGGGCTTGCCGGAGCGGCCGTTCCCTTTCTCGCCGGTGCAGAGAGCGCGGAAGTTCTCGGCGGTCTTGGGAACGACGTCGGCAAAGAGCTCCATCACGATCCGACCGGCAGGCTGGCCGCCAACGGTCATGTCGAAGAAAACCTTAGGGTTTGCCATTTTTTTCTCTACGGGAAATTTCTAAATCAG
>QXWR01000203.1 GCA_009911065.1 Clostridiaceae bacterium | reverse complement strand
CGTCTACCACTTCAGGATGTCTACAAGATTGGTGGTATTGGAACTGTGCCTGTGGGAAGGGTGGAAACTGGTGTCATCAAACCTGGTATGGTTGTCACCTTTGGTCCTACTGGGCTAACCACTGAAGTTAAGTCCGTTGAGATGCATCACGAGTCCCTCCCTGAAGCCCTCCCCGGTGACAATGTTGGGTTCAACGTCAAGAACGTTGCTGTCAAGGATCTCAAGCGTGGTTTCGTTGCCTCAAACTCCAAGGATGACCCTGCCAAGGAAGCTGCCAACTTCACTTCCCAGGTTATCATCATGAACCACCCTGGTCAGATTGGAAACGGATACGCCCCAGTTCTGGATTGCCACACTTCCCACATTGCTGTCAAGTTCGGTGAGCTGTTGACCAAGATTGACAGGCGATCTGGAAAGGAGCTCGAGAAGGAGCCTAAGTTCTTGAAGAATGGTGATGCTGGTATGGTTAAGATGATTCCGACCAAGCCCATGGTGGTCGAGACCTTTGCCCAGTACCCCCCGCTCGGAAGGTTTGCTGTGAGGGACATGCGTCAGACTGTTGCTGTCGGAGTCATCAAGAGCGTGGAGAAGAAGGATCCTACCGGAGCCAAGGTGACCAAGGCTGCAGTGAAGAAGGGTGCTAAGTGAATTGTGCAAGCTGGGTCCTACTGCCCAATGAGTGTTTATCTTCTATTGATTTTCTTTCAGAACTATTTTTGTTTCCGTCAAACATTTTACTG
>QXWR01000202.1 GCA_009911065.1 Clostridiaceae bacterium | reverse complement strand
CGATCTGCCGGTTCCAGTGATGGGGATGGTTGCCAAGTGAACCAAGAACACCGCGAATCCAATGGGGAGTGGAGCCAAAATAGGAACGTGAGAATCTCTGGCATTTCTCTTGGCATCGGTAGCTGAGAAGACGGTGTAGACAAGGACAAAGGTGCCGATGATCTCAGCGCCAAGGCCGGAACCCTTGGTGTAGCCGTGAGAAACGGTGTTAGCACCGCCACCCTGAGCCTGGTAGAAGGAAGGCTGGAAACCCTTGACAACACCAGCACCACAGATGGCACCAAGGGTTTGCATCACAATGTAGAAGACTGCCCTGGTCAGAGACAATTTCCTTGCCAGGAACAGACCAAATGTCACAGCTGGATTGATGTGTCCACCAGAGATGCCGGCGGTGCAGTAAACCAGGGCAAAAATCATACCACCGAAAGCCCACGCAATTCCTTGAATCCCAACGGAAGCACACTTAGTAGGCGACCTGAACACCCCCAGCACGGTCAAAATCGTGATGTACAGGAACAAGAAGGTGGCGACGAACTCGGCAATGCCGGCTCTCCAGAAAGACCACGATTGCAGCTCGCCGGGCTCGAAGAGCGGCGCTGGAGGCGGCTCCTTGTAGTCCTTAGTCTGGGCGGAGGTGCCAATGGGCTGCCTCTCCGTGAACTTGTTGGCTCCGAGCTTGACATCCTCTTCTTTCCCCTCCATTTGCGCTCTCTCTCTCTAGATTCTCTCTGTGTTCAAAAAGCTGAAG
>QXWR01000201.1 GCA_009911065.1 Clostridiaceae bacterium | reverse complement strand
GTTTTTCGCTGATCCGAAAAACGGAGACATGCGAAACAAAAAACCACCCGCTATGCGGGTGCGCGACAGAAGTTATACAAAAATCACCTTTCCATGTATAATAGAGGTGTCCAAGCCACTATTAAAGAAAGGAAAGGTGATTCCATGGCGAAGAAAGCCAATGACTTAGCACATACAAAGTGGATGTGCAAATATCATATCGTCTTCACACCTAAGTATAGACGAAAAATAATTTTTAATCAATACAAAGAAGATTTGCGTGATATTATCAAGCAGTTGTGCAGCTATAAAGGAGTAGAGATCATAGAAGGCTATATTATGCCAGATCATGTGCATCTGCTAGTAAGTATTCCCCCTAAGCTCAGTGTATCCTCATTTATGGGATATTTGAAGGGAAAGAGTGCGCTGATGATGTTCGACCGCCATGCAAATCTAAAGTACAAGTTCGGAAACAGGCACTTTTGGTCGGAAGGGTACTACGTAAGCACAGTAGGGTTAAACGAAGCCACCATACGTAAGTATATCGAAGAGCAAGAAAAGCACGATATCATGATGGATAAATTAAGTGTAAAAGAATATCAGGACCCTTTTAAGGGTTAGGAGGTAATACGAATGCCCCTTCAGGGGCGGCAACGAGTCAAGAGCATAGTGGCTTGAACAAAGTGAAAGCCAGCGCCTTGAGACGCTGGCCTAGCAACAAAGGGTTATACCCGTTCCACAAGCCACCCGTTTTACGGGTGGTATTGACT
>QXWR01000200.1 GCA_009911065.1 Clostridiaceae bacterium | reverse complement strand
ACAGTCCGTACAGGATTGGTATGATGGATTTACTTTTGGAAAAAAGAAGGATATTTATAATCCCTGGTCGATTCTGAACTATTTGGATGAGAAACGTTTTTCCGCATATTGGGCCAATAGCAGCAGTAATCATTTGGTGGGGAAGCTGATACGAGAAGGAGACCGCGATATTAAGATTGCCATGGAAGATTTGCTAAAAGGAGAAAGTTTGCAGGTCAGAATGGATGAACAGATCGTGTTTGATCAGTTGGGCAAAAAGGAAAATGCTATTTGGAGTCTTCTTTTGGCTAGTGGATATTTAAAGGTAAAATCTTATACCTTTGATTCCATAAGAGGAAGGGATGTTTATGAGCTGTCCCTTACCAACTATGAGGTTCGGATCATGTTTGGGGAAATGATCGAAGGATGGTTTTCGGAAAAACGGACGGCGTATAATGATTTTATCAAGGCATTGCTTATGGATGATGTGGAAGCTATGAACCATTATATGAATCAGGTGGCAATGAAGACGTTCAGTTACTTTGACACAGGAAAAGGCGTTTTGGAGGAAGCAGAGCCAGAGCGATTTTATCATGGATTTGTACTTGGATTGATGGTAGAGTTGGCAGGAAGATATGTAATCACTTCGAACCGAGAGAGCGGCTTTGGTCGGTATGATGTAATGTTAGAGCCTCAGGAAAGGAAAGATCCGGCGATAATTCTGGAATTTAAGGTGTATAATCCGAGACGGGAAAAAACACTGGAAGATACCGTGAA
>QXWR01000199.1 GCA_009911065.1 Clostridiaceae bacterium | reverse complement strand
GGTTGGTGTAAGTGGGCCTCTCAATATCGAGTGATTTACGGCAGATATCATAGATAGCCTCATTGTCAAGAAGCACAGCAACATCAGTGTGCTCCAGAAGAGAATGAGTGGAGAGCACAGAGTTGTAAGGCTCAACAACAGCAGTGGAAACCTGAGGAGAAGGGTAAATGGTGAAACCCAACTTAGACTTCTTTCCATAGTCGACAGAGAGCCTCTCCAACAAAAGAGATCCAAGCCCAGATCCAGTACCACCACCGACAGCATGGAACACCAAGAACCCCTGCAGTCCAGTGCAGTTGTCTGCAAGCTTGCGGATCCTATCAAGGCAAAGATCAACAATTTCTTTGCCAATGGTGTAATGGCCTCTGGCAAAGTTGTTGGCAGCATCTTCCTTGCCGCTGATAAGTTGCTCAGGGTGGAACAGCTGTCGGTATGTGCCAGTGCGGACCTCATCAATCACAGTTGGCTCAAGATCAACAAACACTGCACGAGGTACATGTTTCCCAGCACCAGTCTCGCTGAAGAAAGTGTTGAAGGCGTCGTCACCACCTCCTACTGTGACATCACCGGGCATTTGCCCATCAGGCTGAATCCCGTGCTCTAGGCAGTAGAGCTCCCAGCAAGCGTTTCCGACCTGGATACCGGCCTGACCGATGTGGATAGAAATGCACTCCCTCATTGTCGGAGATTTTGGGAAATGAAACTAGGGAAATTGGAATGATAATCGGAGGAATGGAAGGAGAGAGAGGGGAACCAGAG
>QXWR01000001.1 GCA_009911065.1 Clostridiaceae bacterium | reverse complement strand
TGCCTTGATAAAGGTCGTAGAAGGCTACATTTTATCAGGTTTTAGGAAATTTCAAAAGTTGTAAACTGGTGAAGATTATATACATGAAAAATCAAAAAGAATAAAAACTTGCTACTTAGGAGGGAGTAGATTTTATGTCCAAAAGAAAAGTATACCTTGAAAATAAAAATTTACAAGTCGTATATTACTTGTAAACATGATTGAAAGTTATATTGCGTATTACAGCAACAAACAATTACAAAGGCATCTGGGAGTTTCAACTCCGATGGAAAAACACAGACAGTAAAAGTTGGCAGCATAGAAACTGCCACCAGTTTTTATTTGGTGGCAGAAATAATTTTTTTAAACTGTTTACTTGACGGGGAGCAATTCACATCGTCAGTAGGATTTCATTTTTTTCGTTAAGAAGACTGGCAGGAATGTAATTTTCGGCAAGCTCCGTACCGTTAAGGACAAGCTTCTGCACGCCGGATTCCTTCCGGTTTGGATTTTGAATAACAATATGAAGGTGTTTTCCGCGGAAATCTTTATTAATTTCCAGGCAGTCCCAGTTTTTGGGAATCGAAGGCGAAAGCCTGATTCCAGTTAAATCCGGACGGATGCCAAGGATGCCTTCAACACATCCGACCATCATCGTGGAAGCTGTGCCAGTCAGCCAGTGGACATGGGAACGTCCGGGATGTCTGCTGGCGCTGCCCTCGGTGAACTGTCCATAGCAGTACGGTTCTAAGCGGCGGATTTCGGCGCGGCCGTTCTGTGCGGACGGCGCATTTTCCATGAAGTAAGTAAAAGCATGTTCTCCGTGTCCGCACATGGCTTCGGCAAGAATCAGCCAGCCCTGGGATTGGGAGAAAATTCCCGCGTTTTCCTTGGTTCCCTGGTTATAGATAACAGACAGAGCACCGTCAAAAGCATGACTGTGGTAAGGCGGGTTCATCAGGACAGCCCCGTATTCGGTGTTCAGATTCCGGTAAACAGCTTCTAAAGCTATGTCTGCCTGTTCTTTAGAGGCAAGCCCGCTGATAACTGCCCAGCTTTGCGGATTCAGCCAGAGATTCGCCTCTTTATCAGCCCCTGCCCCGATGCGTTCTCCTGCCTGGGTATAGCCGCGGATAAAGCGGTCGTTGTCCCAGTACAGGCTTTGGATAAGCTTTCCGGTTTCTTCCAGCTTTTTTTCCCAGTATTCGCTGCTTTTCATGTCATTTTTGCAGCGGGCAAACTGGCAGATAATAGATATGGCATAATAAAACTGCATGGCTACAAAGGAGGATTCTCCGTCTGCCCCCAGGCGCAGACAGTCGTTCCAGTCCGCATGAAGCCCTGCCGGTGTGCCGTGAGGCCCAAGGTGGCTGAAAGAAAACTGAAGCGCCCGGGTTAAATGCTCATAAACGCTTCCTTCTTCTTTATCGGCAAAGGGGATAACTTCGTCAAGGAAGGCCGTATCTCCGGTTTCGGCGATGTATTTATAAACCGTTGGAAACAGCCACAAGGCATCATCGGCACGGTAGGCAGGATGTCCGGTTTCCTGACGATAAGAGGCGTCTTCCGGAGTGTCCTCATGGCCCGGATGGTGTGTAAATTTGACCAGGGGTAGCCCGCCCCCGTGGCTTACCTGGGCAGAGAGCATAAAGCGGATTTTTTCTTTTGCCATTTCCGGCGCAAGGTGGATGATTCCCTGAATATCCTGCACCGTATCCCGGTAGCCGTAGCCGTTGCGCAGACCGCAGTAAATCAAAGAGGCTGCACGCGACCAGATAAAAGTGATAAAACAGTTATAGGCATTCCAGGTATTGATCATCGTGTCAAATTCCGGGCTGGGGGTATGAACCTGAAAGTGTTCAAGCTTTTTCTCCCAGTCATGGGATAATTGAAAAACCTCCCGGGATATTTGCTGTTCTGGTTCGGTATAATGGTTAATGATGTTTTCTGCTTCATCCGAACTTCCTTCACCAAGGAGAAAAACAACCGTTTTTGTTTCCCCGGGTTTTAGTGTAACCGTGCAGGATAACGCTCCGCAGGAATTTTCATTGTAGCTTAAAGTATTTCCCAGACTGCCCGAAAAAACACCCTGCGGATCACCGTAACTGTGATATTTCCCCAGAAAAATTTCCTTATCTCCGCAGTAAGAAGAAACCTCTGCGCCGGCCAGACCAAAAAAGCGCTCCAATACCTGTTTTTTATCTACCTGTTCATCTTCGGCAAGAGCATCGAGGTTGCCGTGTATCTGTTGGATAATCCGGTTTTTTTCAAATAAGGTTCGTGTGATAAACAGGGAGTACTGCAGGTTTACCTGATCCTGCTCATAATTGCCGTGATTGGTAAATTCTGCATAACCAGTTAAGGTAAGGTTCTTTGTACAGTCTGCATGGTTGGTTACGGAAATCGACCAAACTTCATAGTTTTTTTCTGCGGGTACATAGTACAGGGCTTCGGCATGGACACAGGCGTAGTCGGAAATCATCCGCGTATAGCCAAGACCATGGCGGCACTGGCTTTTGTAGACGGAGAGATCTTTTCCCACCGGCTGCCAGGAAGCAGACCAGTAATCTTTCGTGTCCTGGTCATAAAGATAGAGATAACGCCCAGGCTGGTCAAAGTGATTGAATACATAGCGCAGTATCCTGCCGTTTGCCCCTGAACGGGCAAAGCTGTAGCCTCCGGCGTTATTGGAGATGATTGCTCCGTATGCAGGAGAACCCAGGTAATTCACCCAGGGAGCAGGTGTGTCGGGACGTTCAATTACATATTCGCGGTTTTTATTATCAAAATAACCATAGTTCATAAGTTATACACAGCCTCCTTGTAAAGTAATAATAATAGTGTGTTGATTTCCGGACAGTGCGGTGAGCTGACAGCGAGGAAGCAGAATAAAAGCTTCTTCATTTACCGTGAGTTCCATTCCGTCACAGTATGCCGATTCAATAATATAGCTGCCAAAATCTCTGCCCTGAGGATTGCGGTAAATAATCTCCAGTGTTTTTCCTGCAAATGGAATCGTAATGGAAGCAGTGCCTGTCTGGTCAAATTGTTCGGCAAGCAGCTTGGGATGGAGAACAAGGTTTCCGGCTTCGCCTCTGACGCCAAAGACTTCGGCAATCATAGTCATCATCAGCCAGCTTGCCGCACCAGTTAAGTAGGAATACATTCCGCGCCCGTCTGCACGGAAATATTCGGGTATGCCGGGATAAATATGGCTAACGGAAAAATTCATGGCAGTATCGATCAGGGTCTTTAATGCTTTCCAGCCTTCCTTAACAAAACCGCGGCGGTACAGGGCATTGGCATACATTACAGTCATATGGGAGAAGACGGCGCCGTTTTCTTTTTCCCCATAGGCAAACCCGAACATCCGTCCCATATCTAATTTTACTTCACGGAAATCGGTATTTAAGCGGTAGCCCCCGGCTTCCTTCTGATAAAGGTAGCTGTCTGCGCTTTTTACGATTTTTTGGATGTGACTGTGTTCTGCCACGCCGCTCATAATGGAGAAAACCTGCCCGGTCAGCATCATCCGCACCTGATTGTTAAATATCCCTTCTACAGCTTGTCCGTGGTTGTCATAGTAGCTGTTAAACCAGCCTTCATCGTTTTTACCGGTAATCCATTCATTATTTCGGATATAGTTCATTAGCCAGTTGGCTTTTTCCGACAGATTCAGTGCAAGGAAAGACAGGGAAAAACTTTTTTTCCTTCCGCTGACCGTGTGCTGGCACCGGGCAGTGTAGTCAGCCAGGATTTTCTGCTTTTTTTCTGTGTCCTCAAAGATTTCCGGATCATTGTCCAGCAAAACAGATATTTCTTCCAGCAGATCCACCGAGTCGAGTGAAGTATTTGTCTGCAGAAGGCGAATCAGGGCAGAAAGTTCCAGCAGATTTCCGGCATAGGCACAGGTAAAGGCTACGCTTTCCCCGTGTTCGGATGCCATATCCAGGGCATCGTTCCAGTCGGCATCGCGCAGGCGGCAGAGATTGTGTGCTCCGGTTTCAAAAAATGAAGTGAGGTTCTGGATCAGCAGGTGTTCCAGAATACTTCCCCGATAAAGGCTGTTTTCATTTGTGCGCTGTTCGTTACCGTCCTCGGCTTTCCAGAGAGTATCCGCGGCAGTTCCCCGCATGGTCTGCCCGTCTTTAAAATACGGCGCCGTCTGGTGTAAGATTTCAAAATCACCGGTCTGGTCAATATAGAGTTTTGTGGTCATTAAGGGCCAGAGTGCGTGATCCATCCAGACCCGGCTGATTCCGTTGCGATCAGCAAAAAAACTTCCGTCGCTGCTTCCGATAATCGTAGCATTCGTCCCGTCAATGCGCACGCCGCCGTAATTGGCAGCGATGGTCTTTCTCACACTCTGCGGCTCCGTAAAAAGTAAAGAAAGGCAGTCCTGCCATAAGTCCCGCCATCCACGTCCTCCGCGGCCGTAATCGTGGTGGGGCAGGAAGGAACAGCCAAAGAGCCTGCGCAGAAACGGCTGGAAGCAGACCCATTTCATCCAACAGTCAATATCGGTATTTCCTGTGTGGAAGCTGGCAGCAACCTGGTTCTTCCAGTAGGTTTTTGTTTCATTCAAGGCTTTTTCTGCCTTACTTGCCGTGGAGTAGCGTTCGGCAAGGGAACGGATTTCTTCTTTGCTATCTTCCATGCCAAGAAGGATGATGTAGGAAGCTTCTTCTTCCGGCGCAAGGGAAACCGGAGGGAAACAAAAAGCCCCCATTGCTTCTTTTCCGGCAGCGCTGCTTCCTGCCGGACAGCCATTAGATGGTGCATAGACGGCACGGGGGTGGAGGAAGGTTCCGCCTTCACCGATAAAGTCTTCTACTGTAGGATAAAAGCTTTCCGGTGTGCTGCCATTTCCGGTGTATCCCAGAACATAGTAAATATGACGGTTTGGGCGATGCCCTTTTTCATCGAAAGCCATGGTGGGTGAAACAAAAACGCCGTGGCTTTCTGTCGTTATCCGGTGGAGCATCGAAGTTACGTTCCGGTGATCCCGGAGATTATCTGCGCTGCGCCCATAGATAGGAATGGCAGCATAGGCAGTAATCGTCCGGGCTTTTGTTGCCTGATTTTTTATAGTAACAACCATGATTTCCACGTTGGCATCCCAGGGAATAAAGGAAGTAACCGATGAGGTCAGGAGGAGTTTTCGGGAAGATCGCGTAATGCTGTGCCACATCAGACCGGCAGTCAGCTCGCTTTCATCCTGCTCGTCGGTAAACCTAAAAGCCTCCTGTTCTGCACTGGCACCGGCTACAGCATAGACACCAAGACCTTCTACCCTGCACCAAAAATTTCTTACGGATCGGTTATTATGCAAGTTTTCTGCGCTTACCGGTTCTAACAGGAAGGTTTCTTGATCCATTTTTGCATCCCCGCCGAGATTTGGCGTAACCGAACTCTTTAAACCTTTGGTGGAAGCAAGGGGAAAATACAGGTAGCTGATATTTTCCGGCTGTTTCAGGCAGAAGCTTCCGTCTTCATTCATAAAGTGAATATCCTTCAATTTAGATACTCCTTTCTTTTTTGGTTTTGTTATCAATGATAAGATAGAATCATCATAGAGGAAATTTTCGGCAAAAAAAATAAAAAACAGGAAAAAAATATCAGATTGATGACCTAAAAATGGTGAAGCAAACGAAATTAGAAAATAACCTTAGATTATAACAGGAAACAGCCAGAAAACGGAAGAAGAAAAATCATACGGAATGTATCATGAATTTGACATTTTGTTAAAATCCATAATATATCTGCGGTAAAGATTACGCTATAATTTCCTCATAAGGCAGCAAGAAGGTGAAACCAAAACAGCAGAAGGAGGATTTTATCATGAAAAAAAGGACAATGAGTATTTTACTGGCAGCAGCCATGGCAGCAGGTTCACTGACAGGATGCGGCAGCAGCAATTCGGATTCAGCAGCATCCGGCGGGGAAGAAGGAAAAGTAATTAATATTTATTCCTGGAACAACGAGTTTAAAGAACGTGTGGAAGCCGTTTACCCGGAGGTTGCCGAAACTTCTAAGGACGGCACGGTGACGACCTTAAAGGACGGAACGGAAATTCATTGGATTATTAATCCGAACCAGGACGGTGTTTATCAGCAGAAGCTGGATGAAGCGCTGTTAAAGCAGGCCGATGCCTCCGCAGATGATAAGGTGGACATCTTTTTATCGGAAACAGACTATGTTAATAAATATACCGATGCCGACGCCGATGTAGCCATGCCGCTTAAAGATTTGGGCATTGACCCGGAAACCGATCTTGCCGATCAGTATGCATTTACCAAAGTAACGGCTTCGGATGTTAACGGCATACAGCGCGGCTCAACCTGGCAGTGCTGCCCTGGTCTTTTAGTTTACCGCAGAGATATTGCAAAAGATGTTTTTGGGACAGATGATCCGGTGGCTGTAGGTGAGAAAGTTAAAGATTGGGATACCATGAAGGCAACCGCAGCAGAACTTAAAGCAAAAGGCTATTTTACCTTTGCTTCTTATGCTGATACGTTCCGCCTGTACGGCAACAGCATTGCCGAGCCCTGGGTAAAGCCGGGGGAAAATGTAATCCGTGTAGATCAGCAGATTATGAACTGGATCAGCGATTCTAAGGAATGGCTGGATGCGGGCTACCTAGATAAAACCGTCAAAGGGCAGTGGAATGCAGACTGGAATCAAGCCATGGGTTCGTCTTCCAAAGTATTTGCTTTCCTTTTCCCGGCATGGGGAATTGACTTTACCTTAAAACCCAACTGGGACGGTGAAACTGGAATGTGGGGCGTTACCAATCCGCCGCAGGAGTACAACTGGGGCGGTTCCTATATCCATGCATGTACCGGCACAGACAATCCGCAGTATGTGAAAGATATTATCCTTGCGGTAACAGCAGATAAAGAAAATTTGTTGAAGATTTCCCGGGATTTTTCGGATTTCACCAATGCGCAGACCAGTATGCAGAAAGCTGCAAAGGATGATGCAAACTTTTCTTCGGAATTCCTTGGAGGACAGAATGCATTCAAATATTTTGCACCGGTGGCAGAAAATATTGTGATAGCTCCTCTTTCGCCCTATGACCAGGGATGTGTGGAACTGATTCAAAATTCCTTCAGCGATTATTTGCAGGGACAGGTTGATTTTGACAAGGCTAAAGCAAACTTTGAAACGGCAATCATAGAGCGCTACCCGGAAATTACACAGATACAGTGGCCGGAATAATCCCAGAAAGGATGATATGCGATGAACACAAAACGTAAGAAAATCGACTATTCAAAATGGGGCTATATTTTTATCCTTCCGTTCTTTATATGCTTTTTCATTTTCTCCTTTATTCCGCTGATGGATACGGTAAGGTACAGCTTTTTTGAATATTATCGGTCAGGAATTAAGGAAATCGGCCCGAATTTTGTGGGTATAGAAAACTACGCAAGCCTGCTAAAATCCGATATGCTCAAATATGCAGCCAATACCCTGATTTTGTGGATTATTGGTTTTATCCCGCAGATTATCATTGCCCTGATGCTGGCAGAATGGTTTGTGGATGCCCGTCTAAAAATCCACGGCACACAGTTTTTTAAAGTGGTAATTTACCTGCCGAACCTGATTATGGCTTCTGCCTTTGCCATGCTGTTTTTTACCATGTTTTCTACAAACGGACCGATAAATTCGATTTTGATCTCCCTGGGAATGATTAAACAGCCCATAGATTTTCTGGGTTCTGTGACAGGAACAAGGTCATTGGTAGGGTTAATGAATTTCCTGATGTGGTTCGGAAATACCACCATTATGTTAATGGCTGCAATTATGGGCATCAGCCCGGATATTTTTGAAGCTTCGGAGCTGGACGGGTGCAACAGCATACAGAGATTTTTCTCCATTACCCTTCCTCTGATCCGCCCCATCTTGGCTTATACTTTGATTACTTCGATTATCGGCGGTCTGCAGATGTTCGATGTACCGCAGATTTTGACCAATGGACAGGGAACCCCCGACCGTACCTCCATGACCCTGATTATGTTCTTAAACAGCCATTTGAAAAGCAAAAACTATGGCATGGCAGGAGCACTGTCCGTATACCTGTTTATCGTCAGCGGTATTTTATGCTTCTTCGTTTACCGGATGACCACAAATGATGACCCGGACGGTTCTAAGGCAGCAGCAAAAAAAGCAAAAAAGGAAAAGAGGGGATGAGGATATGAAATCAAAGGGACCTAATTATTTTCGGAGTATTTTTGCCCATGTTATGCTGGTGATCCTGTCATTTATGTGCCTGTTTTTCTTTTACATCCTGTTTGTCAATGCGACACGTTCTCATGCTGACCTGCAGAAAGGTTTTTCCGCCCTTCCTGGCGCCTATCTGTGGAAAAACCTGATGAACGTTGCTAATGACGGCAGTTTCCCGATGTTTCGCGGGATTTTAAACAGCCTGATTGTTTCCGGCAGCAGTGCGGCGATCTGTACTTATTTTTCGGCTTTGACGGCTTATGGATTGTATGCCTATAATTTCAAACTGAAAAAGGCAGCATTTACCTTTATTATGGCTATCCTGGTTATGCCAACACAGGTAACAGCCATGGGGTTTTTGCGGCTGATTACCAATATGGGAATGTATGATTCCCTGCTTCCGCTGATTATTCCCTCCATTGCCTCACCATCCGTATTTTACTTTATGTACAGCTACCTTCAGTCCTCTCTGCCGATGTCTTTGATTGAGGCGGCAAGAATTGATGGTTCCGGGGAATTCAGAACCTTTAATACCATCGTACTTCCCATTACCAAACCGGCAATCGCTGTACAGGCTATCTTTACCTTTGTCGGTTCCTGGAATAATTATTTCGTTCCGGCGCTGGTGATTCAGTCAAAGGATAAGATGACAGTTCCGATTCTGATTGCCACACTGCGCGGTGCAGATTATATGAACTTTGATATGGGAAAGATTTATACCATGATTATGGTGGCGATTGTTCCGATTATCCTGGTTTACTTGTTCCTGTCCAAATACATTATTGCGGGAGTTACCCTTGGGGGTGTGAAAGAGTAAGCTTTCTTTGGAAGGAACGGTTACCACAGAAAAAGGCAGCAAGTTCTTGTCTGGAAGGCTTTGATGCATTTACAGGAACCTGCTGCTGTTTTTGCTTTTCTGGCTGGCTGGTTTCGTTAGCGCATCTGAAAAAAACGGTTTTATAGAATAAAAGATTTGAACATTTGAAAGGAAAAAAATATGAAAAAATTGATCCACAGCGGAAGCTTAGAATCGTCTCCTTCCGCAAGAGAAATTAGACATGGAGAACTGGCAAGAAAGCTGGCGACGGAAGGAATGGTTCTGCTGAAAAATAACGGGCTGCTTCCCCTTCCTGCTTCTGCGCCGGTTGCTGTATTTGGCTGCGGCGCGGTAAAAACAGTTAAAGGAGGGATTGGTTCCGGAGATGTGAATAACCGGGAAAACATTTCCATTGTCCAGGGACTGCGCGAAGCAGGAATGACGATTATCAGCACCGACTGGTTAAAGGATGCTGAGCAGCGTTATACACATGCCAGATCCATATGGAAAGAAAAAATTCTGGAGGATGCAAAGCATGTGGAAAATCCCTTTGACGCTTATTCGGCAAATCCTTTTGTACTTCCGGAGGGACGTGAGATTTTTGCCGAGGATTTAGAGGGGGCTTCGGCAGCAATTTATGTGCTTAGCCGAATTGCGGGAGAAGGAAAGGATCGGCAAAGAACAGAGGGGGATTATAATTTAAGCAGAAAAGAAGAAGAAGATATTCGTTTTCTGAATCGTATGGAAATCCCGATGATTTTACTTTTAAATGTGGGAGCACAGGTGGAATTAACAGATATCCTTGAAGAATGTAAGAATGTTCAGGCGGTTCTTCTGGTTTCTCTGCCGGGGCAGGAGGGAGGACGTGCCATTGCCGATGTACTGCTTGGAAATGCCGTGCCCGAAGGAAAACTCACCGCTACATGGGCAAGACGGTATGGGGATTATCCTTCCGCAGAAAGCTTTGGCGCCCTGAACGGAAACTTAATATCGGAAGAATATCGGGAAGGAATTTATGTGGGCTATCGCTATTTTGACTGTTTTGGGTTAAAACCCCTGTTTCCTTTTGGCTATGGGCTTTCCTATACAACATTTTCGGTTTCGTTTTCGGGAATAAGACGGATAAAAGAGGGTGTGGAAATAACGTTTTTCTGCGAAAATACCGGTAAAAACTATTCGGGGAGAGAGGTAGTTCAGGTTTATGTGACACCGCCGCAGACAGAGATGGAAAAAGAGGAAAAACGGCTGGCGGGATTTGCAAAAACGGATATTCTAAGACCGGGAGAGAGGCAGAAGCTGCGTGTTGTGCTGGAACAGAAACAGTTTGCAAGCTATGCAGAAGAAACATGTGCGTGGGTGATTGAGGCAGGAAGGTACGGAATATGGATTGGGCAGGATTCGGCCTCCTTACAGATAGCTGCTTTGCTGGAAGTGGAAAAAAACACAGTGATTGAAAAGACAAGCCGGGTTTGTCCAAAAACAGCAGTATTTGAGGAGGTTAAAGCATCTTCCTTTGCCAGAGATAAAGAAAAAGAATGGCTGGCCAAAGCAGAGGAGGAGCACGTACCGGTGCTTTCTTTTCTGCCGGAACGGGAAGTTCAAAAGGCAAGAGATGAAACCTATGCCGAGAAACAGGAAGTGGAAGCTTTGATTTATCTGCTGTATGGAAATATTACGCCGAACTGCAGCACCCTTGGCTCTGCCGGAGTTCGTGTTCCTGGTTCCGCAGGTGAAACAACGCAGGCTTTGGAAGAAAATTATGGGATTCCTTCATTAATTATGGCAGATGGTCCGGCGGGGCTGCGCCTGCGGCAGAGTTATGAGGTTGACCGAAAGACCGATACCGTATACGGGGCAGGCGTGCTGGGTTCCCTGGAGAATGGTTTTTTGGAAGAGATGGAAGAACATGAAGGTGCAGACCGGTATTATCAGTATTGTACGGCTTTTCCGGTGGGAACAATGCTGGCACAGACCTGGGATGTAAAATTAATGGAGCGTTTTGGCGACGCCGTAGCTGTGGAAATGAAAGAATTTTATGTAGATCTGTGGCTGGCTCCGGGAATGAATATCCAGAGGAACCCCCTGTGCGGACGTAACTTTGAATATTATTCGGAAGATCCTTATCTGTCGGGAATGATGGCAGCTGCAGTGACAAAAGGCGTACAAAGCCATCCCGGCTGCGGCGTAACCATGAAACATTTTGCCTGCAATAATCAGGAGGATAACCGGATGGGCGTGGATGCCTGCGTTTCCGAGAGGGCACTTCGGGAGATTTATTTCCGGGGATTTGAACTTGCCGTGAAAAAAAGCGCTCCGGCAGCCCTTATGTCTTCCTATAACCGAATCAATGGGATTTATGCAGCAAACAGCAGGGATCTGTGTACGATTCTTGCGCGGGAAGAATGGGGATTTGGCGGGGTAATCATGTCCGACTGGAATACCACAGTTCCTGAAAACGGGAGTGTATCGTGGAAGTGTATAGCTGCCGGAAATGATATTATTATGCCGGGGAACTCCAACGACGATCAAAATATCCGTCAGGCTTACAAAAAAGGAGAACTTTCCGAGGAAGCGATCCGAAGCAGCGCAGGGAGGATATTAGCGATGATCTGGAAATTGTCAGGGAAAAATTAAAAAATAAAGCTTTATCATTTAATGTAGATGAGTTCATTTTCTAACCATAAGCTTACTGTGAATGTTAGGTCAAGTAAATCATCCAAACATATTCCTCCATTCCCCTGCACATGCTGTAAAAAACATATTCAGGGGGAAGCCCTTGAAGGAGTATTGTGAAGCATAAAGTAAATAATTTATCGCGGAGGCATTTAGAAGAACTGTAGGAGAACTTCTAAATGCTTCTTTTAAAGCAATTATTGCAGAAAAACGGATAGCATAATATGGATGATAAACAGTTTGTTCCAATTACCGCTGAAAAAATGGAGATATTTTTGTTTTTTTTCGGTTTTCCATTTTGTATTTATTAAAAAAATGGTATACTGTCCACAGAACTGCCTTTTGTACTATAGTGTGTCTGAAAATTTATTCCTGACATTTGAACACTTTCATACTGCTTTACAGGAATCTTACCGGAGTTTTATTATGATAAAAATTTCTATCTGTGATGATGACCGAATTTTTTGCCGCCAACTTAAACAAACGGTGTCTCAAAAACTGGATGGTTTAAAAGAGCCTTATACAATCACCTGCCATTACAACTCAGCCAGTCTTATGGCTGGGCCAATGGATTTCGACTTGTTGTTTTTAGATATTCAAATGGCTGGTATGGACGGAATTTCCCTGGCCAGATGTCTTCGCCAACAGGATTTTCCCGGCGCAATTATTTTCACAACCATTTTAAAAGACTGTATGCTGGACGCCTTTGAAGTGGAAGCCATTGACTATCTTTGCAAACCCATTGACGATCTTCGTCTGGAAAATGCCTTAAAGCGAACCTTAAAGCGTCACAACACCCAAAACGAAAAACACCTGTTTATTCATACCATGAACTGGTGCCGCTCTGTCCGTCTTTGTGACATTCTTTATTGTGAAGTGATGAATCGAAAAATCTATCTTCACACCCAAAAGGATGTGGTGACTTTTTACGGAAAGCTGAAAGATCTGGAAAAACAGCTGGATGAAAATTTTGTCAAATGCCATCGCAGCTATATTGTCAATCTGGCATTTATACAAGAATATTCCAATGGATGGATTCTTTTGGAGAATCAAAGCCAAATCCCGGTTTCCAGACCTCATCACCAAGTTCTCTTAGATGCTATGCTGGAATTTATGGAAAGGAGAAACTGACATGGACATATCCCTGTTTTTTTCCTTATTGTCTGCTTTTAACAGCCATTTTGACCAAATGCTATGGTTCCTTATGCCTAATTTTTTCTTTTTTGTGGCAGGGCCTGTGGTTTCTTTTTTCTTTTTTTGTAAATATAATTCGGTTACTTTTAAAGGGCAGAACTGTTTTTTATATGTAATTCTTGCAGGTTGTATTTATTATGCAGAATTTTCTCTTGATATTAGGGGAAGTCTCTGGCTTCTTCCGGAAATTTTACTCCTTGCTGTCTGGGGCATTCTCCCCCGCAGCATTCACCCAGACAAGGTTCTGGCTTCTCTGACTGCAGCCGCTCTAATCCTCTCTGTAAGCAGTATCTGCCAGGGGATTTCCCAACTGCTTTTTTTCTGGCTTTCCGTCAAAGCCTCCCTTGTCTTTCATAAAGTATTTCTTTTTTTTGATGCTGCAAGAGAGCTGACAAAAGTATTGTTGTCCCTCTTTCTTCTGAACAAAATTCAAAAACATCTGCCACCTCAGATTAATACTTTAGGCCAGTATACAAACCTTATTTTAACCATTCCAGCGTTCTATATTATGCTAGTAGAACGAACCATTCGAAACTTTATATATGGGGATTCGATTACATTTGACAGCCATCTTGGCATTGTGTCTCCTGTGATTCGCCATACTGAGATCTTCATCCTGCAAGTGTTTGCCTGTCTCTGCCTGTTTCTAACTCTTGGCGCCTGGAAAAAAATCCAGAAAACCCATAAGACGGAACAAACCATCTGGCTTTTAAGACAACAGACCCAGGCTCAGGAAACCTATTTGGAAGAAACCCGTCTCCGCTACCAGCAGACCCGCAGCTTCCGCCATGATATACGAAATCACTTGTCCGTGCTGTCCCAGCTTTTAAATGCAAATGAGACGGATTCTGCCCGCCAGTATCTTTCCCATTTAACAGAGACTTCCGATGAACTTTCCATATGGGTCCAAACCGGCAATGCTCCTGTTGACGCACTGCTTGGCAGCAAACTTTCACTGGCCAGCCAAGCTGGAATCACCACAGAATGTGAGATGAAAATTCCGGCCTTTTTGGGTGTTTCAGATATGGACTGGTGCATTTTGCTGGCTAACGGAATTGACAATGCCATAAAAGCCACCTGTCTTCTCTCGCCGGAAGAGAGAAAACTTCACATTTACGGAAGACAAAAGGGAAATTTCTTTCTTCTTACAGTGGAAAACTCCTGCTCTCCTCATTTGCTTCAGCCGCCCAAAGAGGGAATCGGTCTTTCCAACATCCGGGCAGTAATGAAGAAGTATGACGGCACAACCAAAATTCACCTGGAACAAGGAACCTTTCGACTGGGTTTATTTTTTGTATCAAATAAACGTCCATTCACACCAAACTAATTGAAAACCGGTCAGGGATTGACTATACTGACAGAAAAAAGGAGGTGTGTATATGAGTGTAAATGGAATTTCTTCCGAATCCCTGGCTGCCCAGGGCATTCCCGCCAGTTCTGGCTCTTTTGGCCAGAATCCCCGGCTGGCAGCTTTGGAACGAAAGCTTCAAAGACTGAACCAGGAAAAGAAAAAAGCAGTTGAAAACAAAGATAAAGAAAAAGCAAGAAAGCTGGAACAGGAAATTCAAGCCGTAAAGCAACAGATTGAACAACTGAAAAAGAAAGAGAAAAAGAAAAAGCCGAATGGACCGGCATCTCCTGAAAACATGGAAAGTCCGGATGTCCAAAATAATCCGGCTCTCATGGCTGAACTGGGACAGCAAATAGATGAATACGCTTAAAACATTTTCAAGGTTGTACTAGAGTGTGTCTGAAAATTCCATAAACCTGCAGACAAAAGAGCAGGGAGCTTCAGCTTTGCTGTGCTCTCTGCTCTGCCAATCTTGAAATCTGTTCCATCAGCTCTTTTGCCTTTACCAACATAGAGGCGCAATCTTTATAAACATTTTTTCTGTCCACATAATAAAAGTAGGACGGTTCTCCTGTCTGAAACCGTAAATTGCCCCCGTACTTTTGAATCATCTCCGGGATTCCGGCTGTATTTAATTTTGCATTGGCATACATAGACATTCGGACTTCCTGTCGGTTTACCTTTACTTCCGTTATATATACCCGGTGGGCCAAAGCTTTTAACGATGCCACCAACAGCAGATTTTCCACAGACTTTGGAATTTCTCCAAATCGATCCATTAATTCATCCTGCATGTCCATATGCTCTTCTTCATTTTCTATACCAGAAATCCTCTTGTAAATATCCAGTTTTTGGTATTCATTGCGGATATAAGAAGAGGGAATATAGGCATCAATGTCACAATCCACCACTGTCTCAAATTCATCTTCTTCGGTCCGTTTTCCCTGAAGGGCCTGTACTGCCTGGTTCAGCAGCTTACAGTACAAATCGTATCCCACCGCCTCCATATGGCCATGCTGCTCTGCTCCAAGTACATTTCCCGCACCGCGGATTTCCAGGTCCCGCATAGCAATCTTAATTCCAGATCCTAATTCCGTGAACTCCCGAATGGCCTGCAGCCGTTTCTCCGCTTCCTCCCTAAGAAGCTTATCCCGCTTGTACATAAGAAAGGCATAGGATGTCCGGTTGGACCGACCCACGCGCCCTCGCAGCTGATAAAGCTGTGACAGTCCCAGCCGGTCTGCATCATGGATAATCATGGTGTTTGCATTGGGAATATCAAGACCAGTCTCAATTATTGTGGTGGAAACCAGTACATCAATCTCCCCATTGACAAATTCAAACATAATCTTTTCCAGCTGCCGTTCCTGCATCTGTCCATGGGCATATACCACCACCGCATCTTTTACCAACTCCTGAATATGGGCTGCTATCTCATCAATACCTTTTACCCGGTTAAACACATAATATACCTGCCCATTCCGGGCCAACTCCCGGTTAATAGCTTCCCGCACCATCTCGTCGTTGTATTCCATCACATAAGTTTGAATGGGAAGACGGTCCACCGGCGGCTCCTCCAGAACGCTCATATCCCGAATCCCTACCAAGCTCATATGCAATGTGCGGGGAATCGGTGTGGCAGTCAAGGTGAGCACATCTACATTTTCTTTCATCTGTTTGATCTTTTCTTTATGAGTGACACCAAACCGCTGCTCCTCATCAATAATCAGCAATCCTAAATCCTTGAATTTCACATCCTTGGACAACACCCGATGGGTGCCTATCACAATATCCACCAGTCCTTTTTGCAGGTCTGCCAATGTCTTTTTTACCTGGGTCGGTGTGCGAAACCGGGACATTAAATCAATGCGCACAGGAAAATCCTTCATTCTCTGGAGAAAGGTGTTGTAATGCTGTTGGGCAAGAATCGTTGTGGGAACCAGATACACTACCTGTTTGCTTTCCTGGACTGCCTTAAAAGCCGCCCGCAAAGCCACTTCCGTCTTGCCATACCCTACATCTCCGCAGACCAGCCGATCCATGATTCGTCTGCTTTCCATATCCCGTTTGGCTGCTTCAATGGCTTCCATCTGATCGTCTGTCTCCTCATAGGGAAACAGTTCCTCAAACTCCCGCTGCCAGACCGTATCTGGTCCATACTGAAATCCGGCTTTGTTCTGTCTGGCAGCATAAAGCTGCACCAAATCTCTGGCTATTTCCTTTACCGCGCTCTTAACCCGGCTACGGGTCTTTTTCCACTGATCTCCTCCCAGTTTATTTAGCTTTGGCGTCTTAGCGTCTGCCCCTGCATATTTCTGGATTCCGTCTAAACGGGTGGCAGGTAAATACAAAGTTCCTCCGTCCGCATACTCTAGTTTCAGATAATCTTTGATAATCCGGTCCCGCTCGATTTTTTCAATTCCTCGGTAAATACCCAGCCCATGCTCTTCGTGGATAATATAATCCCCCACAGCCAGATCGGAAAAGCTTTGAATTTTGTTTCCTTCATAGGAAGTCTTCTTTCTCTTCCGCTTTTTCTTCTCTGTGCCAAACATGTCCCCTTCTGTGATCACCACAAATTTAATCTGTGGATACTCAAATCCCCGATGAAGGTTTCCATAGATCACCAGAATCTCCCCTGGTTGTACCTGTCTCTCCTCATTATCCGGACAAAAAGCGCTTAAATTATATTCCCTTAAATCCCCTGCCAGACGGCTGGTACGGGTCCTTGACCCAGAAAGGAGAATCACCCGGTATTTTTCTTTTTTCCATCGCTGCAGGTCCTGAATCAGCATCTCAAAGCTATTCTGATAAGAGTTCACAT
The DNA here is from genome assembly GCA_009911065.1 of Clostridiaceae bacterium. Classification (GTDB taxonomy): domain Bacteria; phylum Bacillota; class Clostridia; order Lachnospirales; family Lachnospiraceae; genus Brotaphodocola. The sequence continues at coordinate 236,113 of QXWR01000001.1, read as the reverse complement.
TTTTCACATGGATTCGGTACTGATTTTTTACGGTCATTCCGGCCAAACGCTGTTCTAGTCCGGTCAGATATAGGGTATTGTTTCTTTGCGCCCGCGCCAGCAATTCTTTTGCCGTATATAAAAGATCGGTCTGTCCCGGCAAAAGGTAGCCTTTTTCCAGCCGATGAGACATGCTCTCCCGAAATTCCAGTTCAACCGCCTCTCCCTTTTCCCTCAGTCTGGCAGGTTCGTCCAGCACCACCATCCCAGATTTCTCCTGAAAATAATCCAGAAAAGATACAGTTTCATCACTAAAGTAAGACAGATACCCGTCCAGTCCATTGACCTTCCAGCCTTCTTCCACGCCTTCTGCCAGCTCCTGCACAATCCCCGCCAGACGAAATGCCTCTTCTGTAAGCATTTGCTTTTTCAGTTTTTCCACGGAAACTGCCGCTTCTTCCCGAAGCTGTTTGACTCCCTTTTGCCGCTGCTCTTTTGTCAGCACAATCTCCACGGCCGGATAAAGGGCAATTTCATCCAGCTGTTCCACAGAGCGCTGACTTTCCAGGTCAAACGTGCGAATGGAATCCACTTCCGTATCCCACAGCTCGATTCGGACCGGAAGCTCCTCTGTGAGAGGAAAAACATCTAAAATCCCTCCCCGAATGGAAAACTGGCCCATACCGTCTACCTGGCCGGTTCTCTCATATCCCATTTGGGACAGACGTTCTTTCCACTCATCCAGGTTCAGCTCCTGCCCCATGCGAATGACCGTAATCTGACTTTGGATCTGACTTAAAGGAAGCAGATGATCCATCAACCCATCCAGCGTAGTTACCACCACCCCTGATTCGTCCTCCATCAAATGGCGCAACACCTGAAGCCGCTGCCTTGCGAGAAGGTTTCCATGAATATCTGCACTGTAAAACAACAGATCCTTTGCCGGATAAAGCCACACATCCTGCCGGAAACACCCAAAATCTTCATAGATTTCACGTGCTCTGGAATCATCATAGGTCACAATCAATTTCCAGGAAGTCTCCGGCACAATTTCCTGAATCAAATGCACTTTCTGAGAATCCATGCATCCACTGACCTGAACCGGGCCTCTCCTTTCCTGAAGCTCCCGGTTCATTTCCTCAAATTCAATCAGCTCTGTAAGCGGATTGGCAAACACCCTGCCCATATAGTTCCCCTCTCTGTCCAAACCGTTTTATATCATTTTTATTTTTAATTTTCCCCTTTTTTCCAACCGTCCTTTCTTCCAACTTCCTATCACGGTTTTCTAAATCTTTATCATTCTACCAATTCCGCCTCTTTTTTCTTCGTATTAAAATGGTTCATGGCAGCGTCCGGCCCTTCCCGAAGCATCATCGCTGCCGCCTCTGCCGCTTCCCCAAAAGCCTCCTCCATCTGCTCCTGCTCGCCTTTTGAAAACCGACTGAGTACATAATCCTTCAAATCCATCCGGGGCGGTTTCTCTCCCACTCCCACTTTAATCCGTGGAAATTCAGTAGTACCCAAATGAGCAATAATATTTTTAATTCCATTATGCCCCCCGGCGCTTCCCTTTTTTCGAATCCGAAGCTGTCCTGGGTTCAAACTAATATCGTCATAAATCACAATCAGTTCTTCCGGCGTAATCTTATAATAATCCATTGCAGACCGAATGCTTTCTCCGCTGAGATTCATAAAGGTCTGAGGCTTAACCAGCAGCACCTTCTGGCCCTCAATCACGCCTTTTCCGCAAAAGCCACGATGTTTCCGCTCACTGACATCAATATTATACTTGTCTGCCAGCCGATCAATCACCGCAAAGCCTACATTGTGTCTTGTATTTTCATATTCTTTGGTCGGATTTCCAAGCCCTGCTATGATATACATCTCCTTGTCCTTTCCTTTTCATTCCATTCAAACAACGCACCAAAAGCGTTAGTTTCTTGTTAAAAAGAAACTAACGCTACGATTCGCTACGATTCCATTTGTTTATTTTAACAGATTACCAGGAAAAAGTAAAGGGGGCCAAATCCGATGTTGATCAGTCTGTAAACAGCTGCACCCAATAATATCTTCCATCACTATAATAACATCCCACACCCATCTTTTTAAAATTCTTATTTAAAATATTTTCCCTGTGTCCTTTGGAATTCATCCAAGATTCCATCACTTGCTTTGGCGTAGTCTGTCCCATGGCAATATTCTCTCCTGACCAACCTTTGGAAACTCCCTCATCGTCAAATACGGAAAAACAGCTTCTCCCGTCTGGCCGGTCATGTGAAAACAGTTCCACCAGCTCTTCCGCGCGTATATCGGTGCATCCTGCTATATCATCATCCCACTCAAGACTTCCTCTTCCCGCCTTCTCTCTTTCTTTGTTCACAATCTTAAACACTTCATAAGCATAATCTGACTCATCTACACGATCCTCTTCGTAGGTGTAATCATTTTTGGAACTGTTTTGGTTATTGCTGCTGCTATTCTTATTGCTCTTGCTGCTCTCTTCATTTTCACGTTTGTAATCCCACCAATCCAACTCACTGACTTCATCCATGATTGCGCCATCTTTGTCCGGAATCACATAATATACTCCATCCAGCAAAAATGTATTTGTCCAAAGTGCGCCATCGGTTCCAAAATAATAGTAGTCGCTTCCTACATCATAGAAACCGGTCACCATGTTTCCCATATCGTCAAAATAATACTTTTTCCCGTCAATCCGTCTCCATGTGCTGGTCACGTCCCAGGAATTCATACGATATCTCCAGCTGCCATTGGATAGATACCAGCCGTCTGCAGCCGCCGTACTGTTGGAATTATTTGTATTGTTATTATTGTTGGGACCTGCGTCCGGTATAGGAACCTGCTGAGTCTGAACCACGCCATTGACCACCCATGCTCCATTCCCATCCACAGTGTATCCGTCCACATCTGCCGATACATACAAAATTCCGTTCTCGTTGAACCGATAACACTCTGCAATCCCATCCCGGTTGCCGTCAATCCATTGCCAGCAGTTGACCTCATACTGGCCATCGTCCTTTTTGTATTTCCAGGTTCCATCCCCCAATTGCTCCCACTGACCTGCAAATATTGGCATCGCACACAAAACGCTTGTAAACAAAGCCGCTACTGACAGTTTCAAAAACTTTAATCTCATACCCTGACCTCCTAAAATTTAGTAAGAAACTGTACAGACGGCAGAAATATTTTTTTAAATAAGCAAACCGTCTAAACAGTTACTTCATTTTAGCATAAATTTCCTGGAAATACTATGAGCAAATGAAAGTTTCTGGTTATTTTGTCTTGCTGGAAACAATATAACTGGGCCTGCCTCTTACTTCATTATAGATTTTCCCTATGTAATACCCAACAATTCCCAGTCCAACCAGAATCATACCTCCAATCAGAAGTACGCAAAAAAGGATCATTTCCAAATAATCAACGGCCATTCTCTGTTTCATTTGAACTACCATAAAAATACAAACGATCATTGCCGCAAAAAGACTTAATCCTCCGCAAATCGTAGCAAACTGCATGGGAAGACAAGTGCAAACTGCCAAATTTCCAATGGCATAGCCAATCAACGCACCAGTTGACCATTTGGAGCTGCCATTCATCCGCTCCTGAACTTCAAAATTTACTGTAGCAGACCGAAATCCCACCCAGGTAGAAAGCTCCCGAAAAAAGCGGCTCTTTTCTGGTATTGATCTAATAACATCCACTACCTTCCGGTCCAGCAGTTTAAAATCGGATGCATTTTTCATATCCATGCCCATCGCCTGTGACAAAATCCGGTAAAATCCATCCGCTGCGATCCGATGCCAACCGCTTTCTTTTCCCCGGTTCGTTTTGACGCCCTCTATAATTTCATATCCCTGTCTCCACAACTGAATCATCGACGGAATCACATCCGGCGGATGCTGAAGGTCACAGTCCATCACCACCACTCCATCACCAGAAGCACATTCCAGTCCAGCAGTGATAGCCGCTTCCTTTCCAAAATTCCGAGAAAAGCAAATTCCTTTTATGTGAGGGTTATTTTTACTAACCTCACAAATTTCCTCCCAAGTAGTGTCTTTGGAACCATCATTTACAAAAATCAATTCATAATCCAGCTCTTCCCTGCAGCATAAAGCTTCCAGCTGTCTGGCCGCCATTTCAATATTTCCGCTTTCATTATAAGCCGGAAGCACCATAGACAGCTTCTCCTTGGTTTTCATCGGCTTGCCTCCAATCCCTTCCAGGTGTTAAAGGTAACACGATCCACCACGCGCCCTAAAGCAGTGTCAAAGACCACAAGGTTCAGCCCTAAACTGTTTCTTGCATATTCATAACCGTCAATTTTAATACTGGCTCGATTTCCTTTGTTGTAAATTTTTCCGCTGCTTTCCACTTCAATTACATGTCCGTCTATATTTTCGTAGAAATTTAAAACCTCATTGGCATATTTCTCGTCTACCACCTGCCCCTGATTCACTACGGCAAGATAACTCCAGCGGAAATTTTCCCTAAGATCTGTTTTCAGCCCCATATCCCTCATCAATTCCACTATTGTTTCATCCACTGCGCCGGAAGAATCATCATTTACTGCCATCACAATCAAATATCTCTCATCATTCATCTTCTGTAAATATTCATAAATATCACGGCAGTTAATCAGCTCTGGATTTCCGTTTTTAAACACCTTTTCAAACAGTTCATTGGAAACTGCAGTAACTGTGTCTGCCCCATAATAATGGGCATAGGAAGTAGATGGCCAATCTTTGGGGTCATTGAGCAGATCGCTAAGTCCCCAAGCCGCATTATATTTCGTCTTTGGTTTGGGAGACAATTCATTGACCACCAGATTTGTATATCCATTCTCCCGCTGCTGTTTGACAAAAGCATCTCGCCTGTCAGAATGTACTTTATAGTATGCAATGTCTGCAAATCCATTTAAGAAATTTACAGTAGCAAAACATAACAGGACTCCAAGATAAGCATTCACCGCGATCTTACTTCGGGAATCTGCCTCCAGCAAACAGGCAAGAGACAAGATAACCGCAAGAATCAAAAAAATCGAACTGCCAAAAAAGGGACGCCCTCCTGTGACTGGTGAAAATGCAAGCGCATAACAAATCCCCGCTGATACAATCCCATACATTCCCAAAAGACATACCTTATCCTGAATCATTTTTCGTTGTAATAATAATACAAGTACAATAATGAATACGATCAACAAATACTGATGGGTTTCCCAGTATCGGTTTGTTAATGTCAAGAAATGATCTATTAATTGATTATACCAGGCACGATTATCCACAAAATAGGTTCGTCTATGAGCATTTCCAGGGGAAAGAAGCATAATCATAAACGTAACCATGGAACTGGACAAACCAGCCCACATCCAACCATGTATCTTTCTTTTTTTAAGAAAAAAATATAAAAGAAACAAAATTGTCAGTAAAATAACTCCTCCAGAAGTGTTTTCATTACACCACCCGGCAATCGCGCCGGCAAAAATCATCCCAGGAATCATCCACCAACGGGATATCCACTCCCGTTCTTTCCCTTCCAAAGAAAAATAAATTCGGAAAGGAAGCAGGTAAAATAACATCCAAGTACAAGTCCAGAGATAATTACACGCCCCGTCCAACCAGAGAAACACCTGTCCCCAGTTTAGTACATAAATAAAAAGCATAAGATGAATCAGCAAATAACATACGATTTTATGGTATAAATCAAGCTTCATCCCATAAGTTCCATGGAGAAAAATCAGATAAGTGAAAATAACATAAACTATAGAATTTGCCAGATTGAAAACTGGCTTTGGATACATTAAAAAAAATCGGGCCAGAATATGAGCCACGCTTCTGCCGTTTGTATGAAAATAATGGGTATACTCCTGACGAAAAACATCAATCAGACTAGTACTGCCGGAATACGACCAGTCGTCTGCAACATAGGGGGTTAAAAAATTCAGAACTAAAAATACCCCCCCCCGCCAAAATCAGCGCAAATAGAGCCTTTGTTTGATGGTTCAACTTCTTTGTGTTCATAACGATATGGTTCTCCTTTTCTATCTCCGTTTCAGGTATATTTTACACACATCTTGTTGTACTGGAACATCCTAAAACTGTAACGGTTTAAAAAAGCATTTTCTTGTTCGGTATAATCGAACAAGAAAATGTTTTGGATGTTCCGTCCCTGTTGGTTGATAGGTCTGATTATAATACAAATTTCCGATTTGTGTCAAGATTTATAGAAAAATTTCAGGGATTTCACTTTTGGGCTGTCCCTGTTGTCCCGCTCACTCCCACCCCTTTCATGGTTCGCTTCATCTGTTCCCGCACTTCCACACAAGCCTCATAAAATATCCCTGTATCTACGGAATAAGACAAATATTGTACTCCAGCTTCCCCCCATTTTTTCAGGATTTCCTGGCTGTCCGTAAATGTCCCCACAAGAATATGCTTCCTTTTTGCCCTCATCACAATTTCCTGCATCTGTTCCACCACCATAGGATGGGTTGTCTGCCCTGGAACTCCTAAACTCTGAGACAAATCGTAGGGACCGATAAACAAAATATCAATTCCCGGAACCTCCATAATCTCGTCCAGATTCTCCAGAGCCTGCTGCCCCTCCAGCTGTATGATTACCAATGCATGGTTTGCCCTCCGAAAATATTCATTCCTCTCCAGGGCCGAATATCTGGCCGCCCGCACAAACCGGCAGACTCCCCGCTCTCCTTGAGGATAATATTTTGCTTCTCGGATCACTTCCTTCGCCTCTCTAGCACTGGATACCTGCGGCACCTGCACCCCCGCTGCACCAATATCCAATGCCCGAGAAATATCCCCATAACTGCCCACCCGGACAATCGGGAGAACGCCAGCCACCTGTGCTGCCCGGATGTGGTTCTGTAAGTTTTCCACGCTGACCGGACCATGCTCCATATCCAATATAACAAAATCCATCCCTGCATAACCTGCCGCTTCCACAAATGCCGGATCACAGGTTTTCATAAAAGGTCCTATTACATACCCTTCTCGGATCTTTTTATAAAATTCTTCAACCATTGTCATCCCCATTCCTGCACTCCTCCTCTTTATCCGCAGCCATTCAGACCACCCAAGCAGGCAAACTGCAGACTTTTAATGTAACTGTGTCGGTACGCGAATCACAATTCAAAGATATATTCAATCTCCACAGGAATGTCCCCCGGAAGTTCACTGGCTCCGATGGCTGATCTGGCTCCCACTCCGCAATCCTCTCCGAAAATATCCATCAGGAACCGGGAAGCTCCGTCCGCAACCTTCGGCTGCTGATGAAAGCCCGGAGCGCTTGCCACAAATACAAGAATTTTCACCACGCTTTTAATTTTATTTAAGTCCCCCAAGTATTCGTCCAGCACACTCAAGGCATTCAGAGTACAGACAACCGCTGCCTCCTGTCCCTTTTCAATGGTACATTCTTCCCCCAGCCTTCCAAAAACAACTGGCTTCCCGTCCTTGGTTGCGCCCTGCCCCGAAAGATACAGCATGTTTCCCACCTGTCTTACCGGTTTATAAATCCCTCCCTTCGGCGGCGCCGGAGGAAGTTCATATCCCAATTCCCTGATTCTCTCATAAATATTCATAATCCGTTTCCTTTTCTTTCCTAATTTATATTTTTTCTAAAAACATCTCTTCAGACCGTAATTTTCCGGTTACGGGCCTTTACTTCCCATCTTTCCTTGACCACACCATTTTCTACAACAAGAATCCAGGGATACAAAGCACTGGTCGGACAGATGTGAGTTGGGATCACATAAACCAGGCTTCCGATCTCGGGCAATTTGGTCTCTTGTCCGTCCTTTAAGCAAAATACCCAATGCTCCTCATTCTGAAACTTCGCCTCATATCCCTCTCCCCCCACAATGTATCCCCTCTCTGTGACCGGGTCCGCGGCAATGCCTTTATATCCCAGATCCAGAGTGAAGCTGCGTTTTGAGGGATGGCTGATCACTCTGCTTACAACCACTGCAGCTGGTATAAAATCCAAATCCGTCAGCCTCCTGCAATACCCCGCATCCTGCAAAAAAGCGGTGCCCGGAGATAAAAATACATCTGGATATTCGGCATGGCAGGGAAACGAAGGGGTTCCCCCCATAACAAAAACCGAACATTCCATCTCTTTTTCTTCCAATCGGTTCTGAATCTCTTTTAGCACCGCCACCTTTTTTGCCACGGCTTCCTTTCTTGCAGCAAGATCCGGATCGTTATGGTTTCCGTCATAGCAATGAAACCCCATCATAGCGATGCCCTCCAGACTGGCACATCTCTCGTAAAGCTCCTCTGCGGATTCTATCGCCACCCCTGTACGGTCCATTCCCATATTCACATCCAAAAGAACCCTTGTGGTAATCCCGCCCTTCATGGACTCCTCTGATAAGAGACTCAGTTGCCCATAATCCTCTCCAATCGCCCAAAAACGCAGCTGCGGATATTTCTTCTCCAGACTTACAAACCTCCGGATATTCGGCCCCACCAAGGGATAGGCCAGCAAAATGTCCCCTGCCCCGCAGTCAGCTACCATTTCCGCCTCTGCTATCGTAGCACACTTAAACCGTTCTATCCCCATTTCCATCTGCAGCTTTACCATCTCTGCTGTTTTATGAGATTTCACATGGGGCCACAGACGCTTGTCAGAGCCAGCAATGCGAATTGCCTTTTTAATATTTTCAATTATGATATCCTTATAATAGACCAGCTGCGGCGTAATAATTTCTGATGTATCCTTTATATCGTATCGGAAACCCATAAGTCCTCCCTCACAAAATCGTTTATCTTCTCACATGGATAAAATATAGTTCTCATAAAAATCTACTGCGTCCTCCAATTGCTGTTTCTCAATATATTCATCCGCAACATGAGCCTGGGCAAGATTTCCCGGACCGCACAGGATCGCATCAAATCCTTCTGCCAAAAAGCATGACATATCACAGCAGGCAGAAAAGTAAGTAACCTCCGCTTCCGGCCATCCCAGCCTCCCATATGCCCGCTGTGCAATTTTCACGCTCTCTGCCCTCGTATCCGTCATCCCCGGAGCTACATCAATATACTTCTCTATGGTCCAGGAAACATTTTCTGCTTCAAAAATCCGTTTTAACACCGCATCTGTTTCCTCCGTCAGTTTCTCAGCAGTATCCCCTGGCACAGTTCTAAAATCAAGTACCACCTCAGCGTATCCCGGAATTACATTGTCCTTAATTCCTCCTGTTGCTGTTGTTGCTGCAACTGTAGGGGCAGGAAGAATTGGCTGGATCAATTTTTGTTTCCTCTGATTCCATTCTTCTACCTCTACCAGAAACCTTCCTAAAAGGGTAAGGGCGTTAATCCCCTCGCTGGGCCGTCCTGAATGACACTGTTTTCCATAGATTCCCACCCTCAGGCGCACAACCCCTCTGTGTGCCACATGGATCTCATTTTGTGTCGGCTCTCCGATTACTACAATATTCTGCTGCCCTTTTTTGAAATGTTTTGCAAAATATTTCGTTCCTGTCCCATGAATTTCTTCATCCGCAACAAAAGCAAGAACCAGATTTTTATTCCCAAGGGTATTTTCCCGTTTTACCTTAATCGCCGCAGCCATCATTGCCGCCAGACCGCCCTTCATATCGCAGGTTCCCCTTCCATAAAAACGCCCTTCTTTTTCCGTCACCCGAAAAGGCGCTGTATTCCATCCGCTGCCTGACGGAACCACATCCAGGTGCCCGTTTAAAATCAGATTGCGCTCCGATTCCCCAATAGACGCAATCACGTTTGCCCGGTTCTCTGCCACTTTCTGAACCTCAACAGCAAATCCTTCTTTTTTCAAAATATCTGCGATATATTCTGCCAGGGGCCTTTCATTCCCTGGTGCATTGGAGGTGTCAAACTTTACCAGTTCCTTCATCATCTGTACTGCCATCCGGCTATACGCTTTCATAATCCCCCTCCCCTAAATCATGTTCCCCAAGAACATGGTCAACGGCGGACAATATGCCACCAACAAGATCACGATTGCCCCTGCAATGAAAAAGGGAACCAGATCCTTCACACACTCTTCAATCGAGATCCCGGCAATATTACAGGATATAAAAAGCGTAGTCCCCACTGGAGGGGTAAACAACCCCATTGCCAGAGAACAAAGCACCACAATGGACATGTGGATCGGGTCCATTCCCATCCCTATGGCAATCGGCATAAAAATCGGCAGAAAGATATACAGATTAGGCACATTGTCCATCACCATCCCCGCAATAAAAAGGATTAAAATCATTACCAAAAGCATTAAGGCATATGGCAGGTTTAAGCCCAGGAGAAAATCTGCAATCATTGTGGGAATATTATTGCTTACCAGTATCCACTGCATAATGGTCGCCGTACAGACCACCATCATAACCACGGTTGTCCCGATTGCAGAGTCCTTCAATGCACGAAGAATCTTCTTCATATCAAGGGAACGATATACCAGCAGCCCCAACAGCAGGGAATACACCACACAGATAGAGGCAGACTCCGTAGGAGTCGCTATTCCCAGGATTATGCTGCCCAGCATAAACACAGGAAACAACATCGCCCAGGCAGCATCAATAGACGCTGCAATAATCTCACTTTTTGAAGCACGTTCCTCTCTGGGATAGTTGTTTTTTAACGCCATCCATATGGTCACCGCCAAATAGGCCAACCCGATCAGAATACCTGGAATCGCCCCCGCAAGAAACATTTTCGCCACAGAAAGTCCTGTAATATAGGAAATAACAATCATGGTACTGCTTGGCGGAATGATAATGCCCACCACGGAACTGGTCGCATTGATTGCCGCTGAAAAGGATTTCGGATAGCCCTGGTCATTCATTTCCGGAATCAGGATTGCCCCTACAGAAGAGGCGTCTGCCACTGAGGACCCGGAAATCCCTGCCATAATCATACTTGTCACCACAGATACACACCCCAGCCCTCCCGGAAGCTGACGAACCAAAACGCTGGCAAAATTGATCAGCTTTTTGGCAATCCCTGATTCCACCATCAGATTCCCCGCCAGAATAAAGAACGGAACCGCCAAAAAGGAAAAGGACTGTGTATTGGAAAAAAATTTCTGTGCCGCAACTGCCAGGGAAATATTTTTCGCCTGCATGAACAAAAGAGATGCGCTTCCCATTGCAAACGCAATGGGAACCCCTATCACCATCAAAACAGCAAACCCCAAAAACATGACAAAAATCATTTTTCTACACCTCCCATCTTTACCATGTCAAATACAATGTACTTAAGCAAATTAAACCCTACAACAATCGTAATCCCCACAAACCCAATGAACATAGAACCGTATACCAGCGCTTTGCTGATACCAGTAAGAACCATAATTTCTTTGCTCAGAGAACTAGACAGCTTAAAGGAAGCTATAGCCATAAAAACCGAAAAATAAAGCATCACCATATGCACCGCGATTTCGACCATATGACGAAAGGTCCCCTTAAATTTTTCTTTAATAAAAACCAGGGCCGTATTCCCATTATCCTTTGCAATGCTGATTGCACTCAATGACACAATCCATGGAAAAAGAATATTGGTCATCTCCGTGGTAATCACAATTGGAGACTTAAATATATAGCGGCAAAGCACCTCTGCGAATACAAAACCTGTCAGGAGAGCCATCATAAGTCCCGCAAGAATCCCCAAAGTATTCGTAAATACATAAATCCCTTTCTCAATTTTTTTGAAAATATCCATCTCTGACCTCCTCATCCCTGGAATTTTCCAACCCCTTTACCGTCCGATTGCTTTTAAGACCTTTTCATTCGCCTTCCCTGCAAATGTATCATATACCGGCTTAACCGTCTCCACAAATTCTTCCGTATCTGGGGTAGTGATCTCCTTAAAGCCTCCCTGCTCCTTAATCATGTCAAGATATCTGGCATCTGCATCCTTTGCATATTCCCTGGAAACCTCCTGGGCCTTGACTGCCGCTTCCACAATCAGCTTCTGTGTGTCTTCATCAAGAGAAGCAAACTTGCTGTCACTCATCACAAAATTAATTCCATAATAGAAGATATTGCAAAGAGCCAGATAATCCTGCACTTCATAAAATTTCTGCTGATAAATCGCATCAATCGGGTTAAACTGCCCATCCACAACCCCCTGGCTCATTCCCAGATACAATTCTGAAAATGCCAATGTTGACACAGAACAGCCCAGACTTTCAAAGGTTTTGATGGATGCCTCTTCATTGGGCGCCCGCATCTTTAAGCCCGCCATATCAGACACGCTGTTAATAGCCTTCTTGTTGTTTGTAATCTGAGCCATCCCCAGGTCTCCCCAGGCCAGAATTTTATACCCATAGCTTTGCGCCAGTTCCTTCAGCGCCTCTCCCAGTTCTCCATCCTGAAGCTGATGTGCTTCCTCAAAATCCTTAACCAAAAAAGGCAATGACACTGCGGAAAAAGAGGGGTCCACATTCGACATATTCGAGCAACCCGGAAGGGTAAAGTCCAAGGTTCCGATTTTAACCATCTCTGTCATCTCCTGCTCCGAACCCAAGGTTCCTGCCGGGAACAACTCCACCGTGATTTTCCCTCCGCTCTGAGTCTCCAGATGCTCTTTAAATGCCTTGGCCATCTCACCTCTTACCGAATCCTCCACCGTGTTGTAGCCCAATTGAAATTTTTGTTCCTTGTATTCCACGCCATCTGCCGCTTTTTCCGAAGCTTCTGCTGCTGTCTCCTTCCCAGCTTCCTGCTGCGCCGCAGCTTTTGTCGTCTCCGGAACTTGGGAAGCGCCGCACCCTGCCAAAGTTGTAGTAATCATCACTGCTGCTGTCATTGCTGCCATTTTTCTTGCTTTCATCAATCTCCTCATAATACTTCTTCTCCTTAATTATAATTTTTATCTTATTTGCATCACTGCAACTTCGATCCGTGTTCATTTTGTATAAAATTTTTATATTTTTCTTGCTATGATTATATATTAAATAATAATTTTTTTCAAGTATTATTTTGTTATTTTATACTTTTTTTCTAATTTTTCTCTTTTATCCGCTTTTGTGGCCTATAAAAAGGAGAAATCCTTAGTTTTTCTATTAAACAAGTCCATTTATATCAATCTTTGGTTTAATTACTTAACCTTCTCTAATTACTTTTTATACTTTTTTTCCATATTTTCCCTTTTTCTAATTTGAATAATAATTTTTTTATATTTAAACTTATTTTTCCCATTTGAACTTGTTTTTTTATTTTATCAATGCTAAAATATTATTCATATTATATTTAAACTTTATGCAAAAGGGGAACAAACCATTGAGCGGCTTATATGAAAACAAAGATACCTTATTACGCCTTATAAAAATGCTTGCTATCCAATACGGCTCCAAATCAGAAATCATCCTCCATGATCTGACCAGCACCTATGAGAGCACCATTATAGGCATTGAAAACAATCATCTTACCGGCAGGAAGGTGGGGGATTGCGGAAGTAATTTAGGCTTGGAAATACTGCGTCAGGACAGCAGGCAAAAGAACCATGATTCTTTCGGATATATTACCCACCTAAAGGATGGGCGTATTTTCCGCTCCTCCACCTTATATATTTATAATGAGGAAGGTTCTGTGGAGGGCTGCCTTTGCATCAACACAGATATTACAGAGATGAAAGAACTCTCCGTCTTTTTTTCTGAATTGTACAAATCCCAATCCTCCCATGATAACGAAAAGGAGGTTTTTGCAAAAAATGTAGGGGAACTGGTTGATTATTATATTGAAAAGCATCAGGAACTTTTAGGAAAGGATTCCTCCGAAATGAGCAAGTCAGAAAAGCTTGATGCCATCCGTTACTTTGATGAAAAAGGTGTTTTCCTTATCTCAAAATCCGGAAACAAGATCTGCAGATACTTAGGGATCTCTAAAGGGACTCTATATTCCTATCTGGAAAATGTGCGTGATCCGGAATCCAAATAGGATTGTGTAAAGTTCTTCTATGACACCCCAAAGCGGTGGCATCGTTGACAGATGATAACGAAACAGGGGGGAATTTAGACAAGCGAAGCATATGGTTAATTGGTGTGGGTCATACTAGTGTTCTATCCGGATGGAACACTAGGGGTACAGACACAAAAATCCAAGGCACTTGACCCCACACGACGCAACACAAGAAACCTATTTTGAGTACTGCAAAAACAACGGTTTTGGAAAGCAAAAAAGCTGAGCAACATTGACGTTTTGAGAAAATGGGAAACGATTGAAAAGAAATGACTGAAATTATATCGATACAGAGATGTAGAGCCAATATTTCGCAAACCGGGGCGTGCAAATGGCGGGAATGAATTTTCAGACACGCTTTAGCTAAACAGATAGGGATTCTTGATTTTATTTATATGGGAACTTATATGAAATCTATGAATTATAGTGATAGAATTTAGAATGTATTTCGAAAAAACATTCTGCCTGACAGGTTAGATTTGTCAGGCAGGATTTATCTTGTTACTTTGTTGGTGGATTCATTTTCTTGGGGAGTTAAATCCTTCCTAAGGATTCATCTTCAAACTCACTGCCCACCTCTCCCCTTGTTCGGTCGGTAACTGATAACCAAGCTCTGCCAGCTTTTCTCGTGCGATGTCGGAATGGTCCATTACAATCATAAAATCGTTTCTCTGTAATAGCTCCTTTATATCCTCTCGCTCAAATGTATTAAAACATTGTACTTTATCGCTCCAAAATTCATATCTGCTTAAATAATACAAATATCCTTCATCTTTCATGGAAAAAATCAGATTCCTCTCTCTTCCAGAAAGGTGGAAGTCATTTTTTACCTGTTGGAACTCATATCGCCTTGTTCCTTCCCAGTTTTGTTTCTGATATAAGGAAGGAAAGGAAGCCCTTCTCATTATTAATGGCAATATACAAAGAACCACAAAACCTGCCATTTTCAATTGGGTGGAAAAGCCCTTTTTGAAAATCTCCATGATCTTTATCTTATCCAGCGCCCAAATCAGACTGATTCCAAACACAAACAACATGGAAGTTCGCATATATCGTTCATAAGATGCCAGCACCAAAGCTTCATTATTTGGCATGGAAAACAAATACATGCCCCATAAACTGATTTGGTACAAGAGCACAATTCCCCAAAGACTCACATAGCTGAAAAACAGATTCTTCCATTGGCTGCGACTTCGAAGTTCTCCGGAAATCCACCATGCAATCAATAAAATCAGCAAGACCAACAGCATCATTTTCAATGCTGTTCCCTGTGGCGGCACCCCTTCCTCTTTCACTGCGAAAAAAGCTTTCACCAGTTTTTCCGTAACCTCTTTTACCACTTCCCCGCTTTTCTGTTCCCATATTCTTTGATAATTCTCTATACTCATAGCGTGTTTAGTAGATGCCCCTGCCGCAAATACCAAAGCTATATGACGTTTCCACAAAATCATACTTAGAATCGGAATACAGACAGGTCCCAGAAAAATCCCTTTTCTATTTAACTTTCCATTCTGTATTTGATAAAAAATCACAAATCCCAAAAGTATCCCATAAAAAAACACACCACTGTTTTTGATATTAACCAAAAACATCATAATCCCAGATACGCCAATAAGTCCCTTTGTTGGTTCCTTTCGGTAAGCGTATATTACTGCAAATCCGGCAACTCCAACTATAGATAATAACGTATCTACATGAAGAGAATAAATGGTAGTGTTCATGACAAGTGCATAAAAACCAAACCCAATTCCTATGACAATCCCATACCAATTATTTTTTCTGGCAAAAGCCAGCATACTGACGCCAAATCCAAGCAGAAGCAACATCTGCGCCCACAACATACAGGCCTCCGTTGTCCCCACGATCCGGCACACATAATAGAGAAACAACGAGCTTCCCAGGGGATATGACTGAAACATAACAACCGTATCCTGGAAATTTGGCATTCGGTCGTTGAGCAGCATAGCCTTCACCGCAGTTGCCCAATGACTGAAATCATCATAACTTACACAACGCACTCCCCACAGCAGCCAGGAAAAATAAAGAATAAAAAGAAACATTCCAATCCCCAACCAGCGTTCCCTTAAAGAAAAAGAAATCGGTTTCCAAAAAAGCCAGCACACACAAATGAAACCTCCGATAAATATCATCCACACCGTAAGCTTCATGATATTTAAAATTCCCGCAAGAAACAAAAGATTGCTGATTCCTGCAAAACACATTGCCGGTGCAAACTCTGGCTTGAATCTTCCCTTTTTTACAATCACTCCCAAATATCCCATTATGGATAAAAGAAATAATCCAAATTTAAAGGCCATCCCGCACACCCTCCCCAAACACCCATCGTCTTTGAATTTGAAAACTAATTCCAAACAACAAAACATCTACCATCAGTTTTGCTGCTTCCGGATTACATCCACTGCGGGAAAGAAACCACACCAATCCTGCGGAACATCCCATCTGTATCAGACAAAGAAGGTAATATTTTAAGAAGGTGGATGATTTTTTGGAATGGCACCGAAACACCACTTGACGATTTACATTATAATTGTAAAAGGAGGACAAGATTCTTGCCAAAATAGTAGCTGTTACAATTCGTTTTCCTAAACCAATTCCACATAGGAGACGGTTTCCAACACAGAAAAGAACATAATCCACTACAAATGCAGAAAGGGAAGATGCCGTATACCTGAAAAATTCTTTGAAAATCAAACCATAAATTGCTGCTGAATCTGCTATGGGACGGAAATGAGTAGATTCATTACCATTGAGATAAACGGTTTGTATGGAAACTTCCTGGATAGAAGTGTGACTGTGAATTGCCTCAATCAACATGGACATTTCATATTCAAACCGTTCTCCAAACAAGGTCAAATAAGAAAGAATGAGACCATTGGGAATCCCTCTAAGTCCGGTTTGAGTATCCGAGACCGGAATACCCCCCCCGAACCAATGAGCCACCTGGTAACAATTCTTGTCATCTTATTTCCAAAACGGCTTTTTAAAGGAACCATAGGAGCATCAAAATCTCGGACTCCTAAAATCAGGGAATGAGGATGGCGTTCTAACGCCTTTGCCATTCGGATTACATCCTCTACAGTATGCTGGCCATCGGAATCCACCGTAATCACACCGGAAAAATCTTTTGAATTTTTAAAAAATAATAATTGAAAGCATCTTTTAAAGCCCTTCCTTTGCCCATATTAACCGCATGAGTCAAAACGGTACACTCCGGAAAGGACTGCAAAGTAGTAAAAAAATCTTTTGTCTCCTGACAGCTGCCATCATCCAAAATGATAATTTTGGGGAATTGATGGGCAATCAGTTCCTTCACATAGTCAATCAATCGTTCATCCGGATTCATGGAAGGAATGATGATCACGCTTTTTTCCATAGTTGTTTCTCCTCTTTATTAAAAAAAACAGTGCAATGCGTTGTATTAAATATTTGAATCATAAAATGAAGCAATCCAGAAGCAACTACAATAAAGAAAATTATCAATACATAATTTGCAATATTCCATGAAAAAATTTTCATGCAGTTTAATCTCCCTGCTCCCAAAATGAAAATATGGTGAACCAAATAGATTTCAAAAGAATAACGATCTATAATTGAGATAAATGAAATCTTACGTAGTCTGATCTTCTTACCTATATAATAAAGCAACCAGAATATTCCAAATCCCATTAAAGAATGTATGAATGGAATAATTTCAGACCAGTATGGTATCATGTCCTCTAACGAATTATATTGTACATATCCACGAAAAGCCGTTGCGATGAATGCCAGAAACAAAATCCTGGTCATAAGTTTTTCTAGGGATAAATCTTTGTTTTCCGCCTTGTTTTTCCGCCAATATCGCCGTCCTAAAAAATATCCTGCATAATAACAAATCAAACGGCTTTCTTCATAATTTTCTACTCCATAATATCGAAGCAGCCGCAAGACTCCTGTAAATATAATAATAACAATAATTGCTTTATTATCAGAAAGTTTTGCAAAATATTCATCATATGCCCATTGCATAAGAGGAGTCATTAAATACAAAAACAGAATATAAGAAATAAACCATAAATGTCCTAATCCTGGGAAACGTCTACAAGCCAGCAAAATTCCCACACATCCATAAAGAGTCACATGTTCTCTCGCAAATAAATAATAGGCAAAAATAGCCGCCAAAGAAAATATCCAGTATGGTATTAATATTTTTCTCCATTGTCGGCAAATCCACATAAAAGGATCTGGAATATCTTTTTGTCCATAAAGTAAACCAGAAATAATAAAAAATATCTCTACTCCCACGTTAAACCAATATGCCAAAAAATTTCCGTAAAATTGCAGAATATGACAAAGCACAATCATAAATACAGCCAAAACCCGCACAAACATAATTTGCTCATCTGGATTTTTTCTCATCTGAACTGGTATGTTCCTTTTGTTTCTCTCGGTAATTTTAGCTTCCAAAAATTTTACGACAGCAGCCATTCCAAAGGAAAGAAGTACCACAATGAAATCATTTACAATATTACTGTGTGGTATATGTAATTCCTTTAATACCGGTAAAAAATGCCGGGTACATACAGTCAAAATCTGTGTGTGAATCAGATATATTTCCAGGCTATGCTGCCCCATCCAATGAATCAATTTATAAAAAATACCAAACCTGATTTTAGAAATTATCTCTGAAAATATTAAAAGCAGACCAAATTGTATTAAACCATAGGCATATCTGTTAAGTTCATAAATTCCCCATATCCCCTGTGGAAAAGAATAAGTCATATAAATCAGAAAAACAGTGATTCCATAAAATAACCATTTTTGTGTAAATCCAACTTTTCTCTCCTGTTTAATCTCCGGAGCAATAAAACATCCAAAGAAGAATACCGGGAAACGACTAAGTGCTAACTCAATTTTCTGGTAATATTCCGGGACATTCAATTTGATGATATAACTCAGAAAAACAAATACCCCCCCCCCCATAAAGAAAAGGCCACAAAATTTTTCTTTGTTTTTATGGGGTCTATTGTATGGTAAAGGAATGGATATAACAGATAGGTAATAATGATCATTGCGATATACCACCCACGATTATTTCCATCCCACCAAAAACTAAGAGAACTAATGTCCATTAAATATCTTGCAAAAGAAACCGGTTTCAAAAAATTCAGATAGGTGAACCATGGTATAAGACAAATCATTGTAGCTGGAACAATTCTCCAAAATCTCCTCTTATAAAATTCTTTCCAGCTGTTGTTAATATCTGATAATTTACTATAAGAATAATAAAGTCCAATTCCTGATAAAAACAAGAACATATCAACACCGATATTTCCCATTTTTTTCACAAATAATAAAATTTGAAGATTTTCTGGGATTCGGATTCCCATATGGAAAAACACAATCCATAGGATTCCAATTCCCATTAGAATCTCTCTTTCTCGACTCAAAATATTCAAATTTATAGAATTAAACTTTTGTTTTATCTTTTTCATATTTCACCTGTGATTTTTTCATAAATCATATTTTTTCAAAGTCTGTTTTTAAGTCCTTAAAGCCTAATGTAAGAACTGAGGGCAAACAAAACGCGATAGGATATAGATATCGAAAATAATTTCCGTTACAGGGACCAGCTATACAAATCAGAAGCTGAATATACAAAGGAATTATATATAGTATAGATTCAACGCTTTTCTTTTTCATACAATAACATGTCCACAAAATTAGCAGCCATATGTAAGCTGCTGAGGATAATAAAATAGAAATTACCGGAAATCCAAATATGGTTTCCCGAAGCTGTTCGTAAGTATTTCTAAAAATATTCAACTCATTGGGGTAAGAAAAGTCTGTATGAATCGTATCTTTGGTCAATTCGTTTGTCTTCTCCATACAGTCTATACTCCAGGAATAGGAATATATCCCGGATGGTAAGGACACTGGATAGAAAAACAGATATTTGTTATTGATCGTTGCCTGTAAATAAATACCTGGATGTTTGAGAAACATTTGAAACCAACAACGAAAATACCGCTTCAAGTCATCCGAAGAAGCCTGTTCATTGAATGTTGCTTTTACTGGATCTGAAATGTTAGGATCATACAACTCTGGAAGATGTTCATAATCCAAAATTTGCTCGATTGTCTTTTTCTCTTCGGAAGTTACATCTATTCCAGCATCTCTCAAATATCTTGCCGTTTGCTGAAAGGGAATCGACATCATTTCTCTTCGGCTGCCAGGAGTTATCTGAAAATAAGGCAAAGCAACTTTTCCATAAAAAACAGAAATACATATGGTTCCTGCAGCAATTAACATCATTTGTCTTCTGGATGATCGATTTAAAATGCCAATTATCAATGCACTGAGCAAAATCATATATTTTCCATCATTTCTTAGCAAAATAATGCAAACAGAAGAAATGACCAGTCCAATGTTTTTCATGAATCCTTTTTGACTATTTTGTAAAGTCAAAATAAAAAACAGCAAAAAAGCAGCAAATAGAACATCTTTTGTTATTGTAAACATATAACTTTGTATTCTTGGCGAAAACACAAAATATAACATGGTAAAGAAAATGATATATGTATTTATATTATTTTTCACATAAATTTTGATTAGTAAGGATAAAGCGGTTAAAACAATTAGAAATTGAAAAATACAATAAAGAAAAATTCCTATATTATAAGAGTTAAAACAAACTTTTCCTATAATAACAAATAGATGTATAAGCAGGGAATGAAGAATGGGATGATGATTATTTAATGTTATATTCTCTGAAATTAAGTTTATCTGATAAGGAGTGTCTCCCATAAATATTCCTGGATAAGAAAGTATTATATACGGAATATATGCAATAAAAAATGTAATAAAAGCAGTGAAAAAAGGTCTCTGCCTTAAAAGAGAAATATAACATACTAACCAACTGTTTTGTATTGCAGCTTTTGCAGAAAAGGTAAAGGGACTATTTTTCTTCTTTATTTTTTGGTCCAAACTATAAAAAATCAAAGTTATAGCAGAAGAAAAAAGAAAAAAATAACCAGAAAACACAATGAATGCCCTGATTATTTTAAATACCCCCCCCCAAACAAGTTGCCAGCTATTGTCTAAATAAAAAGAAACACCTACAACCATAAATAGAGAAAACAACACTGCTGGAAAACAAATATACTTTCTTTCAGATCGCTTAAAATAGGTATGATAAATACAAATTGCTTTTTTATAAAAAAAAGCCAACATAAAAAAGAGAATCAAGTTAAAAAAATGGTAATTTTTAAATGTATTTAAAACAGACATGAAATTTTCACTGTTTTTTGAAAGTGTAAAATTAACATTCAATGCCAAAATTGTAAGAAAGGCTATAGGCCAAATGGCTTTTGTATGGAAATGATCATCTGCTTTTGTACTTTCCATGGTACTAATCCCTTTCCGTTTAAGAAATTTATATCATTTCAGATAATTCTAATATATCTGCTATTTGTCGGCTGGCATCTCCATCCCCATATGGATTATTTGCAGTAGACATTTTCGCATATTCTTCTGGTTTATCCAGTAACTGTTTAAAAGCTGTATAAATGGTTTCTTCTTCAGTTCCTACTAATTTCAATGTTCCTGCATCTACCCCTTCTGGCCTTTCGGTAGTATCTCGCATAACCAGTACTGGTTTACCTAAGGAAGGGGCCTCTTCCTGTATTCCGCCTGAATCCGTCAAAACCAGATAGGAATGGGCCAAAAAATTGTGAAAATCCAAAACATCCATAGGTTCTATCATTCGAATGCGCTCATCTCCTCCTAAAACCTCATGTGCAATCTCCCGAACAGAAGGATTCATGTGAATCGGATAAATGGCCTTTATATCCGAGTATTCATCACAAACCCGACGAATGGCGCGAAACATATGGATCATTGGTTCCCCTAAATTCTCACGCCGATGAGCTGTAATTAAAATCAGACGGCTTCCTTTTGCCCACTCCAGCTGTTCATGGTGATAATTTGCACATACAGTAGTTTTTAAGGCATCAATTGCCGTATTCCCTGTAACATAAATAGAGGAAGGATTCTTTCCTTCTCTTACAAGATTATCTTTTGCTAATTGAGTGGGAGCAAAGTGATAAGCAGCGATAATGCCAACTGCCTGACGATTAAATTCTTCTGGGTAGGGGGAATCGATATTGTGAGTGCGGAGTCCTGCCTCCACATGACCAACTGGAATTTTCAAATAAAAGCAAGCAAGAGCTGCTGTAAATGTTGTAGTTGTATCTCCATGAACAAGTACAAGATCTGGCTTTTCTTTCTCTAAAACAAATTTAATCTTATTTAATATGTTTGTTGTCACATCAAATAATGTCTGTCGATCTTTCATAACCGATAGATTATAATCTGGAATTACGTGGAAAATTTCTAATACCTGCATCAGCATTTCCTGATGTTGTCCTGTAACACAAACTTTGACATCAAATAGACTTCTGCTTTTTAATTCATTGACTAAAGGGCACATTTTTATAGCTTCTGGTCGGGTCCCAAATATTAACATAATTCTTTTCATTTTTATTTTCCTTCAAAATTTTTTTCTGTGGTTTGAAAATAATCTAATGTCTCTTTGATACCCTTTTTTATATCCCAATGAGCATTCCATCCTAACTTTTGCAATTTTTCTCCATTCATAACTGCTTTTACTGCTTGTGAATATCCTGCACTTTCTAAATGATCTGGTTGTTGAAATACCACCTTTGTTCCTGAATAGGATGCAATCAAAACCGCTAACTCTTTCAAAGTAATATCAGAGTGGGCATCCGCTATATTATATGCTTCTCCGTCTATCCCTTTTAACAAAATTGTCAGTAACCCTGAAACTGCATCTCCCACATAAATGTAAGAATAAAATTGATTTCCTTGGCTCTTTAATACAATATCTTGTTTGTGAATCCCATTTTTTATAAATTGTGACACTGCCTTTGTATCCTCTTGAAGCATTGTCGGTCCATAAGTTCTCGCCAATCGGGCAATGACAACTTCCATGTTATAAGCTTTTCGATATGCTTGACATAAGGCTTCTCCGACACGTTTACTTTCTGGATATCCTGCCCGCATTGTGTTGCAGTTAATATAGCCACAATAGGGTTCATCAAAATAATCTATGTCTCCTCGATTATCACCATAAATTTCCACACTGGACAAAAATAAGAACCGTTTTGCATCCTTTTCTTTATAATAATTGAGCAAATGATAAGTGCCAATCACATTTGCAGTAATTGTACCAATTGGATCTGTTGCATATGCAATTGGATGAGTATTACTGGCTGCATGAACAATAAAATCCACTTTAGGACAATTTAAGTGATTCAAAGGTTCATTAATATCATGACAAATAAACTGGAAATCCTTTCTATCCCAGTATTCTTTAAATCGGTTTTGGGCCTTTTCTACATTTCTTCCCAAAGCAACAATATGTATATTTTCTTTACGATTTAATAATACATGAACCAGTAAACTCCCAATCATTCCTGTGGAACCAGAAATAAGAACCGTTTTATTATGAATCTTCTCCCAAGGAAGATTCAGTTTTGTGACATAATCAATTATAGATTGTAAATTCCCCATATTTTATTCAATTCTCCTAACTATTTTCATAATTATCCATTACTTTTAAACCATGAGTCCAAATGGCAATGCAATAATGCCTGAAAAAGAGGAATGTCCTCTGTCGTTGTAATTTTTATATTCTGTTCTGAACCTTTTGAAAAAAATACTTGTTTGCCTAAACGCTGCATTAAAACACAGGATGCCGCAGTATTCTGAATATTTTCTTTTAATGCCTGTTTATGAGCTAAAAGAATATCCTTAAGATAATAGGTATGTGGTGTCTGTGTCCTCAAAAGAGATTCTCGCGGAATGCTTATAACAGATGAAATTGAATCCTCACTTTTAAATACCGCTTCCATACATGGAATTGCTGCAACTGCGCTTCCATATTTTTTTAATGTTACCAAACTATCAGAAATAATCTCGCTGGAAATTAATGGACGATTTCCATCATGAATTAAAACAGTATCATTTTCAGAAACATGTTTTGATATTTCTTGTAATCCCATATAAATGGATTCTTGACCGGTATTACCACCAGGAATGATCCACTCTAATTTCGTAATATTAAATTGTTGAGCATATGCATGGAGTACATCGATCCATGCTTCCAATGTTACAACAATTATTTTATCAATACCTGGATGATTTTGAAAAGCTTCCAGCGTATAAATTATAATAGGTTTATTTTCCACATGAATAAACTGTTTGGGAATATCTTGTCCCATGCGGGTTCCACTGCCAGCTGCAGTCAATAAAGCAATATTCATATTACTCCTTTCTTTGAACAATTTTAATTAGACCTATTTCTGCCCATTTCACTTTCAACTTTAATTAGAGGAAGAATCCCTATTAAAATTGTAATCCAGCCATTGGGAGTATAGATAACATTGTCAAACATACTTGCAGTAAAAAAGAAGATCAAACAATTAAATGTAAATAATAAATAAGGTTTATGTATGGAATCTGCTCTTTTTAAATAAAGCAAAGTAAAATAAAAAAATATGGAAAGCAACAATATTATGATACTTGTTATTATTAATCCTGTTTCACAAAGCAGTTGTAAAATCAGATTGTGAACATTAGAAACATTTGGGTCTATGGTTATAGAGTATTGTGAAAAACCATTCCATCCAATACCAGAAACCATATGATTCTGAAAAACTTCTATTGCTTTTCTATACAATGCAAACCTGCCTGTAGATACATCATTTCCTTCTGCAAGAGAAATTACAGTATTCCATATTCGATTATCTAACCGAACATGATTGCGCAAAAAAATATATAAGGTCAAAGCAATTCCACAACTAAATCCGGCAAGCAAAATCATATACAATCCTTTTCCTTTTTTTGATAGAATAAAGAAAAAGAACATTAATATTGTAACCAAAAATGCCACAACAGCGGTTCTCCGTTTCAGGCTAAAAATTGCCCAAATCAAAATCAAAATTCCCAAAATTTCTTTTATGGATATATTCTGTTTATCCATTACTTTTTTATAACAAGATATTAATAAATAGTTAAATCCAAAGAACAAATAATATTCTGTCAAAGAAATATTTAATGTAATAGGAACGCCATAACCTTCCACAATCATTCGGTTAGAAAAAATCTGAAGCCGGGGAGAGATGATTTCTAAATAGGATAAAAAAAGTTCTGAATCAAATAAATATAGACATCTGACAGCAACATATATAATACAAGGAATTAAAAGGATACGATAAGAAGATAAATGTATCTCTTTACTATGGATCATCAATAATGTACAACCAACAATTATCAAAGAAGTATAATTATATAAATTATTTTTGATCATTTCCATCTTTCTAATATTAAGGAATACCAGAAAAATTAAAATAAGAAAAAGAATTTTTATTGGTTTGGGACGTTCCATCTTTCTCTTGAAAAGAAAAAAAACAGTCAATGCCCATAAAATAATATTAAACGTTGGTGTGACTGCAAACATATCATATAAGAAGAAAAAAGAAAATGACATCAGCAAAAAGCCAAGAGGGAAAAATCTGTCTTTCTTCAGGCTGCCACATGTAATATATTTTAAAATCATCTTTTTATCCTTTTTAACAAATTCACAATATAGTTATGATATAGCAATACCATTCCTATAAACACCAAAACCAGAAAATATCTTAGAATAATATGAGAATACAAAAATCGACAAATAAATGATAGAAGAACCACACAAATTGAACAAAGAAAAATTTGTTTTATATTATATACATTATTTTTTTCTATACTTTTCATATTATAATAATGAAAGAACGTATATGCTATATAACAAAATACCGTTGTATATGCAGCTGCAAAATATCCAAACTGATTAATAAAAAGAAAATTGAGAAAAATATTAAGCACTGCAGCACTGCTACTTGCAAACATCACCAAATTAACTTTCTTATAAAACAGCTCAATGTTTCCAAATAGTGAAAAAACACCAGAGAGATATGTTGCTGCTATAATCAATGGAATCAAATAAACTCCATCCATATAACTGGAAGGGGCAACGACTTTCATAATTTCAGGGGCAACCAGCATAATGGATGCACAAGCACCTCCATACAAGATACATAATTGTCCGGTTACTTTATAAATAGAATTATAATCTTTGTTCCCCATTTTTTCATAAGTCCAAGGTGCCAAAACGGCATTTATTGAATTCCAAATAATACTTACAACAGAACCCGCAATAGATGACAACCCATAAATTCCTGCAGAGGCATCATCTACAAGTAAAGATATCATAATCTTGTCAGAGGCCGATAAAATATATTGTGATGCGTAATGTGGAATTAAAGGGATACTTAATTTAAAAGCAAACAGGATATACTCCTTTTTGATATTAAAGTGAGTATCTAAATAAGTTTTGATATAAAACAATCCCCAAACAATCAAAAAAGGAAATTGAGACATCCAAAGTTTAATTTCAGCCTTATTTCCAGGTAAATAAAGAACTCCAAGAATCCCTGCTATTGGAGCAAAAAAACCTAAAAACAAAGTTATAAAAGCTGGTCCTTTGTATTTGTACTCATATCGTTGTCTGGATACCCAAAAACTATATGCAGGTTTAATATAAAATGTAAATGCCATTAATAACATTAAGTTACTGCTAAGACCTATAATCGTTACAACATGTTTCTTTAAAATAATCCACATGAATAAAAGAATGGTAGTTGCTAAATTAGACAATAACAACAATGAACTTATAAATCTGGAACGGTCATTACGAAATTCAAACATCCCGTTATTAAAAATACCATATTGTAAAGATAACATGGCAAATACACCTAGTACAGATTCCCATGAATAAAATACTGCGGTAATGCCATATTCTTCTGGCGACAATAATCTTGTATAAATCGGCGTAATTAAAAATCGAATTCCTTCTGTCATAAAATTTACAATCATAAATACAACAGAAGCTTTGGTGACATCAGGAATGCATTCCCATTTATGTTTTAAATTAGTAATCATTATTTTAATTAAATATTTTGTAGAACTAAGTCTACAACCATTTCAGTCGCTTTACCTGTTTCATAACTTTTGAACATTTCATGGTGTTTCTTATTTTTTTGTTTTTGCAATATCGGATCATATTGTTGAATTATATCCTGTAATTCTAAATTGTTCCTGGCATAATTGTAGGGCCATTGATCAATAGGAACATAAAAATCTCTATCGTTGATATACGCTTCCAGGTCTGGAACAAATAAAAATGCTGGTTTATCTGTAAAAGAAAAATCCCATATAGAAGAAGAATAATCTGTAATAAGAACATCTATTACACATAATAGCTGTTGCATATCAGGATAAGTAGATACATCTATACTGCCATTGTTATGTTTTGAAACGGGATTAAAATAATGCCCACGATATAAAAGCATCCATGTTCCACCAAATTTATTATGAAGTGTATTTAAAAGCAATGAAATATCCAATGATTCATAGGGATCTTTCTCTACATTACCAACTTTTCCTCTATAAGTAGGCGCATACAAAACCAGTTTACTATTATTTTTTAGATTAAAAGCTGATTGAATAGCTGCTTTATGGATATGATTCTTTTTATCGCAAGAAAAGAACAAATCATTTCTAGGCGAACCAGAATTTATCATTTTAGTTAATTCTATTCCAAGAGCGCTATGAATGATTTGAGTAAATTGTTGTGAATTTGTTAAAAAATAACTGGTTTGTCTTTCACTAAGTTCAATATAGTATTTACCTGAACCATTCTTCTCCCTATCCAAATCTTTTCCACTTTTTTTATATGCCCCGCCACCATGCCATGTATTAATTAAGATCTGTGACTTTCTCAATGGAATTTTTGGCGTCAATCCGCTATTCGTAATAATAACTTTTGATGTCATTATTTCCACAATATATTGAAAACTATTATGTTTAACGATCTTTACTTCCTTTTGCAATTCAACTGGAAGATTCCTTCCATTATATTCATACACATAGTTCAATTCCGATTTTTTTAAGTCTTTTAATTTTAAAAAAATGTATTTGGGATTGCAAGAAAATTGCTTTCCTTCATAACTGGAAAAGTAAATTTTCTTTGAATTTACAGGAAATATATAAAAGACTCTCAGAAAAAATCGAACCGCACGAATTGTAATAAAATCTTTTACTTCACCAAAATCAATCATATTCTATCCTACTTTAAAATATCTATTATTTTAACAATAACCTTTAAAACACAAGGGGGGAAGGTCTTTTTCACAAACCGATTTAATTTTTTATCTCGGTTCCACGATCCGTCAAAATGGTGAATCGTGTAAGTATTTTGTGTAATGTTTATTTCCATGGTTCTACAGTCTTTTGGACAAAAATAATCTGTGGGAAACAGGGTAAATCCACGGATAGTCTGCTTTGTATTGTTTAGTTTTAACCCATATTTCAGACAAGTATCTGTAATCCTGGTAACATTCGTTGTGGTGTCATAAGTGCCATCTGGCTTTATGAAATGTTGGTCTTTATAACTAAACAAAAATTCCTCAAAAAGCTTATGCCCTTCCCGACAGGCCATAAGGCCTGTCGGGATTCGAGTCTCGGACTCGAATCCCGACAGGGCCTCGTATTTTAGGATATCATCTAATGGTTTTAATACCTCCACATCTGTATCCATATAAATTCCCCCATATGTAACAAGTGCGTATAAACGGGCAACATCTGAGACAAAAGCCCACTTTCCTGCGTCATAAGCTTCCCGCACATACGGATAACAATCAAGATTAAAGTTATCTTCATTCCATTCAAATATTTCATAATCAGGACAATATTTTTTCCAGCTGGCAATACACCTTTCGGCTAATTCTGGAAGTGGATTTCTTCCAAACCAACAATAATGAATCTTTTTAGGAATCATTTTCCTCTCCTTTTATAATACAAGGTTAATTAACCATCTTACCCGGAACTCCCACTACGATTGCACCTTCCGGCACATTTTTCACCACAACAGCATTTGCTCCAATTACTGCCTTATTTCCGATTCGTATATTGCCCAACACGACGGCTCCAGCACCGATCATCACCTCGTCTCCAACAATTGGTACCTGATCTCCAGACTCTTTTCCTGACAGTTTTGCTCCCAAAGTCACATTTTGAAATATTTTGCAATTAGCGCCAATAATTGTCTTTTCATGTACAACGCACCCCAACCCCCGATGATAAAACTTTGTACCTTTTCCAATGATTGCCTGGGCTGAAATTGCATTGGATGTAATTATAAAACTAATTAGTTCCAATCCTCTTGCACACTTTATCCATTTACCCCCCCCCCTGATACATACAGTGGGCCATTCGCCAAAACAGATTCATAACTTCTCCCCTAATTTCTTCTCAGTCTCACTTCCCCGCCAAAACCCACATCATTAAATGATCCAACATCAAATGCAAATCCTCCACAATCTGCATATTAGAAACCGGCACATGAAGGGAATAATCCGCTATCTTTTTCAATTTTCCCCCATCATATCCTGTCAACCCAATCACGGTTGCGTTGCACTCTTTGGCATATTCCGCTGCCAACACTACGTTCTCACTGTTTCCACTTCCCGATATTCCAATAAAAAGATCCCCTGGCGAAATCACATTCACCAAAGGGATTTTAAAAATCTGGTCATATCCAATATCATTTGCTATAGCCATCATTTGAGGCAAGTTGTCATTTAGGCAGACAAACTGATATTTTTGCTCCTGCTCCAGACTGACTCCTTTATTAAAATCACAGACAAAATGGGAAGCCGTTGACCCGCTGCCCCCATTTCCACAGATATAAACCCGGTTTCCACACTTTCTCGCCTGTTCCAGCTGATTCATCACTTCATTAATGACATCAACATCAATCGACTTCATCAATCGGATTTCCAGATCAAGATAATCGCCTATCTTTTCTCGATAATTTTCCATCGCCTTTTTCATTCCTTTCATCCGGGATTCTCTTCCCTTTCCATTCCCTTTCTAACAACAATTCCCACACCCCAACTACAACAGCATGGAAATTTTACTCTATCATTTTCACTGCTTCCAGCAAATTTCTTGCAATTCGATCTGGTTTATCTGAATATTTTCCGTCTTTTCCAGCTACACCGGTCTGAACCAAAACAGTTTTTAATCCCGCATTCTTCCCAGTGCGTATATCAGTTGTAGTATCTCCAATCATATATGAGTTTGACAAATCGATATGAAATTCTGCTGCTGCCTCCTCTATCAATCCGATCTCCGGCTTTCGGCAATGACAGAAAATTTTGTACTCAGTGCGCTCCTCTGGATAGCCTTTATCTGGATGGTGAGGACAAAATTTGATTGCATCCACATACGCTCCTTGTTCTCCCAAAAGCACTTCCAACCGGTTATGAATTTTCTCCAACTCTTTTAACGAACACAAATTCCTGGCGATCACTGGCTGGTTGGTAATTACAATAACCAGATACCCTTTTTTATGGGCCAATTTTACTGCATCTGGAACCTGTTCTTCTAGCTCTAAAGCTTCTGGATCGGCAAGCAGACCCACATAACGGTTTAACGTGCCATCCCGATCTACAAAAATACACTTTTGTTTCCGGCCTAAATTTTTGCCTTTTACCAGTCCGGACTCCCACTCTTCTTCTGCTGTCTGCAGGCGTTTGGGCGTTCCAATATCTTTTACATATTCAGGTGAAATATAACCAAATACATCCTGGTGTGTTTGGATACGAGGGAAAATAAGCTCCTTTTCCAAATCCAAATACCCTGCCTTTAAAATGGAATCCAGCACACAAACATGGAAACAATAAATCCCCCCATTTACCATATTTTTGTAGTATTCTATCCTGGGTTCATTCTTTCTTAAAATGTGATTGACCCGCTGTTCCTCATCCAATATCACTAAATCACTATCTGCCGGATGACTGTTTGGATGAGCAAACAAGGTAATCGATGCCTGCCTTCTTCGATGAAATTCTATCATTCTTTTCAAATCAATATCAAAAAAAATGTCTCCAAAAAGAAGGAAAAAATCATTCTTCAATTCCTGTTTTAGGAAAAATAACGCACCTCCGGTTCCCATGGCCTGTTGTTCTATAAAATAATGAATCCGGACTCCCCATTTACTTCCATCCCCAAAATAATCTTCTATTATTTCATGCAGAGGACCCGTGATAATCCAGATATCTGTAATTTTATTTTCTTTCAATGTATTAATCTGATACTCTAAAATTGGTTTTTTACCGATTCTCACCATTGGTTTGGGAATCTGCTCTTTTGTGACAGAAGTAAGTCTGGTCCCTTTTCCTCCTGCCATGATAACTGCCTGCATATTTTTCCTTTCTACGTTCTCACACATCCTGTAATCAATAAATGATGTCTGATTTCCCCTTCTTAGGCGACGAATTTTTTATTGTAATACAGAATCTAAGGTTTTCTCTACGGCCTCATGGGAAGTATACTGTGGATACCATCCCCACTTATGAATCTTGGTCAAATCATACTGAAACTGAGGCACATCTCCCTTCCACCCTCGGTTTCCACCGGTATATAAATATTGTACCCCATTACATCCCATCTTTTTGCAAACCATATCTGCAATCTCTTTTACAGTGGTTGCATCCTCCACGCCAATGTTGTATATATGAACTCCTTTTTCTCCCGATAAACTTACCTTTTGGATAGCGTCCACCAAATCCATCACATAAAGATAAGGTTTCCTTTGGGTTCCATCTCCCAAAATCTCAAGTCTGGTGGAATCGTTCTTTAATTTTCGGATAAAATCAAAAATAACCCCATGGGTCAATCCAGGACCGATTACATTGGGAAATCGAAAAATGGTCACATCAAAATCGTTCATATAGGAATAAGACGAAATGAATGCTTCCGAAGCAAATTTCGCTCCACCATAATAAGAGATGGGGGATAAATCCCCTGTATTTTCTGAAAGCATACAACCAGTCTTCTCCCCATACACGGCAGATGTAGAAGCAAAAAATAATTTCTTTATTTTATTTCTTCTCATTGCTTCCAAAACACTATAAGTAGTAGAAAACGTATTCACAAAATCAATCTCCGGCGAAATGGCGCTCTTTTGAATATCCGAATTTGCCGCCATATGAAACACCATCTCTGTCTCATTTTGAGCCATAATAGAATCCAGAAAATCGATTTGGGAAGCATCCCCTTCGATTAAAGAAAAATGGGGATTTTTCAAAAAATCTTCCACATTATTTCTGGAACCTAACTCAAAATTATCTACACATACAATTCGGTTCCCTTGTTTCAACAGCTGTCTGCATAAATGAGCACCAATAAATCCAGCTCCTCCGGTGATCAGTATATTCATAACTTTTATATTCCTTTCCGGTTACAAATCTATCATAAAATTTTATTTGATATCTTTTACAATTCTGGCTCTTGTTTGACTGCTTGGGACCGAATCGTATGGGGTTTGGTTCCCACATAGATAATTGCACTCCCCTGCTGGTCAAACCTCCACGGAATCTCCGGCAGCTTTAAAGCTTCCCTTACTTTCTCCTGTGTTGTTTCTGGCACATACAAAAGAAAAAATCCACCTCCGCCTGCTCCTAACAGTTTCCCGCCGACAGCGCCTGCTTTTAACGCTGCCTCATAAGCTTCATCTAGCACAGAATTGGAAATTCCGGATGCCAAAGTACGTTTTAATTGCCAACTTTCGTCCAGGATTTCCCCCATTCTATGAATTTCTCCCTTTTGAAGTGCATGGCAGAGTTCTTTTGTCAATAGGCACATTTCTTTTAGATTCTTTTCCTTTTCTTCTGATTGGTGAAGATTAGCACTCTGTTCGGATAAAATAGAAGAAGCAGAGCGAATGGTACCTGTATAAAACAGCATCAAACTTCGCTCCAAATCCTTCTTTGCTTCAGTTTCCATTAATACTGGCTCTACAAAAACACTTCCGTCCCGGTTAAAAGTATAAAAGTTTAGCCCTCCGTAGGCAGCTGCATATTGATCTTGTTTTCCAATTGGTTCCTTTAAATCCAAAATCTCCACCTGACAAGCTTCCTTTGCCAGCTGTTCTTTAGACACAAATTTTCCTTTGTAACTATGTAACGAGTGAAGCAGCCCTACGGTGAAGGCCGAAGAGGACCCCAGTCCGGTCCCTGCCGGAATATCTGCAGTGCTGGTAATCTCCACTCCATGAATATCCATTTTTTGTAAAATCATTTTAAAATAACGATGTTCAATTTCCCACAAATTCTTTCGAATCTCGGTTTTGGAGTATTTTAATATGGTATCTTCTTTTCGAAAGGAAGGATGCACCGATAAATACATATACTTATCAATACTTGTGCTTAAAACACATCCTCCATTTTTTTCATAAAAGGCAGGCAAATCACTGCCTCCGCCACAAAAACTAATTCGAAACGGTGTTCGGGTAATGATCATATTCAAGACCTCACATATTTATAGACAATCTTATTTAAACCAAACGGAGCATAAAAACGAACCGCCTGCATTCCGAGGGCAGCGATCATTTCCAGCCAGTTAATATAGCGATCCCTCCTCATTTCCAGAACAAGCTCAACAGACTGACGAAAAAAACGTTTATTTTTTCGTCTTTTGAGCATATCAGTTCCAGCTCGGTAATGAAGAACCGGATGTTGAAGATTATAACCTTCATATCCGTTTTTCAGTACACGATACCAAAGCTCATAGTCTTCACATTCTTTCAAAGGGGAATAATTACCCACCTGCAAAATCACGTCCCTTCGAAACATAACCGTAGGGTGATTAAAAGGATTCCGGTATTTTGAATATTGAATCAGATTCCTCCCCTTCTCCGGAGGAAAACGGTATCCATCTACCTGTTCCGGAACAACCGAAAATTTTTCAAGCCCTCCCCCTACTATGGCAACAGAAGGAAATTTCATCAAAATATCCAGTTCCTTTTCACAGCGGTCCAAAAAGCAAATATCATCCGTATCCATACGGGCGACAAACTCATATTGGCACTGCAATACACCAAATGCAAGGACAGCTCCCAGCCCTTTTCCCAACAAATCAAAATTTTCCATTTTTCGAATCCTAGTCTCTGGATGCTGCTTCTGTAGTTGGGCCAAAAGTTCTTCTGTTTCCGGCAGTAAAGGATGATCCACTACCAGCACAATTTCCGCCGGAGGAACCGTCTGCTGAAGAACACTTTTCAGGCTCTGATAAATATATTCATTTTTCTCCAGATACCACAAAGGCATTAACACAGAATATTGAGGCT
Organism: Clostridiaceae bacterium; assembly: GCA_009911065.1. Taxonomy (GTDB): domain Bacteria; phylum Bacillota; class Clostridia; order Lachnospirales; family Lachnospiraceae; genus Brotaphodocola. The sequence continues at coordinate 201,845 of QXWR01000001.1, read as the reverse complement.
GCATTTATCTCTCTCCGCTCTGGACAGCATTCGGTTCTCTTGCCGCAGTAATCTGATTGGCTGCAATTCCGGAAGTGCTTTCCTTCATAAACAAAATCTTCACTGTCTGTACCATCAACTTTACATCCAACATCAAAGAATAATTCTGTATGTAATGAAGATCCAGTTTTAACTTGTCATAAGGTGTAGTATTATATTTTCCAAAAATCTGAGCATATCCGGTCAAACCTGCCTTCACCCGCAAACGATAACTGAACTCTGGCATTTCATCCTCATATTGTCTAGCTATTTCCGGCCGTTCCGGTCTCGGTCCTACAATGCTCATGTCTCCCTTTAATATGTTAAACAATTGGGGCAGTTCATCCAATCGCACTTTTCGAATAAAGTTCCCCACTGGTGTAATCCGGCTGTCCCCATCTCTGGCTAATCTGGCTACTCCATCCTTTTCTGCATCCACCCACATACTACGAAACTTATATACATAAAACTCTCTGTTATTAATCGTTAGACGTTTTTGCTTGTAAATAACTGGTCCACCATCTTGTATTTTTACTGCCAGAGCAGTTACCACCATAAACGGCAGTGTTACAAGCAAAGCAACTGCTGCCAAAAAAATATCCATTCCCCTCTTAAAAAACGCCTGCTCCACAGACATCTTTCCATTCCTTGCCATAATCAGCGGCGTATCAAACAGATTCATGTCTTCCGCGCTCCGCACCAATATATCCGAAATCTTAGGTGTCATATACACCCGTTTTCCCTCCCCATAACAATACTTTAAAATCCGATTTCGAATGGACGAGGGTACATCGCATATCACCACCGCATCATATCCAGGAATCCTTCTTATAATCTCTTCCACCCCCGCCTCAATATGAACCATCTCTCTTATCTGGTACCGGTCTTTCCGGCAGTTCATCTTATCCATCAAAGTCAAAGATGGCCGGTTTCCATAGATCAGTAACATTTGCCTAGGGGGAAATAACCGCTCAAACAGTTTGTTTGCCAGAAAAGTCCAGATGCCGATAGCGATGGCCTGTACCGCAAACATCAGTAAAAACGGAATGGGATTTAAAAAACCTTTGGCCAGCAATGCGATCTGTAAATATGTAAACATATTTACCAGCACTACTGATAACATTTGGGAGTAAAGCACATTCCCCCGTTCCAGGTATCCGATCCGCAATCCCCCATACATTTTGGAAAAAAACAGAAGCAACAGCCCATATACGACTACCATAAGCCAATCGCCTCTGCGAAAAAAAGGGGTTCCTGCTGCCTTGGAAAAATACTGTTCCCAAGCAATCCAGTAAACCCATGTCTCCACTGTAAGAATCGCGATAGATGTAAAAAAACGGATCATCCGTTTGTATTGTTCGTAATTCTTCATCCGAAAAAATCACTCTCCATTGTGTCTTATAACCTGCAAAACTTCCTGTATCTGGCGGGCAACGGCAGTATCGTATAAAATCCCTCGTTTTATGAGCAATTCCACCTCCGATAATCGCCCTTATAGGAAAATACCCCAAATTCACCCTATAAGTGGGAGAAAAATCTATATTTACTATATAAAATGGGGATAATATAACAAAAATATCCAACAAATCACCATAAAAGTGGAGAACTAAATAAATTATTTTCTCACGTTTTTTTCACCTCTTTTTAGCTCTTTTTGCATAAACATCAAATTCAATCGAATATTTATATATTTTGCTATTTTTCTTACAAATCTTCCTTCCGTTTCATCCCCCATCAGTATCACCTGCACCAGCATGGGACACAATGTATACATGGTGAATTTCTCAATCTCTATTGAAGATTTCTCTTTCTCCTGTTACAATATACTTATACTCAAATAGCAAAATACAAATATCAAACAGAAAAGATTATCTTATTTCCGCGAGCAATAAGCCAAGTGTCATGCTTGCGCAGATATTTGACTTGAAAATAACGATATAGAGGATAAAAACATGGGGAAGAATCATGATAAATTTCGAGACCCGGTTCATGGTTTTATAGAAGTCAGCAGATTAGAGCGGGAGTTGATTGATTCAGAGCCATTTCAGAGACTGAGGAATATTAAACAGCTGGCCATGACCTGTCTGGTGTTTCACGGGGCTGAACACACCAGATTTGGACATTCCATCGGCGTGATGCACATGGTAACTCGTGCTTTTGAATCTGTGGTGAAAAATGGAAAACCAGACTGGACCAAATCCAAGATTGCCTATTACCGACAAATATTGCGACTAATGGCTTTAATTCATGATTTAGGACATGCACCGTTTTCTCATGCAGCAGAATCCGTTTTGCCTGCTGGAATGGAACATGAAGATTTTACAAGAAAGATTGTATTAGAGACAGAAATAGGAAATCTCATTCATAAGATCGGGGATTCCTTTCAACATGAACATGGTAATGAATATCCCATCACTCCGGAACTGATTTGTGATATATATCAGGGCAAGAAACCTGGTGATAATATGGAATATGTTTTTCTTAAAAGTTTCATGGACAGTGAGATGGATTGTGATAAGATGGATTATTTACTCCGGGACGCATTGTATTGTGGCGTAAATTATGGAAATTATGATGTGGATCGGTTGATCTCCTGTTTGACGATCTATCAAAGTGATGACTGTCCCCGACTGGCAATTCAGTCCGGTGGAGTCCAGGCTTTTGAGGAGTTTATGCTTGCAAGATATTTCATGTTTGTACAGGTATACTTTCATCGTACCCGGCGTTTCTTTGATAAAATGTATTTTATGGCTTTGGAAAAAATCCTTCCCGGCGGAACATTTCCCTCCAGTACGAAAGAATACTTGATGTGGGATGATTACCGAGTTTGGAATCTAATGAAAGAACACGCCCATACAAACAATGCCTGTTACAATATTGTCCACCGAAACGTATATCCACGGGTTTTTGAGACAAAAACACACCCTGCTGAGACAGACTTCAGAAATTTCAGACACATACGAAGAAACCTTTATACCCAATTTGGTAAAAATAATTTTATTGAGGATTGTTCTGCAGATAAAATGCCCCATAAAATTCCCACACGAACCACACCAGACGATGAACATGCCATCATCATTATTGATGAAGCAGAAGATAAAATATCCACGATTTCAGAGGAATCCATTATTATAAAAAGTTTGACTAAGAAAATTAATATTCAGAGAATTTATCTATGTAACCGATCAATTTATGACGATGTGACCCAATATGTACAAGAATATGTGCATCTTATGTGAGTTTATCTGACAATAATAAAATCAGATCCGTGCATTCACTTAGCTGATGCAATCGATTGGACTGAAATTGAACAAACTAAAATAGATCCGATTAAACGATTGCAGTCCAAACAGGGCATCTCAAACAGGATATTTTCCTGTCCAGCTACCGGAAGATAAAAGATGTCCAACACACAAAATTCCTTAAAACATGTCTGATATTCCAGGAAACTGAATGGAGAGGAAAATATTTATGAAAAATCATGCGAAATGTGAGGAAATTTTACATTATATCTGTCAAAATCAAGAACCAGGCAAAAAGATGGTTCAAAAACTCATGTATTTAATGGAACGCCGGGGCATTAACCTGGGCTTAAATTACTCGATTCATTTCTATGGACCTTACAGTGCATCTTTAGATGACACTCTTCACACATTGGAAGCACAAGGAATTATCAACATAACCATTGATCATCTGACCCATAAAATAACCATAACAGACAAAAATCACTGTCCACAGGCATTGAATGAAAATGAGAAAAAAACTGCCTTTACTGTTCTGGACTATTTTGAAAAAAAGAGCGCTGCTGATTTAGAAGCATACACCACACTGGACTTTGTTGCCCATACAATGTTAAAGGATGAGGGAAGTGAAGAACAGGTGATACGGGATGTGCTAAAAATCAAAAGTAAGAAATTTACTTATGAGGAGCTTTTGGAAAAATATAGAACTATGAAGCAACTTGGTTATATCGCGTAAATTGTTTCAAAAGAGAGCTGTCGCAAAACTGCATTATTGTAGAATTGCCCAATTTGCGACGGCTCTTTTATGTTACAATTTTATTCTCCATCCTTTACAATATATCCATTCTCTTCATCGTATCTGCATCCACATTCCGGACACAACATATCTCCATCACAAAATATCCCTTCATTAAATTCATATCCGCAGCAATTACAATTATAAATAAATTTGCTCAGCACATTGGGATAGACTGATTTATGTTTTGAATGTTGAACAACCACAGTATTGGGAATTGTGGAAAAAAACTGACTTAATCCGATATTAAAAACACTGCATATCTGCTCTACTTTATCAATGGTAGGTACAGATTCATCTCTCTCCAATCGTCCGAAATATTTTTCATTAATACCAGATTGCTCCGCAACGTCATATTGTGTCATCTGATGTAATGTTCTATAATATTTAATTAGTTTTCCTATTTTCACCATTTGCCCTCTATCAATTAAGCAACTTTACAATCAATTTCCGTTTACCGTATATATGCGGTTTACATTTGTTAACACAAATTATATCATAATTATATTTACATGTAAATAATCATTTGGAGAAAATTATGATAATTGATATGAAATCCGAAATACGTAATTTTACATACATTTCAAATGTATATAAATACATTTCTAACTATGATCTAAAAGGACATCAAATTGGACGAAAAATTGGGGATATGTTAGAAATATTAACAATGGGCGCTATTTATAATAATAAAAATTTAAGAAAAAGACTGTCTACTGAAAAAAAGCTAGAAGGTTATTCTACTGCTAAACATAAAGTCGAATTTAGCTTTTTTCAACATGATGGCTCTGAACCACGGTTATTTGGTGCAATTGAATGTAAATGTGTTGGAGTAGAGGAAACAACATCTGGAAAAGACAACAAAAATCTAAGAAAATTAAAGGTTGGCCAGAAATTTACAATAGAGTTCTCTGGTCATTGGCAACAATTTCCGATTACGTTTATTTTTCATTTAGTTAAGATTAAAAGTTCTACGTTAGCTGAAATTAGAATCCAAGCCAAACGTGAAAATGTATTAATTTTAGATCAATCATTTTCATTTAAACCACAAGAAAATGTTAAATTTATTATGGATGAAAAAAATAATTGTTTTGTGGTAACTCCAAAAAGCAATATGTTGACTGAAATTCCATCTATTATAAGAACGTGTAAAATAGTGCGCTTTCAAAATCTTTCCGATGATCTTGCTACTTTTGCGATGTATGAATGTCTTTCTGGTCCCCAAACTATCGAAAAAGCTAAGCAAGCTTCCTTTGTGGCAATGGATTTAAGAAAAAAAATGGATGGTTATTGGGGAAAAGAAGAAGTTCCCATAGACAAAAAAAGTATGACTTTTATTCATGTCCTCTGTGAATTTTGTCATTGGGAAGAAAAATCAAAAAATGTTATAAAAACTTGCATTGATCATAACCTAATCGTTCCTGATGGAATTATTATAAAAGCATTTCAACATTTTGAACAACAATTTGGAAGCGAAATGCTTAATCGAATATCAAAGAAAGAATTTGAAAAAAATCCCCAAGTAAACAATGCTATAAATGATATTTTGCTTGATTGCGAAAACCATCTTTTTTACGATACAGAACTTCAACAATATGTACAATTTCATTATGCAAACAATAGTCTTAATGTCTTACCGATTGAATAAAATGAGGCAGAGCAACGGCTCTGCCCTTTTTATGGTTTTTTAAAAAATAGCACACCATCTTTTTTTCTATCTGCATTTTCGTTATAATCTGCTCGATATCTATAAGCATATTGGCCAATTCCATATGATGTACTTCTATAAGAAATTTTGTCTGTAATAAATCCTATCTTTTCTAATAAACTAATAAATGTCTTATGAACTTCAAAAAGATTTGTCTGTAATGTGCAATCTCCTATTACTATACAACAATATCCACCTCTTCGTAAATTTTTATAAATAATTTTATAAACATCTTCATTCTGTTTAAAGTATCGGTTAATGTTCTCTAAAGAATTTGCAGGATAAGATTTGATTTCCATATCCTTTATTTGCATATAATTATAACCATCAAACAAATGATCAAATTTAGTTATCCACATAAACTCAAGTTTATAAACCGGAATATAATCAAAACAGTTTAAATATGGAGGATGTGATACAACTAACCCCAAATCTTTTCCTGTTCTTTCTTTTAAATCTTTTATATATGATGTAACTTTTTCCCCACAAGCATTACTACACAATTTTGCCCCTGACAATATGGACTTCTTTGTTTGTGTATTCCATTGTTCCATTAGTCCAATCATTTCGTTTACTTTTTTTGCATAAGCATCTGCCACATTCCTAATTCGCTTCTTTTGATTTACATGTGGACGGACTTCCCCATCATAAGCTGTTGAAACTCGTCTAAGAATTGCGAAAAAGGCTAATTCAAAAAACTCCCGTTCCTCATTATTATCATATTCCAACAACAAGCATTTAATAATTGCTATACCCAATATTGTATCTTCAGTAAACCACTTTTTTGCATCTTTATTTGTTAACTCAAATTCCTTCGCCTCATGTAAAATTTTGTTTTTCATCTCTTCTGATGTGTCTGTAAAAATTAATAATTGTTCTTCTGATGGCAGCAGCCATTGGTTATATACAATAATTTTAGTGTATAGATTATACCAGTAATTACGTAACGATAGAATATCATAATTCCTTGTTTTTACTTTACAGGCCAGTATTGCAAATGGATTAATATCCACTCCGAAGGAATCAAAATTACGTATTTTCGCTTCAACTAATGTGGTTCCAGATCCTGCATAATTATCTAAAATAAAATCTCTTTTTACATTAATACATTTTCTTACTTCTAAATCTTCAATAATCAATTTGCCTATTTTTGAGGGAAACTTTCCATAATATCTAAAATAACTATGTGTTAAATAAGACAATTCGGATATTGTTTCATTTACATCCCAAAATTCCTGAACATAATTGCTGATATCGATTTTACTCATTCTATAATAAGGACTTTCATCCAAAACAAACGAAAGCTTTTTGTTTTTCACCATATTACTTCCCCTTCTCTGATTTTATCGATTCATTCACAAACCATTTTATATAGTAAAAAATTATATCACAAAAAATATTCAAAATCCACTCTCGAAACATCAAAAAAGCACACAATCCCCTTCCCCACAACAGCTCCCAAAACAAGACAGAATTTTAATCTGTCCATCATAATACACAAATTTTCTTTTACAACTACAATCATCCTCTTTCCATTTTCAACAAAATCCACTATAATAAAAACACCAAAAAATACCAGTGAATCAAATATAATCTTATTTTCAGAAAGGACACCCGCAGCCATGATCGATTTTACGGCTCCAAATACAGAAGAAAATGCAAAAATATTATTACAGGGCATGTGGTACATAGAGCTTCCGCCTATTTTAAACCATCAGCTCCTTATGAATCATATTAAAAAAGTTTTGGAAAACATCCAAAAGGAAAAAATAGGGTCCCCTCGTTACCCATACTTTCGCTACACAGAAGATTTGTTTATCAAAGATATTGATAAAATCACTCCCCCCAATTATATTCGCGGAAAAGGCAGTGAAGCCATCACCTATTATGCTTTTAAGAAAAATGGTTCCTTGCGGGAAATGCAAATTCCCAACCTAATCCACTACTGCAGTTTTATTTATAATACCCTGTATGTTTTTGAAAAGCTGTATAAAGACCTTTATCTAAATCCGGCCCATCAAAATTATGTTCAAAATTCTGATTCCTATGTTGTTATTGATGATTATTTTGTTATTTCTACCGAATACGAGTCTCTGGAAGAAATCAACGACGGATTGTTTACCACCTTAAATAACAAGATTCAAAGTAATGAAAAGTTTGATAAAAGCCGAAGACATTATGATGAGATACAGGAAGCCTACTTATATTCTGTCAAATTAGATATTGAATCCTTTTTTCCAAATATGTATACCCATTATATGGAAAAGATTGCAAAGCTAGCTCCATATAGTTCCATTGGCGCAGATGAGCGGTATTTCAAATATCTGGATACCTTTTTTCAAAGAATTAATAACAACCAGACAAAGGGCATCCCAGCCGGAGTATTTTCATCCCATATAGCAGCCGAACTTTGTATGCTTTGTGTGGATGAGGAGATTCGCAAAGAAATGAGCGGAAAGGATATTGGTTATCTTCGTTTTGTTGACGATATTACCTTTTTTTCGGATAATCAACAGCTTCTGGAAGAAATGGCCACATCGGTACAGAGAATTTTAAATAAATACCGTCTTAGAGTCAATGGCAGTAAAACCGAATATCGTTCCAACGGAACCTTTTTGGAGAAACGTGCCAACAAAAAACAAATTCTTGAAATGTTTCCTTATTTGGAAGCAGAAGGAGTAACCTGCTTAAACAGCGACAGTTTTCTTCACTTTAAACATTATATTGTAACCCTTTTAAAGGATAAGAATATTCCTCAAATCAAAACGATTTTGACCTTACTGCTGAAAAATCTCAGTAAAGGAAATTTACAGTTTGAAGAACTCTTCAGCTGGTTTTGTTATATTTTTATACTTGCATTTGAAAATATTAATCTGGCCTGTCATGTATATCGCCTGCTGGATAAGATCATAGAAACGGCCAAAGACCCATCTCCTTATATAACCGTTTTAAAAAAGAAAACCCTGTGGATTAATACACAATATAAAGATACGCTTTTTCAAATATGGCATTATTATGTGATTACAAAATATCTAAACAGTGAGGAACAAGATCAATGGTATGAGGATTATATCAGCGAAAAAGACATCAATCCTGTTATTCTTTGCTTTTTTGTAAAAGACAAAGAAAATGACAATCATAAACTTGTAACAACGATTATTGAGCAATTCAAGGAAGACTGCATGGACAAAGACTGGAAATCAAAAATTATGTTTTCCAAATGGTGGCTGCCCCTATTAAAAATTAAAATGGTGGATACTTATAATTATTATAAATATATGAACTCCTCGGAATTTCCTCAATTATTGATCGATCTGATAACGCCGTAATTCCATTTATATTCAGAAAGAGTCCCTTAGCCTTAGAGCATGTCTGAAAATGGTTTCAAAGTAAAATACTTTGCGTATCTTCAGAAAAGGCGGCTGCCCCTCTCAGGGGCTTGCCGCCTTTTCACCTTTTCATACTTTTATCTACCTGCCATCAATCGGTCGGCTCCCCCAAGCTTTCCAGTGATGTAGTTTCATACTTATTTAAAATTACACTTTGAATCATATCACGTGTTTCCGAATTAATCGGGTGGGCGATATCCCGGTATTCACCGTCTGCCGCTTTCCTGCTGGGCATAGCGATAAACAACCCTTTCTCCCCTTCGATTACCTTAATGTCATGAATTACAAATTCATTATCCAGTGTGATGGAAACGATGGCTTTCATTTTACCTTCTTTTTCGATCCTTCTCACTCTTACATCCGTTATCTGCATCTTATTACCCTTTCCCTTTACAACGTGTATCTCTCATTCTTCTCAACTACGATCCGAATATTCCCTGGTTCGCCGATATAGGTAGTATTTGCACGGATGGTGTCACGGCTTTCCACAATACAATTTTCAATGACCGTATTATCTCCAATGTAAACATCATTTAAAATAATAGAGTTTTTGATCACACAATTATTGCCCACATATGCCTTCTTAAATAAGATGGAATTTTCCACTGTGCCATTGATGATAGAACCGCTGGAGATCAGGCTGTTCTTCACTATAGCTCCCGGATTGTACTTGGCAGGCGGCAGGTCGTCCACCTTGGAATATACGTCTGGATACTCCTTAAAGAAATAATTCCGTACTTCGGGTTTTAAAAAGTCCATATTCGTCCGGTAGTAAGAATCTACCGATGCAATATTGCTCCAATAAGTACTCAGCGGATAGGCATAAATCCTTTTCAGATTCTTGTAGCGTACCAGAATATCCCGGACAAAGTCCACCCGGTCCTCTGCTGCGCACCGCTCAATCAATTCAATCAGCTGACGCCTGCGAATCACATAAATGCCGCAGGAGACAATGTTACTGTCTGCCACCATAGGCTTCTCTTCAAATTCCACAATCCGCCTGTCATCATTCAGTTTCACAATACCAAAGCGGGTTATGTCTTCGCCTTCCGGCAGTTCTTTGCATACAATGGTAATATCTGCCTTCTTTTCAATGTGATACTCCAACACCTTATTGTAATCCAGCTTGTAAATGCCGTCGCCGGAGGTAATCACCACATAAGGCTCATGGCTGCTTTTTAAGAAAGACAGGTTTTGGTACAATGCGTCTGCAGTTCCCCGGTACCAGTCGCTGTTCTCGGCAGTAATGGTTGGCGTAAACACGTAAAGTCCGCCCTGCTTCCGCCCAAAATCCCACCATTTGGAAGAGCTTAAATGCTCATTGAGAGAACGGGAGTTATACTGGGTGAAAACCGCCACATTCTGAATGTGGGAATTGCTCATGCTGCTTAAAACAAAATCAATACTCCGGTAACTTCCTGCAACCGGCATGGCAGATATAGCCCGCTTGTTGGACAGCTCCCGCATCCTCTTGCTGTTTCCGCCTGCCAAAACAATCCCAATCGCCCTCATCGTACACCACCTGCCTTTATAATGGATTCCCCGCTTGCCAGACATCCGTTGGGATAGTCATCGGCTGTTGTAATTCCGGAAATGGCCGTATTTTTCCCAATCTTCACCTGTTCCGGAATCCTGCTGTGTTCTCCCACTGTCACCAGATCAAACTGGTACACCTTGGGATCGTATTTACTGGGCGCATACTCTCCGGTTCCCAGTATGGCTCCTGCCCCGATGGAAGTATCTTCCGCCACAATCGCCTTTAGCACTTGTGCTCCTTCCCCGATCACGCAGTCACGCATAATAATCGAGTCCCGGACATTTGCCCCTTTTCCAATCGTAACTCCCGCGCCGATTACGGAATTGCGTACCTCCCCGTAAATCTCAGTGCCTTCTCCAATAATACTTCGCTCAATCACCGCATCTCCGGCTATATACTGTGGCGGAATGATATCGCTTTTGGTGTACACCTTCCAGTATTCCTCATACAAATTAAATTCCGGAATAATGTCAATCAATTCCATATTTGCTTCCCAGTAAGAGCCAAGAGTACCCACATCTTTCCAGTATCCGTTGTATTCATAGGCAAAAATCCTCCTGCTGCTGTTATGACAGTAAGGGATGATATGTTTGCCGAAATCACAGCCGGGTTCCTCTGACAGGTGAATCAGCGCCTCCCGAAGAACCGGCCAGCTGAATATATAAATTCCCATAGAAGCCAGATTGCTTCTGGGATTGGCCGGTTTCTCCTCAAACTCGGTGATGCGGTTGGTATCATCCGTGATCACAATACCGAAACGGCTTGCCTCCTCGATGGGTACCGGCATGGCTGCAATGGTAACATCTGCATTGTTGGCCTTATGATATTCCAACATCACCTCATAATCCATCTTATAAATATGATCACCGGATAAAATCAGTACATAGTCTGGATTATAAGTCTCCATAAACTCTAAGTTCTGGAAAATCGCGTTGGCGGTGCCAGTATACCAGTCGCTGCCTTTGCTCCTTTCATAGGGCGGGAGAATCGTGACGCCTCCCACATTGCGGTCCAGATCCCACGGAATACCAATTCCGATGTGGGCATTGAGACGCAAGGGCTGATACTGAGTCAGTACGCCAACCGTATCCACACCGGAATTAATACAGTTGCTTAAAGGAAAATCGATGATCCTGTACTTCCCTCCAAATGAAACTGCCGGCTTTGCCACTTTCTGCGTCAGCACTCCCAAACGGCTGCCCTGTCCTCCCGCCAATAGCATGGCAATCATTTCCTTTTTAATCACGCTGCTCACCTCGCTGTAGTATTTTCTATTATATGATTATACCACATAATTCTAAAATAGTGAACAAATTTTATATTTATTCTAAAGATTTTTTGTGCATTTTCCGACATCTTTTGTAGGATTTCCCTTCTTTTGAGAGTCTGGCGGAAAAAGTCGGGAAAAGTCCTCCTAAAAGGTACGGTTTGCCTTGAATCCTTGAAAAAAATAAAGTATAATTCATCTAAGATTGTTTTGAAATACGAATGTAAAAATAAAAGGAGAACGATCATGGATTTAATTACTGTTCGGGAATTATACCGGAACCGGGAAACTTATCTGGAAAAAGAGATTTCAATTGGCGGCTGGGTCCGCAGTGTCCGCGGCTCCAAAGCCTTTGGTTTTATTGTTGTCAGCGACGGAAGCTATTTTGACACCTTGCAGGTCGTGTACCATGACACTTTGGCTAATTTTGCCGAGATCAGCAAGTTAAACGTAGGCGCCGCCATTTTAGTAAAGGGAACCTTAGTAGCCACTCCAGATGCTAAACAGCCTTTTGAGATTCAGGCAGCCGAAGTGACCGTTGAGGGCGCGTCCGCCCCGGATTACCCGCTTCAAAAGAAGCGCCACACCTTAGAATACCTTCGCACCATCACCCACCTGCGCGCCCGAACCAACACCTTTCAGGCTGTATTCCGCGTGCGCTCTCTTATTGCCTATGCCATTCACCAGTATTTTCAGGAGCGGGACTTTGTCTATGTTCACACGCCTTTGATTACTGGGAGCGATTGCGAGGGAGCTGGTGAGATGTTCCAGGTAACTACCATGGATTTAAACCAGATTCCAAAGAATGAAGAAGGAGCCGTGGATTTCTCACAGGATTTTTTTGGCAAACCAACCAATCTGACGGTCAGCGGACAGCTGAACGGAGAAACCTATGCCATGGCTTTCCGGAACATTTACACTTTTGGACCTACCTTCCGGGCGGAAAATTCCAACACCACCCGCCACGCTGCTGAATTTTGGATGATTGAACCTGAGATGGCATTTGCAGACCTAAAGGATAACATGGAAGTGGCAGAAGGAATGCTCAAGCATATTATCCGGTATGTACTGGATCATGCGCCGGAGGAAATGACATTTTTCAACAGCTTCATTGACAAGGGGCTTTTAGACCGGTTAAACGGAGTTCTCAATTCGGAATTTGCTCATGTAACTTACACTGAGGCGATTGAGATTTTAGAAAAGAACAATGATAACTTTGATTACAAAGTATCCTGGGGATGTGATCTGCAGACGGAACATGAACGGTATCTCACAGAACAGATTTATAAAAGACCGGTTTTTGTAACCGATTACCCCAAGGAAATCAAAGCTTTCTACATGAAGATGAACCCGGATAACAAGACTGTAGCTGCCATGGACTGTCTGGTTCCTGGTATTGGGGAGATTATCGGGGGAAGTCAGCGTGAAGACGACTATGACAAACTGCTGGCCCGAATGAAAGAACTGGAACTGAAAGAAGAGGACTATGGTTTTTATCTGGATTTGCGCAAATACGGCTCCACCCGCCACGCAGGATTTGGCCTGGGCTTTGAGCGCTGCGTCATGTACCTGACTGGAATAGGCAACATCCGCGATGTAGTTCCCTTCCCCAGAACGGTCAACAACTGTGAACTGTAAATTTCTGATCAAAAAAGGAGCCGCCCATGAAATTCATCCACACTGCAGATGTTCACTGGGGCATGAACCCGGACAGTGACAAGCCCTGGAGCCGCGACCGGGCGCAGGCAATCCGTGATACATTTGCAGAAATCGTTCGTCAGGCAAAACTGCGGGATGTGGATTTCCTTTTTATTGCCGGCGACCTGTTCCACCGTCAACCTTTGCTGCGGGATTTAAAAGAGGTCAATTATCTCTTTTCCACCATCCCTGGGGTACGTGTGGTTATCATTGCCGGCAATCACGACCGAATCCGCCCCAACAGCGCCCTTCACAGTTTTACCTGGTGTTCCAATGTTACTTTTATAATGGAAGAAAACCCTTCCGTGTATATTTTTGAAAAGCAAAACGTGGATATTGTCTCTTTTTCCTATCACACTACAGAGATTACAGAACCGCTTTTAAAGGACATTCATCCTCCGGAAGCGCCGCGAATCCATCTGCTTCTTGCCCATGGGGGAGATAGTTCCCATCTGCCTTTGGATAAAAAGGCCATTGCCAGCGCCGGTTTCTCCTATGGAGCATTGGGACATATTCACAAGCCGGAAATCGCACCGGATTTTTCCTATGCCTATCCTGGCTCTCCGGAACCTTTGGACAAGACAGAAACCGGACGCCATGGAATTGTGTTTGGGGAAATCAATCCTGCCACACGAAAAGTCACCCGGCTGGAATACCTGCCTTTGTCCCAGGCCCAGTATGTGCCGCTCATCATTCATGTGACCACAGCCACCACCAATGGAGAGCTTTGTGTCCGGATTACCGATGAGGCTTCCAAACGGGGCTTTGAGCATATTTACCGTTTTCGCATCCGGGGCAGGCGCGACCCGGATATTCAGTTTGATTTAAGTTCTCTGGAAAAACGGATGCAGATCATTGAAATCATTGACGAATCCGAACCCCAATATGATTTCAGCCGGCTTTTTGCCCAGCATCCAAGTGATATGATTGGTTTTTATATTCGGACCCTTCAGAAGGAAGAAATGAGCACAGTGGAAAAGAAGGCTTTGTATTATGGCATTGACGCTCTGCTCAGCACAACGGATGAGAGAAAATAGTTAGGAGGATTCTTAGGATGAAATTACTGGATTTACACATTGACGGATTCGGTAAATTCCATGACCGGGATCTGGTCTTTTCGGATGGCCTGAATATTATACATGGGAAAAACGAAGCCGGCAAGTCCACCATCCACACTTTTATCCGCTGTATGCTGTTTGGTCTGGAACGAGCCAGAGGACGGGCCTCCAAAAATGATACCTGGTCTCATTATGAGCCATGGGACAACAAAGCTGCTTACGGCGGCTGGCTGCGGCTGGAACAAGACAAAACCATTTACCGGATTGAACGGAATTTCCGCAAAGACAAAAAATCTCTGACCATTGTGGATGAGACATTGGGAAAGCAGGTGGAGCCTACCAAAGTGTTTCTGGATCAACTGCTGTGTGGGTTAAGTGAAACTTCCTATATTAATACAATCAGCATTGGTCAGTTAAAAAGCGCCACTGACGGCGGTATGGTTGCCGAACTGCGCAATTATATTGCCAATATGAATACTACTGGCAATATGTCTTTAAACATCACCCGCGCCACCTCCCATTTGCGAAGCAAGCGAAAGGATTTTGACCGGATGCTGGACCCGGATGCTGCCCGGAATTATACTGCATTGCTGGCCGATATCCGGAACATGGAGCGGGAAATTGCTGCGCCGGAATATGAAAATCAGCTTCAGTCTTATCAGAATATGCGCTCCCAGGTTCAGGACCAGATTTCCAGGCAGCAGCAAGAGCGGGAAACCCTTCTTCAAAAGATTGCTTCCGGGCGTCAGTCTCTGGCCGGCGCTCAATTTAGCGATGAAGACTCTGTTACAGCCTACCGGGATGAGACAGCCAAAATCTATGAATCCTATCAGTCAGCAAAAACTGCCTGTGAGAAGAAATCTCCTGCGATTCTGGCTGGACTTGCTTTTTTTCTTACCTTACTTACAGCTGTTTTTGCGACCGTCCTGGGCGTTCAGGAACATATGCGGCGGCAGGCTCTCACCGGCCTTTCCACCAAAACCGCTCCCCTGTTCACCCTTCATGATCCGGCTCTGCTTCTGATGGTTGGTTTGATTGTTTTGTCTTTGTTGTTTGTAATTATTGGAATTGCTATCGTCTCTTCCCGCAAACGACATCGTCGGGATCTTTCTTATGCCAGCAAGCTGCTGCAGGAAGTATTTTCCCGTCATTTAGGGGATTCTTCCATTTCCGGAGAAGCCATGGATGCTTTTCTCGCCCGTATGGAAGAGTATATTCGATTAAGTCAGACGCTGGTACGGTCGGAAGCTACACTTGAGGAATACTCCACTGAGATTGCTACCCTGAAAGATCAGGCGGCTTCCTGCGATGACATTATTTCCCGCCAGCAGAAAACCCAGTGGGAACTGGAAAAGAAACTGGACTATCTTGCCCAGTGCAAAGACCAAGTGGAAGCTTTAAAACAGGTTCTTGAGGAAAACGACCGAATCCGGGAGGAAATTGCGGCTATAGACCTTGCCCTTGACACCATGACAGAACTGTCCTCCACCATTCGGGATTCCTTTGGTCTGTATCTGAATAAAGCTGCCTCAGATATGATTTTCAATATTACAGGCGGCGCGTATGACAGCATGAGTGTAGATGAAAATTTGAATCTGTTTATGAATACCCGAACAAAGCTTGTCCCTGTAACTCTGGTCAGCAGCGGGACTTTGGATCAGGTCTATCTGGCCTTGCGTCTGGCTGCAGCACAGCTGATTCAGAGCGGACATGATCAGATGCCTTTGATTTTCGATGACAGCTTTGTTCAGTACGATGAGGAGCGGTTAAAAACCACGCTCAAGTGGCTGTCTCAAACTTATGAACATCAAATTCTTCTCTTTACTTGCCACCAGAGAGAAGCCCAGATGATGACAGCCAGCCAGCTGGCCTTTCATTTGATTAAAATTTAGGGTATTCTGCAGTTATTTGGATTGCTTCATGAAATTGAGCCATATGTTTGTGTGCAGACAAGCATGTGGCTTATTTTTTGTAAAAATATACATTTCAATGTCAATCGGTCTTTTTTCATCATATATTAACCATGATAACATGCTCCGGAGGCTTTCATGTCCCAATATACTCCCACATCAGGAAGAGTTCTTGAAGTTCAATGGCAGACCACCACCCCTGCTTTGGCTGGATGCGGTATTACTTTGACTCTTCAAACATTCGATCAGGGCATTGTTCGAATGAATGTAGATGGTTCCACCTATGTTCTGAATCATCATCCCATCAAGGTCGGTGATCCGGTAACTTGCTTTTATTCTCTTTTCGATCCGGTTCCTTTAATTTATCCCCCCTTGTACCGGGCGGCAGCTGTGGCTCTTACCCCTGCCGGGACCTATGCTGCCCTGGATGTTTTTACCAACAGCACTTCCAGCCGCCAGCTGACCAACTCGGATGATACACTGCGCCTAAACATTTCTTCCCAAACACGCCAAATGCTTCCCAATGGCCAGCCCTTTGGCGGCTCCTTGTCCGGCAAGCTGCTTCTGGTTATTTACGGTGCAACTACCCGCAGCATTCCTGCTCAAACCACGCCTGAGAAAATCGTGGTGTTTTGTGAGGGCATTAAGTAAAACAAATAAGGCGGCAGTATGACTGCCGCCCTTCCATCGTTAAATATCCGGTTTCATTTTCAGATACCTTTTCGTAAAAACTTACTGATAAATCGGGTACTTTTCGCAAAGCTTCGTCACCTCTGCCCGAATATAATCTGCCTTATTTTCAAAATCTTTAGCAGCCAGCCACACACACTCTGCGATCTTTGGCATATCTGCCTCGGTCAGCCCCCGGGATGTAACTGCCGGCGTTCCAATCCGCACTCCGGACGTAACAAAAGGACTTCTGGGATCATTGGGAACCGTGTTTTTATTCAGGGTAAGATATACCTCATCACACCGGTTTTGAAGCTCTTTGCCAGACACTTCCATTCCACGCAAATCCACCAACATCAGATGGTTGTCTGTACCTCCAGTCAACAATTTAAAGCCTTGTTTTACCAGTGCATCTGCCAGTGCCTTTGCATTCTTTCTGACCTGAGCCTGATAAGCCTTAAACTCTGGCTTTAAAGCCTCTCCAAAACAAACTGCCTTAGCGGCAATCACATGCTCTAACGGTCCGCCCTGAGACCCTGGAAAAATCGCCTTATTAAAATTAAATTTATCTGCTGCTTCCTGATTGGCAAGAATCATTCCGCCTCTGGGTCCCCGCAACGTCTTATGAGTCGTAGTTGTCACCACATCTGCATAAGGAATGGGACTTGGGTGCTCCCCTGCAGCAACCAGACCAGCAATATGAGCCATATCCACCATAAGATAAGCCCCTACTTTGTCTGCCACTTGACGGAACCGTTTAAAATCAATCTCTCTGGCATAAGCGCTGGCTCCTGCCACAATCAGCTTCGGCTTGCTCTCCACAGCAATCCGCTCAAGCTCTTCATAATCAATATAACCCTCATCATTTACCCCATAAGGTACAATGTTAAAATACAATCCGGAAAAGTTTACCGGACTGCCATGGGTCAAATGGCCGCCATGGTCCAGATTCATTCCCATAACGGTATCTCCCGGCTTTAACATGGCAATAAATACTGCCATATTTGCCTGTGCTCCAGAATGAGGCTGCACATTGGCATAATCACAGCCAAAGAGCTTCTTGGCCCGCTCAATGGCAATGGTTTCTACCACATCCACATACTCACATCCGCCATAATACCGCTTGCCAGAATATCCTTCTGCATATTTGTTAGTCAACACGGTACCCATAGCCATCATTACCGGCTCAGACACAATATTCTCTGAAGCAATCAACTCAAGATTTCTCCGCTGCCGCGCTGCCTCCTGCTCAATGGCTTTTCCCACCTCCGGATCATAATCCGTGAGCAACTTCATAATATCATTTACCATGATAAATCTCCTTTTCTGTGTTCCCTTCAGGCGTTTTTCTTATATTCTTATTTTCTCACATTTGCTCGCCTTATTTTTACCCAGATCAAATGCGGAAAATATCCCGACGCCCTTTGGCTGATGTGTCTGATTATATTACAAATTTCCGATTCATGTCAAGGTTTATGGGGGATTTGCCAAGTGTACTTTATAAGCTTGTTACGGTTCACGGGGCATCTTCTTGTCCGACTATGCCAGAACAAGAAGCATCGGGCGTTCGCCCGATGTGGAAAACTGGACAAAAACAGTCTTACAAGCCAGCTTGACATCTGTTTTCGTCCAGTTTTCCCCGCCCCGTGAACTGTAACATGACCTTGTGTAATTGATCTGTCTGTGGTAAAATCTTAATGGAAGGGATACAAAATAAAAAGGAGTGTGTTATATGGGTATTTACTTAAATCCTGGTAATGGGGCATTTGGTGATACAATAAATTCCCCCATTTATGTGGATAAAACCGATTTGCTGGAAATGACAAATACATTGATTGATACAGAAAATAAATATATATGCGTAAGTCGTCCCCGCCGTTTTGGAAAATCCATGACAGCCAAAATGCTTGTGGCTTATTATGACAACTCCTGTGACTCCAAAGAACTTTTTAAAACATTGAAGATTGCATCCCATCCTTCTTTTCAAAAATATCTTAATCGCTCCTACGTAATTTACCTGGATATATCCTGGTTTCGTTCCATAATAAGACAAAGCAATCAGCTGGTTTCTGTTTTACAGACTGAGCTCATTCAGGAATTAAAAGATACTTTTCCAAATCAGATTAGACAAACTACCAATACGCTACCCATGGCCCTTGCCGAAATTAACAGCAAATCTGGCACAAAATTTATTTTTATAATTGATGAATGGGA
The DNA here is from genome assembly GCA_009911065.1 of Clostridiaceae bacterium. GTDB lineage: Bacteria > Bacillota > Clostridia > Lachnospirales > Lachnospiraceae > Brotaphodocola. Next base: position 182,339 of record QXWR01000001.1, on the reverse strand, counting down.
TTGTCTGTTCCGAGAAGACAAATCAAACCGACAAGTACAGCAAGAATATATCGATTTGCTTCAGGGATTATTTAAAAGCGCACCTTCCCAAAAGTTTATACAGTTAGCTTATATAACTGGCATTCTTCCTGTCAAAAAATACGGAACCCAATCAGCTTTAAACAACTTTAAAGAATTTACCATGATAAATCCAAAAGCGATGGCTCCTTTTACTGGTTTTACGGAAAAAGAAGTTCAGTCTCTTTGTCACAGGTTTTCAATGGATTTTGAAGCACTCAAACACTGGTATGACGGCTATTCCTTCCGCAGAGAACCATCTGTCTACAACCCTAATTCCGTTGTGGAAGCAATTTCCAACGGGGAAATCGGTAATTACTGGACAGAGACTGAGACTTATGAGGATTTGAAGCTTTATATTCATATGGATTTTAACGGTCTGAAAACTGCTATTATTCATATGTTAGGAGGAGGACATTGCAAAATTCAAACAAGAACATTTCAGAATGATATGACAAGTATTAAAAATAAAGATGATGTGATGACATTGCTTGTACATCTTGGATATTTGGCTTATGACAGAGAATTACAAGAAGTATATATTCCAAATCAGGAAATTGTCGATGAATTTAAAAATGCTATTGAAGATGGCGGATGGCACGAAATTATCTCTGCACTTAAAGCTTCTGAAAAACTATTGCAGGCCACTTTCCAAAAAAACACCGATTTTATAGCCAAACATCTTGACAAAATTCATCAGGAAAATACATCGATTCTTGAATACAACAGCGAATTGTCTTTGAGCTGCATCATTACCGTAGCATATTTTTATGCCAGAAAAGAATATACTCTCATAAGGGAACTTCCTGCTGGAAAAGGTTTTGCCGATATTGCGTTTGTCCCACACAAAAACTCAGATAAACCAGCATTTATTGTGGAATTAAAGTGGGATAACTCCGCCCACGGGGCAATTTCCCAGATTAAAGAAAAACAATATGCAGGGGTTTTAAAAGAATTTAGTAATAAATTATTATTGGTTGGAATTAGCTATAATAAAAAAAATAAACAGCATGAATGTGTGATTGAAGATGCTATGTAAAAATAAAGGCAGGTAAAGTCGAAACACCTGCCTTTTTGTTGTCTGTGCGTTTTAAAGCGACCGCGTAATGATGCTGCGGTGTCTGAAATTGCTTTCCGTCAGACACGCGCTAGCCTTCCACTACCACAACCTGAAGCCCCTGAAGCACAAGTTTGTCTCCATTCCCATCCACCACCTTATCATTAGAAAGAAGCACCTGACATTTCTCCCAATCCATTCCGGCAATCCGAATCCGTTTCGCCTCCTGCCCAAAATTCCCGGCAACCAGAATCCTCTGCCCTTGCCCCACTCGGAAATAAGCCATAATCCCTGGTTCCTCCTCCAACACAGGTTCCGTCCGTCCATACACCAAAGTCTCCTGATACGTTGAAGTTTTTCTTAGGCAAATAAGTTTTTTATAAAACTCAAACACACTATCCGGCTCTTTCCTCTGCCGTTTTAGGTTAATCTCTTTATAATTGGGATTTACATTCAGCCACGGCTTCCCACTGGTAAACCCGGCGTTCTCCTCCCCGCTCCACTGGAAGGGAGTCCGGGCATTGTCTCTGGAATAACGGCTGATTACATCCATAGCCTCCTTCTTTGACAGTCCTGCATTCATACATACCTGATACTCTTCCTGGCTGCTGATATCGTCCACCTGTTCTATGGAATCAAACACCATATTTTCCATCCCAAGCTCCTGTCCCTGATAGATAAACGGCAGTCCCTTGAGAAGAAAATATAAGGCAGCCAAAAGCTTTTTCCCTTTGTCGTTTCTGGCCTCCTGCGGCAGATAATAGCTGACACCTCTTGGTTCATCGTGATTCTCAATAATATTGGAATACAGCCCAATTCCTTCCATTTCTCTCTGACTCTCAAAACAGCACCGTTTATAATCCTCCGGTGTGGGGGTTCTGGCTCCATACCAGCCATCCACTGACTTTCCCTCTACTGTCTGGCGAAAATCAAAAATAGAAGAAAAATAGCCATCCTCCCCGGCAAAATCTGCCAGTTCACCATCCTTGGCGTTAAACACCTCTCCCACAGAAAATGCCTTGTGCGGCCGGAAGGTTTTATCCCGCATCTCCCGCAGAAATTCTCCGATTCCCGATGCATCCGCCAGCACGGTTCCCATATCGCAAAGTCCATCTTCTCTGTCAGGTGGATAATTTCGGAACTGATCTGGTTTCTTGATATTGATAATAGCATCAATCCGAAATCCGGCAAGCCCTTTATCCAGCCACCAGTTCATCATGTCATAAATCCGTTCCCGGACCATAGGATTTTCCCAGTTCAAATCCGGCTGCTTTTTGTGAAATACATGAAGATAATACCAGTCAGAGTTTGGAACTGGTTCCCACACGGAACCGCCAAAATAAGATCTCCAGTTACATGGCAGCTCCCCGTCCTTTTTCTTCTCAAAATAAAAATATTTTCCATACTCACCTTCGGGATCTGCACAAGCTTTCCGAAACCATTCATGCTCGTCGGAACAATGATTGACCACCAGATCCATCACAATTCCAATCCCCCGTTTTTTTGCCTCTTCAATCAACCGGTCCATATCCTCCATGGTTCCAAACACCGGATCAATCTTATAGTAATCTGCAATGTCATATCCCTGATCCGCACAGGGAGACAGATACACAGGGGAAATCCATACCAGGTCAATCCCCAATTCCTTTAGATAATCCAGTTTTTCCATAATCCCTTTCAAATCGCCAATTCCGTCTCCATTGGAATCGGAAAAGCTTTTGGGGTAAATCTGATAGGCAACTTTCCCATGCCACCACTCTTTTCTCATATCCAGTTCATCCTCCCATATCTTTTTGCCATCTCATATAATTTGTTCTGAAGCTCCTTGGTAAGCTCCTCTTTTGTAAGTCTCCACTTCCAGTTAATTCCCACAGTAGACGGCTTATTCATTCGGCACTCATTTCCATACCCCAGATAATCCTGCATGGGAATCATACAGACCTTGGCGGCGCTGCGCATAATCAGGCTGATAAAGGACCAGTTTAACTCTTTTTTCGGTGTCCGAGTGTCACACAGATATGCTCTGGCCAATTCTTGTTCCTCTTTTGTAATGGTGTCAAACCATCCTCGAATGGTTTCATTGTCATGAGTTCCTGTATAGGCTACACAATTTTCCGTATAATTATGAGGCAGATAATCATTGGCACAGCCAGAATCTCTGGAATCAAAGGCAAACTCCAACACCTTCATTCCAGGAAACCCGCTTTCCCTCACCATCTGACGAACCGAGTCAGTCACATATCCCAAATCCTCCGCAATCACCTCCCGGCATCCCAAGACCTCCTTTACACGGGCAAACAAATCCATTCCCGGCCCCTTTTCCCAATGTCCTTCCACAGCTGTCTTTGCCCCGTAAGGTATGGAATAATACTCGTCAAAGCCCCGAAAATGATCAATTCTCACTACATCATACAGCCGGAAACAATATTCCAGTCTGGAAATCCACCACTCATACCCTGTATTTCTGTGATAATCCCATTGATATAAAGGATTTCCCCAAAGCTGCCCAACCGCAGAAAATCCATCTGGAGGACATCCTGCCACTGCACACGGCACATTCTTCTCATCCAGCTGAAACAGTTCTGGGTGCGCCCAGGTATCTGCACTGTCCATGGCAACATAAATCGGAATATCCCCAATAATCTGAATCCCCTTTTCATTGGCATACCCTTTTAGCTTCTTCCACTGCACATAAAACATATACTGCATATATTGCTGAAATTCAATATCAAAATACAGCTCCCGACGGTAATAATCCATGGCATTCCCCCATCTTAGACGTATATCCTCGGCCCACTTTGTCCAGGGAAGCCCGCCAAACCGGTCCTTAACCGCCATAAACAAAGCATAATCTGCCAGCCACCATTCATTTCTCGCCACAAAATCCTGATACTCTGGATTCTCACTGAGATTACTCCGCTCATATGCCTTCCGAAGAAGAGGATAGCGGGCTTCATAAATTTTTTTATAATCTACCATATGGGGATTTTCCCCAAAATCCCTGGCCCTGCACTCCTCTATAGTCAACACTCTTTCCTCCACCAGCTCTTCCAAACTGATAAAATAAGGATTCCCGGCAAACGTCGAAAAGGACTGATAGGGTGAATCCCCATAGCTGGTAGGGCCAAGAGGAAGAATCTGCCAATAAGTCTGCCCCGCCTCCTTTAGCCAGTCTATAAAATCATATGCACTCTTTGAAAAACATCCAATTCCATATTTGGATGGCAAACTGGTGACAGAAAGCAAAACTCCTCCTGATCGGTTCATATCAAAAAACTCCTCTCATTCATCTCAACTTTCTCACTTGTTACGTTCATAAATATGTGCGTGTATTATGCAAACGCTTGCATTAAATATAACGCGTTTGCATAAAAGGTGCAACATGATTTTTCCACGCTCTTCACTTTTTCTGTTATTAACAAAAATCCCCAAAAAACTTGTCTATAATTCACAAAAAAGCTTTTTCATTCATTTATCATCTTTCTATATTTCTACTGATTTTGTTGACAATAACGGTTTCTCCGTGATAAAATTATATCATTAACCAACTGTCTTACGATAAGGAAGGTGCATCCATGAATGGTCTCTCCAAGAAAGAAGAAATACGGCTGAAAAAACTATCCCGACAACGATTTGGAATTGTTTTTGCAACCACAGGGCTTATATTGGTTCTTGCTATTAGTTTTCTTGTTGCATCTAACTTACTGAAAACCTACTCTATCAATTTCTGTCTCCAAATTCTGGAACAGGAAGCCCTGAATACCAAAAACAACGTTGATGATCAACTTTCGTTTTTTCAAAATGATATGGATATTCTTGCCGAAATTATTCAGGAAGAAGATCTTTCATCTCCACAAGTTCAGAAACTTTTGAAAACATTCGAAAATAAAGAAATGATTTCCCGAATCGGAATTATGTTTCCGGACAATCAGGTTTTGTTGTCAAACGGAGAGATTAAAATGTCCAGTGGCAATCGGACTTTTGATGAGCTGGTTCAGGACGGTCCTTTTTTGTCTAACGCAGAACCTGAAGGGACAAACTCACATAATTGGATTTTATATTACTCGATTCCCATTGGAGAACAGCCAAATATAAAGGGACTTTTGTTTGGCGTCATGGAGCTGAATGATATTGCACATAACTTTAATATTGAAGTATTTGACGGAGAAGCTGATTTTTACATAATGGACCCGGAAAATATGAACCTGGTTTTGGATACCCTTCACGGCCATCCAGGTCATTCGGATGCCACAGAAGGACATCAGATCAAAGAAGGCTTTTATGAAGAACAAATTAGTTATGATTTTACTCACGGCCACAGCGGATTGACTGCTTATCTGTCTACAAGCCTTAATGAATATTTGTACACATCCTATGAACCTCTTGATGTAAATCACTGGTTTATCATGTTGTCGGTTCCGGAAAGTATTGTATTTGATGAGGCAGAGTACACGAAAACGGTTCTGTTTTGGTTGGGAATATTTGAAAGTATTGTTTTGATTATATATTTTTTATGGATTCTTCTTCGCTCCAAACGAGAGATGAAACTAAAAGAGTATCAGATTCAGCATATTCATTATATGTATAATGTTCAGCATATTCTTTTTGACGCATATCGGCAGCAGGAAAATATTAGTCTGTCCTTAAAGCAAATCGCTGCCGAAACAAAAGCCAGATCGGTTTTGCTGGCTGCCATAGATAATAATAAAGTCTGCCGTATTTTTTCCTCCCAGGACTCTCCTTCTATCGGAGATGGAAAACAGCGGGAGAAACAGCTGGCGCAAGCTCTTGCAGAAGATATGCTCCTTCGAAATACCGCTTATATTGCCTCTGCTGAGAACCCTCTCACATGCCAGGATGATAACTTAAAAAAAATGATTAGTCAATTTGGAATCAGTCAATGGATGGCAATTCCCATAGAAGGTCAGGCTGGCAGGCTGATTGGGGTTCTGGCTGCAATCAATACTGAGCATCCCTGGTGCGACATTACCCCTCTCACCAGCGTTGCTTTAAGTTTTTCCATGGCATTATATAACATTCAGGCTTATCAGACGATTGAAAAAATGGGAACCACAGATTCTCTTACCAATCTGTGGAACCGAAATGCCTATGAGCAAAAGATGAAACAGTTTGAAACGGTTCGTCCCGACCGCATTACCTGTGTCTATGCAGATGCCAATGGCCTTCACGAGTTAAACAACAGCCAGGGACACGCTGCAGGCGACAAGATGCTTCAATGCGTAGCCAATTCTCTGAAAGATGCCTTTGAAAATGGATCTGTTTTCCGAATCGGAGGAGATGAATTTTTGGTGATTACCGATATAGAGGAAGAAGCTGCTGCTGCACAAGCTGCCGCTGCGAAACAGAACGCACAAAATAACGGATATCATGTTTCCATAGGAACGGCTTCCGGCGACTCTGCAATTCCGGCAATTACCATTGTAAAAACAGCAGAAAAAAGAATGTATGAAGATAAACGGTTATACTATATGGGCCGCCGTGACCGGCGGCAGGTACGGTAATTTCTCAATTTACAATTTTAAGCCGCCCCTCATCTACCCATATTTCATGAAACGAGATTATACCAGTTCAAAGCTTTAACCGCATCATTTTCAGGAGGTTTTTCATGGCTGTCACCATTAAAGACGTTGCGGCGCTGGCTGGCGTATCCCCATCAACTGTCTCCCGCACCTGCAAAAACAACCCGTCTATCAGCGAAGAGACAAAGGATCGGGTGCGCCGTGCCATGGCCCAGCTGGGCTATGAGCCGAACTTTCAGGCAAGCAATCTGGCTTCTCAAAATTCCCGGACAATCGGCATTGTCCTGCCTACTTCTGTCCGGGATGCTTATGAGAATCCTTTTTACTTAGAAGCAATTCGAGGAATCAGCCAGTATTGCAATCATCGCCAGTACATGAATACCGTAATTACTGGCAAAGATGAAGATGAGGTGCTTTCGGCAATGCGCACGATGACCCGCAGCGGCCAGGTAGATGGGTTCATTGTCCTCTATTCCAAACAGCAGGACCCAGTTATTGATTACTTGTATGGTGAAGGACTTTTGTATGTACTAATTGGAAAAGCATATCAATATGCTAACCAAACCATCTATATTGACAATGACAATTTGCTGGCAGGCCAAGAAGCCACCGAGTATTTATACCAGCTGGGCCACCGGAAAATCGCATACCTGGGCAGCGACAGCAGCCTGATGTTCTCTGCTGACCGCAAGTCCGGATATCAGACAGCTCTTTTAAAGCATAATCTGCCGGTCCGTCCGGATTATTGTGTGGAGATTCCTTCCATCCCAAAAGGCAGGGATGCAATCATCCACCTGCTTCTCCAAAGTGACGACCGCCCTACAGCCATTCTGGTCAGCGATGATATTCTGGCTGTAGCCCTGGAACGATCCTGTATGGAAATGGGGCTGTCCATCCCGAAAGATTTGTCTATCATTTCTTTCAACAACTCTCTGTTTGCCCGACTCACTTATCCCCAACTGACTTCCATTGACATCAATTCCTGTCAGCTGGGAATTGAGGCTGCCTCCCAGATGATCAATCACATTGAAAATCCAAACCTGCTGGCCACCAAAATCATAGTCCCTCATTATCTGGTGGAACGGGACAGCTGCCAACCAATTTTGTAATCAATATGACAAAAACCATCTGCTTTTGTGAAAACGAAAACAGATGGTTTTTCTATCTTAATTGTTCAGCCTTTTCCAGTGTTTCGGATTCTCATAATCCTTGGAAATTCCGTCATCTTCATACAATACATATTCTCCGCCTGCATATCCAACTGCTTTCCAGGAAGAGGAATTTATAGCTTCCACATATTCCGCCCCATCAGTTACAGGAATCCATTTTCCCTGCCGAATAAAAATGGGAACCTCATTTAGTCCGATCTCCACATAATGATGACCTGCCGGAAGAATCTCCTCATACAAAGAACCGTCGGGAAGAAATTTTACAAACTTCATCTCTTCCGGAAGATATACGTATCGTCCTTGGGCATTTTGAGTATACACCGGGGCAATCATTATCTCATTGCCCAACATTAACTGGTCTTCCACATAAGCACAGTGAGCGTCCTTGGAATATACAAAAGCAAGGGGCTTAAAATATAAATCATCCGATAAAGCCGCCTTCATATACTCGCTGTACAGATAGGGCAGCAGACGATAGCGGACTCCCACAACATGACGGAAATCTTCCACATTTTCAAAACGAAAACATTCCTGGTCGCGGGTATGAATGGCCGAATGGTTGCGCATCAAAGGGGTAAATACCCCCAAAGCCAGCCACCGAAGCACCAAATCTCTTGTAGCGTCTGCCCCAAAACCGCCTAAGTCTGCCCCAACATATAAAAATCCGCACATATTCAGAGCGGGCATCATTTTCAGATTCAGAAGAATATGGGACCACCAGGACTTATTGTCTCCGGTCCAGATTCCTCCATACCGATGCATCCCTATGTAGGAAGAACGGGAAAACATGAGGAAACGCCGATCCGGGGCAATCCGCTCAAAGGCCTCTCCTGCAGCTCTTGTCATATGATAGCCAAACAGATTATGAATCTTATCATGTAAGATTCTCTGTCCCTCCACCTGATGGTAAAATGCTCTATAATCCTCCTGGCTGCCGGATAACGCTTCCAGAGCATCCTTCACATCCCATGGCGAATTGGTTTCTGGATCATCCAAAAATGTCTTCATCTTCTGGCTGACTTTTTCAATTCCTTCAGGAGTATAAAAAATCGCAGGTTCATTCATATCGTTCCAAAATCCTTCGATTCCCTGATCCATAAGAACCTGGTATTGATCTCCAAACCATTTTCTTGCTTCTGGATTCAATACATCTGGAAAATGGGTGTATCCTGGCCAGACTGCTGCCACAAAATCACTTCCATCTTCCCGTTGACAGAAATACCTGTTTTTTACCCCTTCCTCATAAACCGTATATCCGTCTTCTATCTTTACACCTGCATCAATAATCGGAATTAGACGAATCTTTTGGTCTTTCATCTCCTGAACAAACTGGGAAAAATCCCGGAAGTTTTCTTCATGGAAGGTAAAATCTTTATAATTCTGCATATAATCTATGTCCATATAAATCATATCCAGAGGAATATGGTTTTTCCGGTATCCCTCTGCCACCTGGCGAAAATCTTCTTTTGTCTGGTATCCCCACCGGCTCTGTCCGAATCCAAATGCAAATTTGGGCGGAATATAGCTTCTTCCGATTATTTTACGGAATTGTCTCACAATGTCATAAGGACTGTCCCCATCGATCACATACAATTCCAAATCCGCCTCTTCACAAGTGATTGTCAGAGTATCCATACGAGTAAAACCAATATCAAAAGTAAGTTTGGAAGGATAATCCACAAAAAGTCCAAAGGTCGTCTCTCCCGCAATCACGATAAAATTGTGAGCTGCATAAAGAGACTTTACACTCTCTGTATGATTTGGATTGTCTGTACAATAACTGATATAACAGCCTCCTCTTTTGTTGATTCCCCGGTTGGATTCTCCAAGGCCATAAACCACGTCCTTTTCCTTCAGGGTATAGGTAAAAGAAAAACCGTCCTCAAGACAAATGGTTCCATAGTTTGGAGAACCGTTTTCCCCTTTTATGTCCCTGATCACTGCTTCTGTATGAAAAGGTGTTCCGTAAACATATTTCTGAACCATCCTGCTCTCTCCTTATTCCTTTGTCCCTAACTTTTCAATGGCTTTTTTCACCCTTAACAGAGATTCTTCTTTTCCCAACACCTCCATAATCTCGGTTGCTCCAGCTGGTGTCATCTGTTTGCCGGATACTGCCGTGCGAATCGGCCACATGACAAATCCGGTTTTCACTCCCTTTTCTTCCACATACTGGGAAAGAACGCCATACAAAGCGTCATTGGAAAAATCCTCCTGCTTCTCCAAAAGAGGCAGCACATCAGTCAACACCTGCAATGCACTTTCTGCTGTGGATTTCATCTTTTTATGTGTATACATGGCAATGTCATATTCCGGCATTTCCTGAAAGAAATCAACATGTCCTCCAATGTCTGGCAATACTTCAATTCGGGTCTTTACCATAGCAGCAATCTTTTTTAAATCCAGATCTTTTTTAATTACTTTTTGGATGTAAGGCTCTGCCATAGAGTAAAACTTGTCAAATTCCATGGCTTTTAAATATTCCCCATTCATCCATTTCAGTTTTGTCACATCAAACACTGCTGGAGATTTGCTTAAATTGTGGTAATCAAACACTTGAATCAATTCATCTAAAGAATAAATCTCCCGGTTCTCCTCAGGAGACCATCCCAACAGCGCCACATAATTCACCACAGCTTCTGACACAAAGCCCTGATCAATTAAATCTTCATAAGAAGCATGTCCGCTTCTTTTGCTAAGCTTTTTGTGCTCCTCATTGGTAATCAACGGACAGTGAACGTACACAGGAACCTGCCAGCCAAAAGCTTCATACAGACGGTTATATTTGGGAGAGGACGACAAATATTCATTTCCCCGGACCACATGGGTAATTCCCATCAGATGATCATCCACCACATTGGCAAAGTTATAAGTAGGATAACCGTCTGATTTGATTAGCACCATATCATCCAATTCCGAATTATCTACGGTAATATCTCCATAAATCTCATCATGGAATGTTGTGCTTCCCTCTCTGGGATTATTCTGCCGAATCACATAAGGCATTCCGGCCGCCAGATTTGCCTCAATCTCCTCTTTCGACAGATGGAGACAATGCTTGTCATAAGCCATAATCTCCTCCCCATTGACCGATGTCTTCAGAGAATCCAGACGCTCCTGTGTACAAAAGCAGTAATATGCTTCCCCCTTTTCAATCAGTTTCTTTGCATATTCCAGATAAATTCCGGCCGCCTGACGCTGACTTTGAACATAAGGACCAACTCCTCCGTCTTTGTCTGGTCCCTCATCGTGTATCAGACCAGTCTTTTCCAATGTCCGGTAAATAATCTCTGTGGCTCCCTCCACATAACGCTCCTGGTCTGTGTCCTCAATTCGCAGGAGAAAATCCCCGTCATCATGTTTTGCAATCAGATAAGCATACAATGCCGTTCTTAAATTTCCCACATGCATCCGGCCTGTGGGACTGGGTGCATATCTGGTACGGATTCTTGTCATTTTTCAGATCTCCTTTAAGCTATAAATTCGCAGCCGTTCCCATGGGAGCGGTTACATAAATTCTTCCCCGATTATATACTAAATGAAGACAAATGGAAAGGGGATTTTTTCCTGTAAAGGTATTCCATTCTCTCTTAAAATCCTTTATAATAGCATTATTTCAAAATTATATAAAAATTTACAAGGAGAACCATAACCTATGCAGCCGAAACACCTTCTTTTAGATTTGGATGGCACTTTATGGGACACGGCACAGGTATCTGCTGACGCCTACAACAAAGCCCTTCGCAAAGACGGACGCAGTGACCGAATCATCACTGCTGAAACAATTCGTAAAGAATTTGGGAAATCCGACCAGGAAATTGCAGACGATTTGTTTTCCGAATTTCCGCTTCCAGTTCGAAGCCAGCTGATGAAGCTGTGTGATCAGGCGAACACTACTGCCCTATGTGAAACCGATACCCAAATGCTTTATTCGGACATCCGCAGCACCTTAGATGCCTTGATTTCTCAATGTTCTTTTTATATTGTCAGCAACTGCGGAACTGGCTATATTGAAATGTTTTTAAAAAAATATCAGTTGGAATCCTATATCACGGATATGGAATGCTGCGGCAATACTGGAAAGCCTAAATGGGAGAACATCCGCCTCCTCATGGAGCGCAATCAAATTTCGTCTGTTGACGCTGCTTATGTAGGCGATACTGCCGGGGACAGCAACTCTGCCGCCAAAGCCGGAATCCCTTTTATTTTTGCTTCTTATGGTTATGGCGCTGTAGATAAAAAAGATTTGAGTATTGATCATTTTGCAGATCTTTTAAAGCTTTATAAATAATTTTATAAAATCTGGTTTTACTTGAACTAGAGCGCATCGGACAAAAAGCAATTTTCAGACACACTCTAGGAAAATGACCCAAAAAGAAAATAGGGAGTGCCGCAAAATCTACAGATTTTACAACACTCCCTTTAAAAAATCACTTTATCTGCGGCGCTGGATACGTCTTTTTATGCCGCATTTTTTCATAATCACAAACACTGCGGCTAAAGCCGCTGCTCCAATTCCCACAAAAATCATCCAGGATGGGCGGTTCTTCATCAACACAATCTCCCCATATGTGCCTCCATCAAAAATCAGATAATCTCCGTCTTTGGTTGCTGCCACTACATCCACGGTTCCATCTCGAACCACTCCGACCACATCTGCCCCTTTTGCCAGTATATGAAGCTTTACATCCTCTGGCAAAGGACGGTTCTCTGGATCTTGAATTTGATACTGATACGTTTTTACCATCTGATATCCATTTGGAACCGAAACCGGCTCTTTTTCCTGAATATGAACCGTTACTTCCGGGTAGAAGGATGCCTCTGCCAACAGAAGGGGCATGGGATCACTGGAATCTGCAATGGTTACGATCCATGGGGTATATACTGCATGGATTTTGTAGTTTTTCCGAATGTTGGATAAATCTACATCTTCCCAATGTTGGAAAAACCCTTCTTTCTCCGGCACGGTTGGCATATTCTCTGGGTTTAGGGACTGACCATAGCTGCATACAATCCGCTCCACAATCTGGTCATCTGCCAGGAAAGTTATCGTCAGACTTTTAAATTCATCTGGCAGCTCCTCTTTCTGCAGCAGAGTCTCGTAAGAGATTCCGTCTGCCTCTCCCTTAAATGTGATTCCGTCTACAGCTCCCAGTCCGTCATCCACATAACAGTTGCCTTCTGCCTCTCCTTCCTCATCCCGGTCTCCGGCAATGCTTCCCTTCCACTCTCCGCCTTCTGTCACAACGCTTACCATGGCACAATTATCCTTCAGGTTTTTGCCCCAGCCTGCAATTCCTCCCGCATAGTCATTGCCACTGACCTGACACACCGTATAACTGCCCCGAATCAAAGACTGACTTTCCCCTGCGATTCCGCCAGTATAATCCCCGTCAACAGAAGAAACATCTCCGTAATTCTGATTGGAAGCCAGTACTCCGATTCTTGCAGTGCCTGCGATTCCTCCTGCGTAATCCTGCTGCACAGTAATATCTCCGTCATTGCGGCAGCCTCTCACAGACGCTTGGGCATAGCGGTTCATGTACAACGATTCTTCGCCATAGGTCTTAATATCTTCTTCCGGGTCCAAATCCAACTCAATTCCAATGGTTCCCACAATTCCGCCAGCCTGAAAATCCGATAAAACATCCCCTTTATTGGAACAACCTACAATCATACCGTCGGTTAAATCTACCACGCTCTCTGAAATATCCTCAAATAAAGGTTCTGTATCATCTGATATTTTATTATGCTCTGCTTCTATCCGCTCTTTCCCCTCAACGATAATATCCTGCATTTCATCCAGCTGAGTGTCCAGACGGGCCTTTTCCTCCCTCAGCTGGTCTTTGCCGGACTTGAGATTGTTGGAAAGATAATCCAGCTCGTCATACAGCTGATCCAGCTGTCCGGTTAAATCTTCATCCAGATTGTCCACATCATCAAAAAGCTCATTCTTATATTCTCTGGTCATGTCAAGCAGTTCTTTTGATGCAAGCCGCAAAGCATCCAGATCGTCCTCAAAGCTTCGAACCCCTTTCACCACACCTCTGGCTCCGTCTTCCACCATGATCTGTGTGTCCTCTGCGATTTCCCCCGCACAGTCCTGAAGCTGGTTCATTACCTCATACAAATACTGAAGATCTCCCAGGATTCCTTCTTCTTCATCAAAAATATAGTCATCCGGAAGAGCACTCGTCCCATCTCTTAAACTGGCCAGCAACTCTCTTGCCCGCTTTATGTTTCCTTGCAGGCGGCTTGCTGCCCGCTCTGCAGATCTGCTTCCTAAATCCAGCTCCATATTAGCCAAGGTCTCGTCAATCAAATCTAATTGTCTTCCCGCCTGCTCGTCAAAATCATCCCGCTTCCCTCTTCGGACATCCTTTTTATTGCGGGTTAAATCCCGGATTTCTTTGATCACCTCATCCACCCGGTCCAGATTTCCAATAGAAGCATCGGTAGTATTATGAAGTTTTTGACTCATGGCATCCGTGGTGTCGGCAATCTCATCTACCTGACTGTTAATCCGGTCAAAGGTGTCGTCCTCATATAAAATTGTCAAAAACGGCTCCAACTGTCCGGTAATTCCCCCCACATCTTTTCGGCCTGTGATGGTCCCCTCATTCTCACACAACATCAATATACCGCTCTGACGCCCTGCGATTCCTCCGATATTATAGCCTGTATGACCATATCCGATTTGTCCTGTATTGCCGCATTGCTGAATTGTTCCGGAAGAAAGACCGGCAATGCCTCCTACGTCATTCACCTTTTCGATTACCACGGTATTGTGAATACTTTCCCGATCTACGGAAATGTCTTTCCCGGAATCTTCATCCAACCCTTCCGAGGCGGCATTGATTTCCCCTTCATTGTACGAGTCCTGTATCATCCCCGCATTTTCTCCGGCAATGCCTCCAATCCTTCGGTTTCCAGTCAGCTCTGCCCGATTTAGGCATCCCTCAATTACCCCTGTCTCCTCATTGATTCCTGCGATCCCCCCCAGGTTTTCCAAAGCTTCTCCCTTACCTGCAAAGGTGCAGTTCTGAATGGTTCCTTTATTGGTTCCAGCAATCCCTCCAATTTTCTTTCTGCTTCCATCTGGCTTTAATTCTCCCTGCACATTCAGATTCCGCACAACGGCTTCTTCCTCCAGATACCGAAACAGCCCCTGATTCGATCCTGACTGCCAAATAGAAATGCCGCCAATTGTGTGGTCATTTCCTTCAAAAGTGCCGCAGAATACTGGAATAGGAGAAAATTCTTTTCCCTCAAAGTTTAAGTCTGCTTCTAGGCTTACGATTTTTCCCTCTGAATTTTGTTCGGCTACATATACTTTGCTAAGTTCCAGAAACTCTTCTTCTGTCCGTATTACAATCACAGACTCCTCTGCCTGTGCAGAAAACGAAGATATGGGCATCGACGTGACCAGAACCGCCGCAGCCATCATCCATGCTGCTTTTCTAGTTCTCCATCTCATGGTCAGCACCTCCTTCAACTTCTGATGTCTGATCTTTGGCATTGGAATCCTCCGGCCAGCTTTCGTCTTTTAATTTGTTTTCACGGTTCTTTCGGTTGTGGTTCTTTGAATTGTTCTTTTCTTTTTCGGTTTTAAAGAACTGGTCGGATGTTTCTTTCGCCGGCTGTGTTTGTGCTTCCTTTCCTGACTGTGTCTGATTTTCAGGCTGGAATGTTTTCCCTTCCTGCTCCGGCTCTTTTGTCCGCTTTACTGCCCCACGATTAAATTCCGTCCGGTCAATCACCCAATCAAACACCAGCAAAATCTGTGGCAGCACAGTCATTACAAGAATAATGGATACTAAAGTTCCCGCGCCCAAAGCTTTGCCAAGAGAGGCAATAATTGCATTGGAAGTCAGTCTTCCCACAGCAAAACCGGCACAGGTAAGAATCGTCCCGGATGTAGCCACTGTGGGAAATGCCTGATTTAACGCCTCTACCACCACCTGTTTTCGATTTGGATTGGTCTTTCGCAAATCCATATAACGGCTGGTAATCACAATCGCATAATCAATGGTTGCCCCCATCTGAATTGCACTTACAATCAGATAGCTTAGGAAAAACATGGTTCCGCCCCTAATAGTGGGAATGGAAAAGTTAATCCAGATACTGCTTTGAATGGTAAGTACAAGCATAATGGGAAGCCCTGCAGACTGGAAAGTAAACAACAATATTATTCCTACAAACAATGCTGTCAGCACGCTGATCTTCACATTATCTGTCCGAAAGGATTTACTCAAATCATAATCACTGGTCGAATCTCCCACCACATAGACCTCATCATAATAGGCACTGGCAATGTTCCGGATCTGGTCAATCACCTGGAAGGTCTCTTCCCCCTCAATAGGGCCGGTCATGGTGAATACGATCCGGGAGTAATTCTCCCCCTCCAGCTGTTTTCTGGCATTGCTTAAGGCTTCATGAAGGTCATCCACATCCTCGGACAAATCCTCATCCAGATCAATGGCTCCTTTTTCCTTCTGATCATAAATAAAATCCACCATATCAATGATGGGAATCCGATATTCGTCCAGATTCTTCATAAATGCCCCATACCGCTTCTGGTCAATGGCATAAAACCGATACAAAAGGCGCACCAAATCCAGATCCACATCCGCAACCTCAGCAAACTCCCGTGGATTCAGCTCATTTACCAAAATATATTTTCCATCATCATCCACTTCAATATTGCTAAGCCCCAGCACAGTGTCCACCCGTTTCACCTGCTCCAGGCCCTCAATGATTCTTGCCTCTTTCTGATAATCCCCCTTTGGCACTACCACAGCCATGGCATTCGTCACCTCAAAGGTCTTCTCAATCCGCACCTTGGCAGTCATATACTCATTCATTTTATCTGCCTCAATGGAACCATGGTCATATACATATTCACACCGGGAAGACAAAATACAGCCCCCTGTCATTAAAACCACAAAAATTGGCAATACCAGATACCGGGTCCGAACCACCAGTCTCCCCCATCCCCGGATAGAAGGTACAAAGCTTTTGTGTACCGTCTTCTCAATCCATTTGGAAGACATGACGATCATGGCAGGCATTAAAAAGAACACGGTCATCAAACTGAATACAATCGCTTTTGTCAGCACCCGGCCCAAATCCATACCAATTCCAAACTGCATCAACATCAATGCAATCATGCCAGATACCGTAGTAAGGCTGCTGGAAGAAATCTCTGGAATTGCTTTGCTCAAAGCCACTGTCACTGCCTCAATGGTCTCTTTTGTCTCATGCTCCTCCATAAAACGATGGAACAAAATAATGGCATAGTCAATGGACAGAGCCAGCTGCAGCACAGCTGCCACTGCATTGGTAACAAAGGAAATCTCACCAAACCAAAAATTCGTTCCGGTATTTAAAACAATGGCCACAATAAATGTGATCATAAAAATAACAATTTCCATGTAAGTTCCGGAAGTAAACAAAAGAACCAGCAAAATAATAACGGCTGCCACCGCCAGAATGCCCTTCATATCCTCCTTGAGGGCTGCATTGTCATCTTTATCCACGGTTGTATAGAAAAATGCCTGATAATCCTTTAACTGTTCCCGCACATTGGCAATGGCTTTCTGCGACAGTTCTGTATCTTCTTCCTCTTCAAACGTCAAGGAGAAAAGAGCACAGGCATCCTTATAATAATCTGTAAGCTCTGCCTCATCATACGTACCGCTTTCATCTTCCCAGTCAAAGAAGCTTACCGAGGAAATTCCACGGATTTCCTCCAGCGCCTTTGCCTCCTCCAAAGCTTTCTCATAAGTAATATTCGTCACCAGAACTTTTGCAGAACCAAAAGTCATAAACTCCTGGTTCATAATATCCAGCCCCTGCCGTGTCTCCGTAGAGTCAGGCAGATAATCGGTCAGTTCGGTGTTCACCTTTGCCCGACTCAAAGTTGTCAGACAATAAATACATGCAATTACAAAAAGCACGACAAATGCGTTTCGCTTGTTCACTACAAATGTCGCTAACTGCATCATAAAATTATTGCGGTCAATCTTGTGTTCCATAAAATCTGTTGCTTGCTCCTTCCATTCTTTTTGTCTGCTTCCGGGTCTTTTTGTTTGCTTTCGGGTCTTTTGTCTGCTTTCGGATCTTTTGTCTGCTTCCTGGGGCGTGTCTGAACATTGTTTTAATTGTAAGGCACGCTCGAATACGCCATTCCTTGTATCCATGTATCTTTGCACATAATGCCTGATATTTTGGAATTTTCCTCGGTTGTCTTTCCTATGGATACTCTCTGTGGCGCAAAACTGTACATCCCCTTATTTACAGAGGGTATCCTTTGGATTAGGAATATCATACTTTCTAAGAGGAAAATTATCAACCCTTTTCTCATGCTGCAATCGTTCGAAATTCTTTTCATTTCTATGATTGAAACAGGACCTTCGCTAGAGTGTGTCTGAAACAGAAAAAAATTTGGGTCAAATGAACGCGGCCCCCTAAAATGCGTTCATTTAGCCCAAATATCCCCAATGTGAAGTGTATATCTAGCAGGAATAATTTTTCAGATATACTCTAGTCAAATGCCTGTGCAAGCACAGCACTTGGCTCATTACTGGTGAAAATAAAGACGGTATGTTCCATCTCCAGCTCCCTGTATGGAAGAAGAATACATCACTTGAGCCGCCCGGACCAAATATGCAGTATCTTTGCTGCCTGCCGTCTCATAGCAGGAATGCATAGCCAACTGTGGAAGGCCAATATCCACTGTATTTAAGGCCACCTGAGAGTTGGAAATATTTCCCAAAGTCGACCCTCCCAACATATCCGAACGGTTAAAAAACACCTGATAAGGAACTTCTGCTCTGTCACAAACAGACTTAAATAATGCTCCGGAAACCGCATCTGTAGTATATTTTTGATTGGCACTGTACTTAATTACGATTCCTTCATTCATAAACGGCCGATTCGTGGGGTCTGCCTTGTCCGGCTGATTGGGATGAATGCTGTGAGCATTGTCCGCTGACACCATAAAGCTGGAAGCCAGAGCCATTATATATGCCTCCTCACTGCGCCCCATGGCAAGATGAATCCGGCGTAGCACATCTCGCAGAAATGTGGAATCAGCTCCCTGTTTTGTTCCGCTGCCTACCTCCTCATTGTCCAGCACACAAAGGACTGCAGCACTGTCCTTTGGTGTTGCTTTCAAAAATCCCATAAGAGAACCAAACACACACTGTAAATCATCCAGTCGGGGAGCTGCAATAAATTCGTTGTTCATCCCCAGCACCGTTCCCTTCATCCGGTTATAGAGAAACAGATCTGTATCCAGAATATCTCCTTCCTCCACTTGTGCCTCTCTGGCAATCTGTTTCAAAAGTCCATCCTTTGCCTTCTCCCCTCCAAACAATGGCAAAAGATCTCTCTGAGCATTAAATTCATATCCTTCATTTACCTTACGATTTAAGTGAATGGCCAAATTAGGAATAATCAAAAGATCCCGGTCCACATTCACCAGCTTTGTAGCCACTCCTTCCGCCGTCCGCACCACAATCCGTCCAGCCACAGAAAGAGGACGGTCCAGCCATGGGCTGCACAGCATACCACCGTATTTTTCCACATTCAGCTTTACATATTTCTTCTCGATCTGAATCTCTGCATTCGCCTTGATTTTTAAAGCCGGAGAATCGCTGTGACTGGCCATAATCTGAAACCCCACAAAATCTCTTTTGGGAATCTGAAAAGCAATGAGAGAAGAGTCGTTTCGAGTAACATAATACCTGCCTCCCTCTTTCAATTTCCAGCTCTCTCCCTCCAAAAGCCGATTATATCCCGCTTGTTCCAATATAGCCTTCATATTATCCACCGCATGAAAACTGGTGGGACTGTTATCAACAAAAGTCAAAAGTTTTTGATTCAAATTTTCAAAGTTCTCTCTGCTTTCTGTCATTTCTTCTGCTCCTTTTGGTTATTTTTCCAGTGTTGGAAGTTTCCACCAACTGTTTTTTACGAATATTGCATCAAAATTTCCTTCAACTTTTGAAAGTCTCCGTCTTGAAAACAGTAACCATCCATACCGCAGCTACGGGCGCCTGCAATATTTTCCGGTACATCATCTATGAAAAAACACTCTTCTGGCTTTAATCCAAATCGCTGAAACAGGTGAAGATACATCTCCTTTTGAGGTTTTATGCACTTTGCCTCTGCCGAAAATAACATCCCGTCAAAACAATCGGATGCAGGAATCACTTTCCAATAACAATCCAACAGACGAATGGCAGCATTGGAACACAGATAAATCCCCAGCCCCTTCTCCTTCAATTCCCGCACCACAGGCTCCATCTCTGTGTAGGTCCACATACAATAATTATGCCATTCCTTCAAACATAATTCAGCCGCCGGATGAAGTCTCTCTGGCAGACGGGCACATATCGACTTTAATGCTCGCTCATCCGACAATACTCCCATATCCATCATCACCCACTCTGGAGACACAAATACTGCTGTATGGACTCGTTTCCGGTCATGTTCATTCTCAATAAAATGCTCGCAAACTCTCATTGCATCGTATCCCACCAAAACTTTTCCCATATCAAACACTATATTTTTAATCATATTTTTCACCATTCCTTTCCAAGGCACAAATAAGCTGTAAAAATTTTAAGCTGTGAAAGTTTTGTCAAATTTTTTTTACTCTTCATCCTCCTGTTTTCCCCATTATACACCAGGCCCTCTCTCCTGTCATGCCTTTTTTGCCTGTTTGCACAGGAAAACCCCTCTGTTTTGTCGAAAAAATCGTTGTTTCTTCTGAAAAAATTACCGATTTTTCCAAAAAGAAAGTCTGGATCTCCTAAAGAGCAGTTTGACATCTTGTCCAAAGAAATTTATAATAGAAACGATCAATTACTTGCGGAAATAAAAAGAAAAAAAGAATGGAGATTGAATTATGACCTTTATTTATCCGGCGGTCTTTACGCCTCATAAGGAAGATGCTGGCTATCACGTGGTATTCCCAGACCTGGAATGCTGCGAAGCGGATGGCCCGGATTTGGAAGATGCCCTGGAAGCGGCAAGAGATGCGGCTTATAACTGGCTTTCTGTGGAATTGGAAGAAGAAGGTGATTTTCCGGCACAGACCCATGGAGATGATATGGATTTGCCTAAGGGAAGCTTTGTCCGCCAGATTATGGTCCGGATTAAGCTGATGCCGGATAATGATTAATAAATGGGGGGATTGGGGAAAGATCATACAAGTCAAAAGATTAGAAATATAAGATATATCAATAATAATAAAAATAGAAAAATAATTTCGAATTTATTATCAGAAAAGCGAATTTGGCAAACAGATAAAATAAGAAAAGCCTGATAGAATTATAATCTAACAGGCTTTTTCATAATATTTTGGATATAAATTCTTCTCTTAAAGGAATGTAATTTCCGCCTAGAAAAAATTTTCGGGGTTTTATAGGAGCTATCTTATAAAGCCGCTCATACCCTTTCTCTTCTGCATATAGATTATAATTAATCAGGAAATGAACCGGGAAAGCTTCTGTCTCTAAATCGTCCATATACGCAATAGGAATTGTGTGAGACAATGCAAACAAATAAGCCTTTGTTGCAAAATAGCTGTCCACAAGAATCTGTTGTACTTCTAATCGCATCAATCATGCAGTTTATATTCCCGTATCACAATCTGCAGCGTTCTCCGTCCATTATATTCATTCACATCCGGATAATACACTACATCAATAACCGTCTT
Organism: Clostridiaceae bacterium; assembly: GCA_009911065.1. Lineage (GTDB taxonomy): Bacteria > Bacillota > Clostridia > Lachnospirales > Lachnospiraceae > Brotaphodocola. The sequence goes on along the minus strand of QXWR01000001.1, from coordinate 160,787 downwards.
ACTTCCCAGTTCTTCCATAAACGAATCACCCTCTGTAAACAACATCCCTTCCATAGGCAGCCCCTTCTCAGTGATGAGAGATAATTTTACTGCATTCCGGTTCTTTCCCAATACTCTTACACTACGTATGGTCAGATTTTTTTGAGCAAACTGAGGCTTCTCATTCCCCTGTCCAAAAGGTTCCAAAAGCTTTAGCTCCTGAATCAGCTTCTCTGACAAATACTCTAAAGGCATAGCCACATCAATCCAGATTTTGGGAATAAAATCTTCTGGTTTCAAAGTTGCCTGCCCATTCAGACGTTGCCGGAACTCATCGATATAACGTTCTTCCATGGAAAATCCTGCTGCCATCGGATGACCGCCAAACTTTAAAAATAAATCCTGCACCCCGCACATTTCCCGGTACATGTGGTAAGCTTCAATGGAACGGCCAGAGCCTTTTACACAATCTTCCCCTTTGGTCAGTACAAAAGTAGGTCTATTCCATGCTTCCCGCACCCGCCCTGCAATAATTCCCGCAACCGACTCATGACAATCAGGCAAAAAAATAGCCAAAACCGAATCATTCGGATACAATTCCTCCACCTGACGCAATGCTTCCTCCACGCCTTTCTGAGTCATGGTTTTCCTCTCCTCATTTAAAAGACATAGCTCTTCTGCCATGTGGGCTGCCTCCGCCTCGTCAGAACACAGCAACAATTCCAAGGCCAGCTTTGCAGTCTGCAGCCGACCACTGGCATTAAGGCAAGGCCCAATAACAAATCCAATGTGATAAGCAGTCAACGTTTCCATGGTAAGTCCACAAGTCTCCACCAGTTTTCTAAGCCCCATGCTTTTCGTCCTGGCCATCTGTTTTAATCCCCACCGTACAATAATTCGATTCTCATTTTGCAGCCGCATCACATCTCCCACTGTAGCAATCGCTGCAAATTCCATCATTTCCTCCCATTCTGCTTCAGGAACATGAAATGCCTCATATAGAGCTTGTACCAGTTTGTATGCCACCACACCGCCACAAATTCCTTTAAAGGGGTAAGAACAAGACTTCTGTTTCGGGTTTACGACTGCATCTGCCGGTGGGGGAAGCTCCTCTCCATCTTTATCCAAAGGTACTTCATGATGATCCGTAATCAGAACCGTCAATCCCAGCTCTTTTGCCATGGAAATCTGTGCGAATGCGGCAATTCCATTGTCACAGGTGACAATCGTATCAATTCCCTCTTCATAAGCTCGCTGAATAATAGACTCATTAATGCCATAACCATCTCGAATCCGCTCAGGTATCTGAAAATCCACGTTTGCCCCACAGCGTTTTAGCCCCTGATAAAGAAGATAGGTAGAGCAAATTCCATCAATATCATAATCACCTACAATCCGTATCGGTTTTCCGCCGCTGATCTTTTCCTGTAAAATATCAATGGTTTTATCCATATCCTTTAAAAGATGAGGATCATACAAATCCTTCACCGTTCCATAAAGGTATCGCTCCACTTCCGACACTTCTGTAATATCACGATTGCGAATGATTCTTGCAGTTACAGGACTGATATGAAAATGCTCCGCCCATTCATTAAAATCTGCCCTCTTTGTCTGCAGCATCCATGTAGCCTGTTGGTTATTCTTCATGGTATGTTTCCTCTTCCTCCATTACGGATTCTCTATTTCTAATCCTTTATTTTCAATTCTGTATTTCTGATTTCTGTATTTCTAATCTCTTATTCTTTCTATTTCTTATCTCTCATTTTAGATCTTTTATCTTTCATTTCTTATCCCATACTTCTGATCTTTTATTTCTAATCTTTTATTCCTTATTTTTTACCTCTTATTTCTAATCTCTTATCCCCTTTTTCTTTTCCCTCCCCCTTTTCCTGCCGAAACAAATTCCGTTCTCTTCTGAATGATCCGTGCAAACCTGCTATCCCTTTTTTCTCTTCAGAATTTCTTCCCCGCCCAGCAGCCTGTTCCATCTTCTTTTCCAACTCCACCGTCAAATGCTCCACTTTTCCCTTTTCCCGTCCCAACTGGTCTGCAAGACGATACGTCTGCTCCGCCAAGTGTTCCCGTTCCACCCGCAATTCAGCAGCTTCTTCCTTTTGTTCCTCCAATTCTGCCTCCAAAGCAGCCTCGCTCTCCCCCTGCCTCCGTTTGATTTCCCTCAAACGGCTTTGCAGACTGGTAAATCCGTACAGAATCGGTGCAAAATCTCCCCTATATGCCTGCTCACAGGCAGATTTTGCCTGAAAATTTTCACTTCCGGTTTCCCGAAACAGCCGAATTTCATCCTTTACAATGTCTTCCAGCCGTTGAATCATCTGATTCATAGCATCCTCTAAAATCCCCAGCTCATCTCTTGACCGACAGGTCAGACGCACATCCAGATTTCCGTTGGTAACACGTCTGGCTGCATCTACCAGCGCTGCAGCCGGTCTCTCTATCGCACGAATCAAGTACCAGATCAACCCAATCATAAACACCGTAACAGTTCCGATCACCAGCAATTTTACCGTTGACATTCTCTGAAAAATAATCTCTGCCTGATGCCGCTGTACCTCCACTGCCCGTTTGTCCACTGCCACCGCATCTAAAAACAGCCCACTTGCCCGGTCAAACAATTCCTGGGAATGTCCCATCATCATGGTCGTAGCTTTTTCCCGGTCATTTCCTTTACTGGTTTCAATCAACATTTCACTGTATTCCAGATAACCCTTCCAGGCAATTTCTGCTTCTGCAATAATCTCCTGGTCCGCTTCCCAGGTAGGAAGACGCCGGTATTCCTCAAATTTTTTTTCAATTTCTCCTCGAAGCCGGTCCATCTCCAATTCCAGACTTTCCATCAGTTTCGGGTCCGTAGTGATAGCATGGCGGCTCTCTTTAATTCGGTAATCGGATGTCACTGTATTTAACTCCTCCGCCACAATCACAGCATTCATCCAGATCGCTGACACTTCATCGCCAGCCTGTTTGATTCGGGATGCAGTAGAGATGGACTCTTTTCCCAAAACAATCAGCCCCAACAGGCAAACGGTCCCTAGAAGAACCAGCTTTGTTCGAATCTTTATATCTTTCAAAGGTTTCATTCTCATTTCAATTCCCCCTCCCTGTCCTCAAAATTTCTCCCATACTCCTGAAAAATCACGCACAAATGAGGATTTACTTCTTCAGCATCCTGCAGCACACGACAGATCTTCTCCAGATAATTTGCCATGCGGCCATCTCGCTCCCTCTCTTCCTCTATGTCAAATACGCCGATGCAAACATCCTCACCCATCTCTGTCAACATGTCATAAAACGCATCCAGATTTCTTCCATAATAGTCCGGAAAATCAAACATCAGTGCAAGATAATCCTGTACCTGTTCGGGAGTTTTTGTCACACAGAAATCAAGCAAAATCTTCTCCATATCCCTCTCCTTTCTCCAAAATGTGTTAAAAAATGCTATCTGCCAAGATGTGCGTTTCACTTTGTAGGAAGTTTGGTCCAAATAATCCCCATGGGATAAGCTGCGTTATAAAATTTGAACCAAGTCTCCCTATGTAAAACATGCAGTTAGCCAAAATAAATTTTAAAACAAACTCGAATAGAACTAATTTTAAATAACCATATGTATGATGTATGGATTAATATAGCTGCTCAAAGGTCTGGTAATGATCTTCTGTATAAAAAATCAACCCGTCATTGGAATAAATGAGTCTCTTTGCTCCTCGGTATCCTCCCTCATATTCCAAATCACATTCATAATATTTCCGTCCCTTTTTCTCAGGCAGAAGCCCCTCATAATTTCCAAAATGGCTTCCTCCAATACTCATTCCTGGCGCTACCTGGTCTAAATTTCCTTTTTTACTGTCCCAGCCCAAATTTTGTGCCTCCTTTTTGGTAATATAATTATCTGGAAGACGTCCATAAAGATGCAGATACAAAGCAACTTCATCCCTGGTAATGTAAGTTCCATCCTCCGAGACAGAGATCTCCTCTGCATCCGTTTTTATCTTCGATGTTTCCAGCTGCTCTGTTTCCTTGTCCAGCTGTTCTGTTTCCTTATCCAGCTGCTTCCTGCTTTCCTGTTCCCCTTTTTCCCCTTTTTCCCCCTTTTCCTTCTCCAAAGAAGATATTTGAGATTCGGATTCTGATATTTGAACTTCCTTCTGCCCTTCTGCTTCCGACATTGGTGCTTCTGCCAGCCGGCTTCCTTTGCCAGTATCTGTCCCGCATCCCCCTGCCAGTCCAAATACCAGGACCAGAATCATGGTTAGCAGCCAAATCCCTGGTTTTTTGATTTTTTTCCACATAACTCTTTTCTCACCTTTCACAAAAATTCATGTAATACTACTTATTCTTTCATTATTTTACCACATTTCCCTTTGTTCATCTACCAAAGTATACCTTAAAATTCTAGTATAACCTGTTTTAAATAACCATCCACAGCACACTTTACACTTTCTGCGGCCTCCTAAGCCTTGCCAACTTCTTCTTCCTGCGCTATACTATTAGAAATAATGCAACGACAATTTATGTTGTTAAACCATGGACAAAACACAGCAAGAAGGAGACCCCCCATTATGGCAAATACCCCCGCCTCCCCCGGCGAACCAAAAAAATCCAATGCCGGCGACCTGTTGGTCCAGGGCAGTATTCTGGCGATTGCCGGCATACTGGTCCGTTTCATTGGCCTTCTCTACAAGGTTCCCATGATTCGGATTTTGGGACAAGAAGGCATGGGCTACTATAACACAGCATACGAAATCTATAATATTGGGCTGATCCTCTCCTCCTACAGCCTTCCCCTTGCCATGTCCAAACTAATTGCCGCAAGACGCGTCCGCAAGCGGTATCAGGACATCCAGAGGGTATATGCCAGCGGCATGATGTTCAGCGCCGCTGCCGGAGGGTTGATGACACTGATTCTTCTCTTTGGCGCAGACTATATTACCACTGTAATATTTAAAAGTCCCAGCAGCGCCTTACCCTTAAAGGTCATGGCCCCTACCATCTTTGTTTTTTCAATTATGGGCGTAATTCGTGGCTATTTTCAGGGACAAGGCAATATGATTCCCACCTCTGTGTCTCAGATCATTGAACAAATTGTCCATGCAGCTGTCAGCATCGGCGCCTCTTATGGTTTTATGATCTGGTTTGCCACCCGCCCTAATGTAAAATCTTACGGTGCGGCAGGAGGAACCCTGGGTACATTATGCGGGGCCATTGCAGCCTTAATGTATTTGGCTTTTCTCATGTTACTCTATCGAAAAGCCAATCCCAAAATGGTTCGCCGGAAGCAGCAGCTTCCCAAAGAGACTTGGGCACAGGTGTATGTAACGTTACTTTTCACACTCACCCCTATTATTTTAAGCCAGTTTGTCTACCAACTCAGTGGTTCGGTTGACAACTCCATGTTCGGCCAAATCATGGACAAAAAAGGGTTGGTTGAATCCCAACGGGCTGCTCTTCTTGGCATTTATGGCGGTGAATACCGGTTGCTTACCAATGTGCCGGTGGCCATTGCCTCCTCCCTGGGCGCCTCCATGATTCCCAGTATCGTCCAGTCCCGAACGCGCCATAACCGGCAGGAAGTTCGCCATAAAATTTATATGACAATTAAATTCAATATGTTGATTGCCATTCCCTGCGCTGTGGGCATGGGTGTTTTGGCTGGTCCTGTGATGCAACTGATCTTCCATGATAGTTCCCAGCTGTCCGCAAACCTGATGCGTATTGGCTCCTTTGCCGTTGTTTTCTTCTCCCTGTCCACAGTTACAAACGCTGTGCTTCAGGGTATTGACCGGATGAGTCAGTCTGTCACCCACTCCGCCATATCCCTTATCCTCCACACCGCGCTGGTCTATGTTATGTTGGAGCATTTGGATTGGGGCGTATACGGACTGGTTATCGGAAACGTAACGTTTGCTCTGGTTGTTTGTATTCTTAACTGGATTTCCATTGGCAGAGCATTAAGGTATCGTCAGGAAATCAAAACCACATTCCTGCTGCCCCTGCTGTCAGCCGCCTTTATGGGAGCTGCTGCCTTTGGCTCCTACAACATTATTTATTCCGTGACACAGATAAATGCCCTTGGCGTAGCTATCAGCGTCCCTCTTGCCATGGTAATCTATGGCCTGCTGATTATTCTGTTTGGAGCAGTCACAGAAGAGGAACTTCCAGAGATGCCATTTGGCATGAGACTTTTGTCCCTGTGTGAGCGACTGCGTCTGCTCCCATAACAAATTCCAAAGGTATTAAATTGTAATATCAAAGGAATTTTTGTATTGAAAAATGCAGGAGAAGAAATTTTTCAAGAAAAAATTTGGATGTCAAACAGCTTAATAGTAAACCTACCTCGACCAGCCAAGTACAAGGTAGGTTTATTTATTTTCCCTTGTGATTCCGATCATCAATATAGATAACCTTTTTTGATTTTTCACCGAAATCTAAGAAAGGGGCTTTTTTATTTTTGACAAAAATTTCAGCGCTTTACCACGATTCAGCCACCTGCCGTATTAGACCTCTACCTAGCCTAGAGAAAATAGACGGACGGAAACATGTCACAATTAAAGTCTATTTTACCTATGTTGGGGAAATTTACATTCTGCTTCACAAACCAGAACCAGACAGCGAAGCGGCATAAAGAAACCGGCGTGACTTACGCCACGCCGATTTTACCCAAAATTTCATATACTTCCATATGGGCTTGCCTAAACAGACAAACTGCTTTTTGTGTAACCATCCAGACAAACCGAACGATCAATTATTGGTTTCAACAATCAGAACAACCCTGGGAACAACATAGCCGGAATAGCAAGCCATGCCATGGGGAACAGCACCAACAGCATTAACACAACGATAGAAGACAGGAAATAAGGAAGCGTTCCCTTAAATGCATCTTCAATGGTAATTCCACTGATAGAGGAAGCAATCAGCAGACACAATCCATAAGGCGGAGTCACCAGACCAAGAGCCAGAGTCACTACAATAATCAAGCCCAAAATAATGGGGCTGATTCCCAATGCAGTAGCGGAAGGCAAAATGATCGGCACAAATAGAATCATAGCTGGAACTGCATCCATAAACGTACCAACAAACATAAAGAAGGCCACCACAACCAGCAAGAATACCAGCCAGCCGCCTGCCATGTTGCTGAAGAACTGCTGTACAATCACATTCAACTGATAATAACTAAGCAGCTCACCCAGGGCATTGGCAGTTGCCAGAGCAAACAGAGACAGAGAAGACATCTTCATGGTCTCAATCAAAATACGAGGCAGGTTTTTCACCTTAATGGTCCGATAGAAGAACAAGCCTACAAGCAAAGCATACATGCTGGCAAATGCCGCTGACTCTGTTGGCGTAAAGAAACCAGAGACAATACCGCCAATCAGAATAATGGGAGTCAGCAGAGCTGGCATAGACTGCCACACCAGACGCATAGCGTCTTTTGCTGCAACTCTCTCACATTTAGGGAAATTCTTCTTATTGGAATACAGCTTTACCACTGCCATCATAGCAAGACCCAGCAAAATACCTGGAATCAATCCAGACATAAACAATGCGCCTGTACTGACATTGGCAATACCAGCATATACCACCATGGTAATACTGGGCGGAATAATGGAACCCAAAGTAGAAGACGCCGCCGTAACCCCTACAGACGTTCCCTTGTCATATCCTTGTTTTTCCATAGCCGGAATGAAAATCTTACCTACGCCAGCGGTATCTGCCTGGGAAGAACCAGAGATACCAGCAAAAATCATGGAAACCAACACATTGGAATAAGCCAGACCGCCGCGGAAATGGCCCACCAGAGCATTACAGCAATCGATCAGTTTCTCTGTAATCTCACCTTCATTCATCAGGTTCGCTGCCAGAATGAACAGCGGCACTGCCAAAAGGGTAAAACTGTTCAGACCGTTAAACATCTTGGAAAATACTACGGTATCCGGAATCTGAGCCAAGGAGTGAATACCAGTAAAGGACACCACTCCAAGGGCAAAGGAAATCGGTACGCCAAGGGCCACAAAAATCACAAACATTATAACCAGAATTGCACCCATTACTCATTTCCTCCTTTCTTCAGGTTCCCAATATCATCAATAATCTGAAATACCAAATAAATTGCAGAAGTAATGCCGCAAAGGGGAAGGCACAGCCAGGTAGGTCCTCTCTTAAAAGAAGGAATGTTCACCCAGGTATAGTTCCAGAACTGCTTTGTAACCTGAAATCCATAATAAGCCATCAAAATGGCAAAATACAACATAATCAAAGAAATAACAATGGATAAAATCTTCTTGGCTGGTCCGTCTTTCAGCATATCGCTGATGGAAGTAAATGCAAAGTGACGCTTCTCATAAACCATAGCGCCAGCGCCCATGAACACGGCCCATATAAAGGAATACATGGACACATCCTCCGTCCAGGTAGCTGCTATCCCGATATACCGGGACAACATCTGGAATACAACTGTAAGGAGGAATACACACAGAAAAAACCCACCAATGGCAATCTGGATTTTCTGCATCATCTCAATCGCTTTTTTCATAGTTATTCTCCTTATTTGTCAAGATTGGAATCTTAACGCCATCTTTATACACCTTTAAACGGAAAGGCAGCCACCCAGTCTCCCAGGTGACTGCTGTCTCTGTCTAAAAACCAAAAGCAAACTTCTCCTAATTACCCTTACTGACCTGCTGCTGCACGAATCATCTCCAGCTCAGCAGTCATGTTGTTGTCTGCTGCAAACTTATCCTGAATCGGCAATGCCAGAGCCTTAAATGCATCAATGTCCAGATCTTCAAAATTCGTCACTACTGCGCCGTCAGCAATAACCTTCTCCTTGGACTCTTTAAACATCCGATAAACAACCTCGCGCTCTTCTGCTGTACAAGCCTCAACGCCTTGATCAATCCATCCCTTCTGCTCGTCAGTCAGACTGTCATAGAACTGGCCGCTCATCAGCAGCAGACGAGTGGTATAATCATGGTGAGTCTCTGCAATATGTTTGCCGTTATCGGTCTTGTGGTGCTCTTTCAGCATAAAGCTGGTATAGTCGTTCTCTGCAGAATCCACAACACCCTGCTGCAGTGCCTGATACAGTTCGCCCCATGCTACAGAAGTAGGAATCGCGCCGCAGGCTTTCCAGAAATCCTGCTGTACCTGAGAAGACTGTGTACGAATGGTCATACCTTTTAAATCATCTGGTTTTGTAATATCCTTCTTTCCGTAATAGTCGCGGACAGAAGAAGACCAGTAAGCCATAATACGGAAACGGTTATTGGTTTTGTCAATAACAGTCTGTTTCATCTTGTCACCAAACTCACCGTCCAGACAGCTCTCCCAGTGATCAAAGCTGTCAAACAGATAGTTGAGAGAGAAAATATCTACTTCCGGAACACCGATGGAAGTCATAAATCCCGGAGAAGCCACTACCATGGAAGCTGCTCCCATCTCAAGCTTCTCAATCAATTCATTCTCGTTCTCACCAAGAGTTCCTTTATGTACGGTTACGGAAATCTTCCCGCCGGAAACATCTTCTACCACCTCTTTAAACTTATCCATGCCATAAGAATACGGATTGTCCAGAGACGTCTGATTGGAAGCAATGATCAGGTTTAACTCTGCGTTGGCTGCCGGAGCTGCCGTATCTCCGCCCGCCGGTGCTGCTGGAGCCGCTGCATCTCCGCCTGCTGGCGCTGCGCTGCCTGCCGGTGCTGCTGCCGGAGGAGTCGGGCCGCATCCGGCCAGAGATACTGCTGTCAATGCACCTGCCAATAACAGTGATAATTTCTTCTTCATAATAATTTTCCCTTCTTTTTCTTATATTTTTACGAACCGTTATTCCCCTTCACGGTATCGTAAAGTTCGCGTGTAACTGTTTTGCCGCAAAACATTACATAGCCAAAATTGCATTCCACTTTTCTTCAATCACTGGAATGCCGTTCTCCTGGTTGTCTTTCCGGGTCCCAATCTCAATTTCTCCCGGATAAAAGACCTTGCCGCCCTCCTGTGCCGGAATGGATGTCCGAAAGTGTGAGTAAAAAAGAAGTTGAAATCTATTGATAAATACAAGGCTTTTCCCGGAAAGGAAAAGTTCTATGGAAGGGTTAAAAATTGATGTTATGGGGCGCAAATATCCGTATTCGGAATGTAGCGCTTGCCACGAAGTAGCAAACAGAAAATCAGTTGTAGAAGACGTGGATCTTCGTGTAGGAACCTTGTATTGTATCCACATTGGATCGTCAACAAATTTTCTTTGCCAGAATTGTCTTGAAAAGCTGGCTGGAATGTTGAATGATTTTTCATGTTCAGGAAACGGGGTGGCACAATGGGGAGCGTAAATTTTCAGATCGAAGGTGAATTTGTTTGTGACCTGGCCCGCGTCTGGTTTTGGGACGAAGGCCGCGAATATTCAAAGTGTGAAGAACTTCTTCTTTCGTGCCTTGTGACGGATCAAATTACCCTGGAAGAAAAGAAGAAGATTGTCGTCGAAATCCTGGAAGGGCGAAAGAAACTTGTCGGCGTGAATAGCTTGTCGCTTGTGGACGATGGCGCCAGAATCCGGCCGCTGACTGATAAAATAGAAGAATACCGGAAGAATGAAATCATTCGCAAAATCGAAGAAGACATTCAGCGCCGGCCGCTGGCATACTTGGATCCGTATTCATGCGATCAGGATCCGGCAGATTATGAACCGATTAGCGACGATTTGAACTATGACGACAGAAAAGAGATACGGGAGATATACGGGAAATATTTAACACCGTATGAAGATTTGAGATTGTGGGCCTATTCTTCGGATAGTTATTTTTATGGCCGGCGCCTTCTTCCTGGCTTTTGGAGCGCGGAAGATCGCCCGTATCTGGATCAGGGACTTTATTTAATTGAACGGCCGCGCCTGGTTTTTGAACTGATCGGCGGCCCGGTAAAGGACACTGACAAATTGATGTTATTGCTTCGGGACTTCCTTCAAGCGCTTGTCGATAGAAAGGGAGTGAATCAGGCCGCCGCCCTGGAAATCATTCACCGAAATAAAAAATTTGACGCGGCCCAGGAAGAAAAGCGCCGCCAGATTCCGAAGCCGGAAGAAAAAGAGTTGCCCGAAGACGAATTGAACAAAAGGACGGATCCCGATGATTTTCTTTCCGAATACGGCTTGATTGATCCTTCCGGGAATTATTACAGTTGCAAGTTTGCCGGTCATCACGCGAAGGCGTTCCACATTATCGCAAAAAGAGAAGGCCAAAATCCCGACATATATCCCGGCGATTTCGACAAGGCGCTTGACATACTTTATTCTGAAAACTGGGCGATTATCAGGAATCCAGATCCGCGCGGTTCCGTCTTCTTCGATTTCAGGGGAGATCGGCGGCCGACAAAGAAGCAGATTGACGCCGCGTTTACTCATATAATCAAATTTAATGAACCGACACTTCCAGGAATCGAAAAGTATCTTGAAGACTAAAAACGGGCGGCCGGCTGGCCGCCCTGGTTATTTCTTCCGATGTTCACACGTGGCAAGCTGGCCGCCGCATATCGGACACACTTCTTTTTCACAATCGGCATGATGAAAGCGGCCGAAACTGACGCCGCACGCCGCACACGCCGCGACTTTCTTCCCTTCGTATGGATCCCCAGGATCACCGACTTTCACACGGCGATAGCTTTTTCCTTTATAGCTGATTGTTCGGATCCGACAGCTTACCGTTTTTCCGATGGTACAACCACACGCGCGGCACTTCGGAAGTTCCGCCGGAACCGAATACACAAATTCATGTTCAAGCCCGTTCACGAACCGGATCTTCTGGACGCGGCCGTCCAGGGCGACGATCTGATCGACAACCTGATCGATAAAATCTTTTAATATTTCATTATCCAGGTCAAGGCACATTTGAATATAATCAATGTGTTTTTTTGAAACTATTCGCTGGGCCACAAGGAAGGCGGACGCTTTCTTGATGAAGGACAGATCCGCCAGGTCGGAGCCGCCGCCGGATTCCGTTATTTCTGAAATCTGGCCTTCAATATCGCGGATCTTCTTTGTAAGTTCCTTTTTCTTTTTTGAAAATTCTTCTTTTGTCAAGGCTTCGGGATCATAAAGATACAGTTCGGTAAGCCTTGAAATGGCGTTCTGGCACTTCTCGCGTTCTTTATCCAGGATAGAACGGCGTTCAGTGATAGAAATATCGTCCTCGCCTTCTGAAAGCCCTAAATCGGGCAAATAGGCGCCCTTCCCTAGTCCGCTATATGCCAGGGCCGAAAAGGTCGCTTTAAGGCTTGCTTCCGTCAATCTGGCGCCGTTGTATTCATCGCCTTTCAGAAGGGCCGCTTCCAGCTTTTCAAGGGAATCAATCTTTTTATTTTTAAATTCCTTCTGAACACGCGCCAGATTAGCGACATAGTTAAAAATAAAGGGGCCGATATAAAGATCACTTATAACTTTTTTATTTTCACAATCAAGCATTTTTGCGCGGCGACTACAATTATAATATGACGGCCGGAAGCCGTTTTCCCGGACGCGATCTTTTGACGCTATCATGTGAGAACCGCACAAGGCACAAACTAACTTTCCAGAAAATACATGAATATGACTTGTTTTTCGTATTTCTGAAACGTCACGCGTTGCGGCGTTTTCGTCCATGATTCTATTGCACCGGTCGAATTGTTCCTTGTCAATGATTGCCGGGTGATTGTTTTCCCTGATGATCCATTCGTTTTCAGGTTTTAAGGCGCCGCGGCCGGATTCCCGGAGATTATAGCGGTATGTCCCTATATAGAAAGGGTTCCTGATTATGTCATGGACTAATTTTGAAGACCACATTCCGCCGCGCTTCGATTTTACGTGATTGTTATTCAAGTACCGCGTCACTTGCAAGGCCGAACGCGTCTTTTCGTATTCATCGAAAATAAATTGAACAATCTTTACTTCTTCTGGATCCGGTTCAGGATATTTCGTTTCATCATTCCAGCGGAAGCCGATCGGCATACGGGCGCCGTTCCACAATCCATTTTCCGCCCGGTCAAGCATGATCCCAGTGACACGTTCCGACGTCATGTTTCTTTCAAGTTCTGCGAAAATCAGAATGATTTTCAACATAGCTTCGCCGATGGCGGTTGAAGTGTCGAATTGTTCATTCATAGAAATAAAAGTGACGCGGTGATCCTTTAATTCCTCATACATGGCCGCGAAATCCAGAAGGTTCCTTGAAATTCTGTCAACCTTCCAAACGATGATATGTGAAAATTCGCCGGCCCGGACGCGGTTCATCATATCTTGAAAATGCGGCCGATCGGTATTCTTCGCCGAATAGCCGTCGTCCTCGAATATCTGGAAGGCGTCTATTCCCATAAGTTTACAATATTCTTTTAGCTTCTTCCGCTGGAATGGAAGACTGTCTTTGTCTACCTGGTAACGTGTAGACACGCGGACATATAACGCCGCCTTCTTTTTCGTCCATAGTCGGACGGGCTTATTTCTTTTTGTTGTTCTCAAAACGTCCCCTTTCCCCAGGCAGACCGGAAAAAGGGCGCAAAAAAGAAAGCCCGTTGATTTTTGCGGCTTTCAATGATATAATAGGATTGCTTATTTCCATATATCAGAAGCCGCTTGTCGGTTGCCTGGTATTAGTCCGGCTGGCGTTTGCAGACGTCGGCCGGATATTTTATATTGTCAATGCTATTTTATAACAATTTGTGCTTCGACTTGTTGCTTCTTCTGTAAAACCATAAAATCCAGAATTTATATATCGCTTGAAAGAGTTCATAAACCTTTCGTCTTTTAAAATTTCTTTTGCCGCTTCCTCATACTGATCGAAGCGGTCGAAATTCCATTTTCCGGTTTTGTCTTTCTTTACACACAAAATATAGAAAGCCGCTTTATCTATTTCTGAAAATTGCGTCCATATGCAATCATACAACGATTTTTCACCGGTGAAGTATGAAAATTTGACCTTTTGTTTTGTGGCAAACTCTGTCAACTGTTTTCCCGGATCGTGCTGATGTTCAATTATTTTGTGCATATAGAAAGTAATGTCAATTTTACAAGCATTTTTCGGAATTTTATTTCCATGTTTTCGCATGGCCGAAATTTGATCTTCCGAAGGCGATTCAAAAGGAACACGCGAAATAGATATTGTTTCGGGATTGTATTCGGCCGCCAGCGTTTCGATGGCTTCTGATTCAGAAAATGCTTCAATATGAATTTTTCTTTTTCTTCCAGTTTTAGAATAAATTCCTTCACCTTCAAAAATCATATAATTCATATTGTCATTAAATTGCGGCGTCACTTCCGCACTTTTTTTGAACATAGAAAATAATTTCATAGCAAGCCCCCTTCCTTTTTAATCAATCCTTTGTCAAGGGCGATTTTATAAATATGTTTACATGGTTTATGTGTCTTTTTAAATTCTTCACACTGGCACATTCCCAGGTTGCACCAGTACACGGCCGGATCGCTGGCGCCGCGGATCCTTGCAAGGCCCTTTTCTTTGTCCTGGTACTGGATAAAAAACGATTCTTCGGACGCCTGGCGCCGGCGCTCTATTTGTTCCGATTCCCGATGAACACTTTCGGCCCAGCGGTAAAACGGCCGGACATTTTCTTTCTTCTTCCGTTCCCACTTCAAATAAATTCTGATTTTCCAGGCCCACACGCCGAAGAAAAGCGCCAGGGCCACAATTAAGATTTTCATTCCTTCCCCCTTTCTGAATAATTCGGGTAAGATTTTCCAGTGACTATATAATATAACTTGCGCCCGGCCCTGGAAAGGTGGCGATATTATGGAAAGACATTATATTTATTATCACCGAAGGAAAGTCTTCGCGTTGTGTTATGCGTCTTACAGAAAAATATACTACAATTTGAACTTTGAAGGAAAAACCAAACTATATCTTTTAATCTGGTAGATTAAAACACGCGGTCGGGCGTATTTTAACGCCTAACCGGTTTTTGTTCCTTCGTCTGGCTTCTTTGCCGGCGGAAATTGCTTTTCCAGGTCGCCGGGCGTCCTGGGGGCTTCCGCTATGTAGTCAATGTTTTCTTCCGAATCAATCACACGATAGAAGAAATCACGAACCTTTTCCCGTTGTGCTGGGGCAAGTTTTAGATATTCATACACCAGATTAAAACTAAAATCGTCAAGGTCAAATTCCTTCTTTAATTGTTCCATAGTGCCGGAAGGCGTTTTTGAAAACATTTCCCCGGCGCCGGTTCGGAGCCAGTCTTCCGATACACTGAACTTTTGACATATATCTAATATTGTCCTATCGGAAGGATTTCGCTTTCCGACTTCGATCAAAGAAATAGAATTTCGTTTTAAATTTAACATATCCGCAAAGTCTGACTGGCTTAACTTCAATGTTTCACGAAGTTCTTTAATTCTTCCGTTCATTGGATCACCTTCTTTCTGACATTATCATAACGCCTAAATGCTTACTTGTCAACAAAAATATTTTGATAATTTCTGAAAAAGTGTTGACAAGTAATATTTTCAGTGCTATTATATGCTTACAAGTTAGCAAAAACTTGTTGACAAACCAAAAGAAAGGGGGCCTTTGAATGGCTGACAAAATGGCTATTAAGGAAACGAACGTTACAACCGTCCATGAAGAAGACAGAAGGTTCATTCGTTCCCTGATGTCGCTTTCCCCTGAAAAGAAGATTCTTGTCAAGGGAATCTTGATCGGAATGGATTTACAGGAGAAGCCGGCAACCGTCGCGGCCCGATAATCACGGGCCGGACGTTAAGAATACAGCCCAGGAAACCGACTGCAATCGGCGGCTGATTTTGGAAATAAGCGCACATTGAAAACTGAATAGCGAAAATGTAACTGGAAATAAGCAAAAAGGAAGAAAGGAAAATGAATAAAAACAATTATCGAATCCATGACACTACTATTTATTATCGGAATAATACCGTAAAGGTGCCGAAGGGCGCTGATTCCTGGCGGTTCAAATATCCGCATTTCGGAACGCTTCATCGAATCTTCAATATGCTTCGCGCTGAAGGATTCACGATCGAAAACGACGCCGAAGTCGCAAAGTGTATCAGGGACGATTATTACATAGGCCGTCGCGGCGATCTGGAACTTTACGCGCACCGTTACCCGGCTGGATTTGAAATCATATTCTTTCAGAATATCGTCATAGAGAACCAGAACGGCGGAAGATATGATTTCGATAAATTTCAGAAAATGCCCTACATGATCCGCCTTCGGTTTATAAAGTACCGGGATAAGATCATCGCCCTTCTGAAATCCGTTGAAGACCTGGAAGACGACACGAAACAGAGTCCGCGGCTTGCGGAAGAATGGATCAAGGCCAGATATGCGGAAGAATGGCACCATGAACAAACGGACACAAATTTTCTTCTGTCTGATCTGGACGGCCAGACGCAAGAAGCATATAACGGACGCGATCGGGAAGGGCTGACGCTTCACAATGGCGATATAAAGTATTTCAGGGCTTGGAACGGGCGTCTTTACCGCGGCCGCGTCTATCACAATATCAATAATATGTGGTGGGTTATCGTTGACCGGTTCACGGTTAAGAACGTGGCGTCGTTTGAATTATTCGACTTAAAGCCGGAAGACAACCGGCGGCGCCAGGCCCGGCCGCGGATCCCGGAAGCGTACCAGAAGCGGCGCCAGGCAATCGAAGACACGAAGACGAAGGAACTTATGAACGAACTTCGCCGGCGCGGCGTGAAAGTAGGGTGAAACATGGAAAAAATAAAAATGGTTGAATTTTTGGGCGAAATGGTTCCGGCTGAATTATGCACGATTGACCGGGAAGGCGGCGCTGATGATTTCGACGGTTGCGGTTGTTGCTTTAATGATCCTACCGGAGCCGAAGGCGGTTGTGAAAATTGCGTTGTAAACCGGTTATTCCGCGAATATGCACGATTAACCGGCCAGGCGCCGCCGGCAGAAAAGAAAGAAGGTTCTGACGGCCAGGAACCGGAAGTTGAAAACTTCATCGTTAATTATAGCGATGGCACACAACGGATCATTGACAAGGGCTTCTTCTGTGAAATCAAGGAAGAAGAAAACGGAGAAAGCGTCTTGTCCTTCATCATGGCGAATTGTGCCGGCCGCGATTTGGAAACTATTATTCTTGGTTGCGTCCAGTTGGGCGTTAAGCTGGGAATGATTTAATAAATCAATCAAAGAAAGGAAATAAGCACATGAAAGAACACAAATTTGTAAAAGAAACGCCGGTCGTTATCTACGACAAAGACGGGTTCCCGTCTATGATGTTGAAACTTGAAAACACGGCGCCGTCGAAGGAAGAAGCGGATCCGATTTTTATTGTCAAGGGCCAGGAATACGATTCTGTTTATCTTTCCCGTTTCGTCAATTCCGTTATGGACGGTCACGCGGTAAGCCTTCCCTTTATGAATCCGGCCGTTTCCCTGGATATGGACGAAATGATCGCCGCTTGTAAGGCGAAGGGCGAAAAGTGGCACTTGCTGACTATCCGTGAATGGCGGTACATAGTTGACCGGGCGATCGAAGGGCTTCACGGGAATACTTCTTTCGGAAGTTCCCACGAAGACGCCAGCGAACGCGGAATCAAGGGGAATTATGGCCTGACGCTGACCGGTTCCGGCCCGGCGTCCTGGTTCCATAATGGCGACAAGGAAACCGGGATCGCCGATGTTGTCGGCCTTGTCTGGAAGACCGTCGCCGGCCTTCGCCTGAAAAATGGCGTCCTGGAATACATGAAGGACAATGACGCCGCGGCGCCTGACGCTGACTTGTCGGCGGATAGCAAGGAATTTTTACAGATTATGATTGACGGCCTTCCGGTAAGAATCGGATCCGACGGCGACGGTTTGAAGATTACCACGGACGAAGTATCGGAATATGACTGGGACGAAAGACGGAATGTCGAAGTTGACCTTGTAAACGTGCCGGAGATTTTGAAGGATTTAGGGATCGTCACTGACAACATGGAAGAAAGCCGCGAATGGCTGGCCGCGGATCCTGAACTGGAAGAATGTGTCTGTTATGTCGGCGCCGGTTACGACTACACGTCGGTTTCTGGGCCTTCCGCGTTGTCTTTGCACTACGTCCGGTCGTACGTGGACACGACCCTCGGCTTCTTTTCCGCTTTATTGGGGGAACCTGTGATCCGATAACTGTAAATCTGTATATCCGCCCGATAGGGCGGCTAATAGGCCCAGGAAGGGCCGGAAAGGTGGAACCATGAGAAAAGCAACGAACCGCACTTCATACAAGGAAGTATGCGCCTTATACGAAGCCACGGGGCGCACTGACTACCGCTTGCAGACGGTCAATGATATTAAAGTCATTCACGGCTTCGACATTCTGGAAACAACCGGCTATGAAGATTTGACGGAAGAACAGAAGGAAACCTTCGTCGCCTATGTCCTGAAACACTTGAACAGTGTCGGCATGAACACAAGAATTACAATGTTTCCGTATTCCGTCCACTATGTACGGGAAATCAGTCTTTTAAGCGCCGAAACATGGTGTGAAGAAGATCAAAGAAATTACCGCGAAGAACTGGGCCGGGAATATCTGATTGTGAAGGCGAACGGCAAAACGAAAAAGTGGAAAAAATTCTTCTACGAAGAAGGAACTGAAAACAAAGTTGATTCCAGGCGCGAAACGGAATTTCTTCGCGTCGATTGGAAGTACGGAACCGGCCGCGAATGGTTCCACGTTTCAAAGGAATTAAGCTATTACTAGAAAGGCGGTGAAGCGATGAAAGAGAGCCAGAACACGGCCAGCAAGGCGGAGCGCCTGAAAGATATTCTGAAAGGCTTCGGAATAAAGACAGCTAAAGACCTTGACGAAGCGTTGTCC
This sequence comes from Clostridiaceae bacterium, assembly GCA_009911065.1. Taxonomy (GTDB): domain Bacteria; phylum Bacillota; class Clostridia; order Lachnospirales; family Lachnospiraceae; genus Brotaphodocola. Next base: position 141,975 of record QXWR01000001.1, on the reverse strand, counting down.
GGCGCCCTGGGCGCTATGACGATCGGCATTATGACAGAAAGACCGGTTCAGAAAAATTCGGCATAATAAAAGCGGCGCAACGTGGAAAGATTGGAACCCTGACACGTTGCGCCTAAACGGCCACGCGCGAAAAGCGCCGAAGCCTTTAATAATATTAAGGGCTGGAAAGGAAAATGTCAATAGGGGAATATGAGAAAAGACACCCATTTTATAGCGATGGAATAACAAGAGTGACGGATCCGTTCTGGCGGTCGGTCTGTAAGAAGTGCGGACACGTGTTTCTTGCTTGCTTGGCGACTTCCAGTTGTCCGGTATGCGGAAGCAACGAAGCGGATCGGCGCCTGGGCGACATTCCCTTCGATCAAGTTGTGGCCGAACGTGGTTTTCCGATTAAATCCGATTAAATCAGAGAATATCAGAGTTAATCAGAGTTTATCAGAATAAATCAGAGTTTATCAGGGTTAGAAAGGCGGTGAATCTTGAATCGGTTAGGTTTTATTATTCTTTCGATTCTTCGCCAGGAAGGAGCCACGAACAAACTTTCGTCTATGACGGTTCGTGAAATCGCTTCGGCGGAAGAATTTGGAATAAAAGAAAACACAATATTTAAAAAAATAAAAGACTTTGAACAATCCGGCTATATATGCCGCGGTCTGAAAGAGGGCCGCGCCGCCACATTTTACATAACGCCGGAAGGTTGCGAATGTCTGGAAAGGGAAAAACAATGAAAAATAAAATTGCTTTTGTGGCGGTCGGCCAGGCCGGCGGCAACATTGGAAGACTTTTTGAACAGAAGGGCTTTTCTGTCCTTTACGTGAACACGTCCCAGGAAGATCTTGACACGCTGGATCACGCGAAGTTCAAACACCATATCACGGGCGGCGAAGGTTGCAATAAGGACAGAAGGAAGGCGAAACAGCTTGTCGTCGATGATTTCGACAATATCGCCGCGGAAATCGAATCAAAGATCAAGGCCAGCATGATTTTTGTTATCTTTGCCAGCGGCGGCGGAACCGGTTCGGGCGCTGGCCCGATGTTGTCGGATCTGTTAATCGACGAAGGAAAAACGATCGGCATGATTACGATTCTTCCGGCGCCTGATGAAAGCCCGAAGTCACATATAAATTCTTACGAATGTTTTTCGGAACTGACGGAGATTTCCGGGACGGGCGCTTGTTTTATCCTTGACAATGCGAACGGGGAAAAGCTGAACTTAAATTCCGGCTTCGTGGAAGCCTTCACGGCGTTTCTTGAAATCCCGTCGAAACATAAGAGCGTAAAGGGGAATATTGACAAGGCGGAAATCGAAGAAACATTGAAAGCGCATGGAATGGCCGTTGTCGTGTGCCAGAAGGCCCAGGACAGCGCCGGAATGATTCAGGCTATAAAAGATAACGCCTTCGCGCCTATGGAAGCAGATCGGGCCGTTAAATACATTACCGCGTCAATGTCCGGGAATGTAAGCATGGCAGACATTGAAAAGGCAATCGGGACGCCGCTTGACAACTTCCAGACGTTCAACGATGAAGAAACGATTTGTTGTGTGTCCGGGCTTTCATATCCTCAAACGCGGCTTGACGAAATCTATAACAAGGTATCCGAAAACAAGGACACGATCAAGAAAAATCTGGCGGCAACGCACGAAACCAGAATGAAAAACGATGTGAATTTCCTTTCGGAATCAGAGCCGCCGAAGAAAAAGAGCGAAGCGCCGAAGCCCAAAACAAGGCGTGATATTATGAGCAAATATTTGTAGATTGGCGGTGATTCTATTGTCTGAAATTAGCTGGATAAAACTTCGGATTGATATGTTCGACGATGAAAAAATCAAGATCATTCAGTCCATGCCGGAAGGCGACGCGCTTCTTGTTATCTGGATCCGCTTGATCGCCCTGGCTGGCAAATGCAACGCGAACGGCCTTGTCCTGGTTGAAGACGAATTTCCGTATAGCGACGAAATGTTATCCGTTATTTTCGGGAAACCATTATCAACGGTTAGACTTGCATTAAAAACCTTTGAAAAATTCCGCATGGTAGAAACCACGCAAAAGGGAATCTACATAACGAATTTTGAGAAACACCAGAACGTCGAAGGAATGGATCGGATCCGGGAACAAAACCGGATCCGAAAACAGCGCGAACGGGAACGGAAAAAGGCGCTTCGCCTGGAAGAATCGAAGGTTCCGTCCCTTCCTGATTTTGGCGGTGACGGTTCACACGACGTCACGCAAACGTCACGTGACACTTCACGCGAAGTCACGGAACAGAGAGAAGATAAAGAGATAGAGAAAGAAATAAATAATATATCTTCTAGCGAAGATATTGTCGGCGAAGCGCCGCCGGCCGTCCTTCCTGAACCGAAGGCGGAACGCCTGGTTTATAACCTGATTATGGACGACTACAACAAGACGTGCGCTGATTTGCCTAAAATACGGGCTATTTCAGACGCCAGGAAAAGAAGCGTTCGGGCGCTTCTGAATGAACTTGAAAATCTGAAATTTTTCCCTGGCTTTACGCCGTATGAGAAACTACACCAGATTTTTACAATGGCCCAGGAAAGCGACTTTCTGTCCGGCAGAAATAAAAAATGGGACGGTTGTTCGTTTGATTGGCTGATGAATAAAGCTAACGCCTTGAAGGTGCTTGAAGGAAATTATAAAAACAAGGGGGGCTTCGATGGACGCGACACAAGAATTTCACAAGCTGGATATAACAGCCCTGACGCGGCAGAGGTTGGAAACACTACGTCGGACGCGCTTGAACGGTTCCGGCGAAACAACGGCGGATCCGGCCTATAAATGCCCGAAATGCCGTGATACTGGCTGGGAAGAAGTCAAGGGCGAAAACGATTATACTTTTATGCGCGAATGTTCGTGTGGCTTGTTGCAACGTCAAAAAATGGATCGGAAATTAAAGTTTGCGGCTATTCCGAAGGAATTTCAGAATCAGACAGTCGAAAGTTTTATGACGGATTGTTATTCTACGCCGCAAAATAGAGAACTGGCGCAAATGGCAAAGATTATCGCAAAAAGATATGTCGAACAATTCGAGGAAATCCAGGAAACCGGAAAAGGGTTGTATTTTTATTCTTCCGTCAAAGGTTCAGGAAAGACGCGGCTTGCCGTTTCGATCGCAAATGATCTAATCCGCCAGAAAATGATTTCCGCGAAATTTGCGACTACGCTTCAAATTCTGGATCAGATAAAAGCAACCTGGGGAGAAGTTAAAAAGGCCGGCCCGGAAGACGGCGGATCGGAACAACAGCTTGTCAATGACATTATTTCCGTTCCCGTCCTGGTTATTGATGATATAGGCGCCGAGAATGCGAAAGACTGGGTAAATGAGAGATTTTATAATATCCTGAATGGCCGCATGATAGAGAAACGCATAACAATTTTTACTTCAAATTGCCGGATTGAAGACTTGAAACTTGACGAAAGAATCGTCAATAGAATTATAAAAATGGCATTACCGATAGAGTTCCCGGCCGAATCTATCCGGGTATCGCTTGCCAGAAAGGAGAATAGCGATCTTCTGGATCGCTTGCTGGGTAAATGATTATTGCAGTAGATTTTGACGGGGTTATTATCCCGGCCGGGTGCTGGCCCGGAGTTGGAGAAGCGAACGCGCCGCTGATCGAATGGCTGAAAGAACTTCGTGAAGCTGGAAATAAATTGATTTTGTGGACGAATCGCGTTGACGAAGCGCTGAATCTGGCCGTTTCGTTCTGTGCAGAACGCGGACTTGAGTTCGACGCGGTGAACGACAATCTTCCAGAAATCACGGAATACTTTGGTTCAAATAGCCGGAAAGTTTACGCGAATGTATATATCGACGATCGCGCCGTATGTATCAGGCATGAAAAGGGGGTTGAAGCAATCAATGAACGAATCACAAAACAAAGTTATTGATAAAATCGAAAAACTGTTAGCGCTGGCCGGTTCCGATAATGAGAACGAAGCGAAATCCGCTATGATGAAGGCCCGTGAACTTATGGCAAAGTATGAAATCAAGCGCGAACAGCTTCACGAAGGCCAGGAGGAAGAACGGGCGATCGTTCACTATACTTCGCCGCCGTTCCGCGATGATTGGTGTAAAATGATTGCTTCTGTAATTGCAGATAATTTTAGAAGCCGCGTGATTTCAAGTTCGCGGCGCGGTTCCGGCGGCGCTTACCGTCTGAAATTTTTCGGATATGATGAAGACGCGGAAATCTGTATCAATATTTTCAACTATGCCGTGAAGGTTATCAGGAACCGCTTCGCCACGTTACGCGCTATCTATGCAGACGCCGGCCGCGAATTTGGAAGAAATGAAAAAATGAATTATGTCGAGGGATTCTGTTATGGTCTGGAAAGAAATTTTGAAGACCAAAAGGCGCAAAGTGAATCTTTCGCCCTGGCGCTGATTGTTCCGCCGGCCGTGCGTGAATACGTTGATAATATTCCTGGGCTTACAGAATCCGCCGGACGGGAATATGAATCAAACAAGGAACACGCGCTTCTTCGGAAGACCGGCTATATCGACGGGAAGAATTTTCAGAACGCCGGCGACAAAGAAAGAATCGCAAACTAAAAACGGGAAGGTGGTTGAATGAACTTTGATAAGTGCAAGGAAAAGTATTTCGTCATTGTGGAAGGCGAAGAACGCGCGACAATCCGTGAATCCCTGGCGGCGGCGGAGAAGAAAAGAAAAAATCTGGCGAAATATAGCCAGGGAAAGAAGATATTTATTTTCAAGGCGACGGAAAGAAACTGAATCCCAGGATAAGAAAATTTATAAAATGCTTGAATCCCTGGATTTTAATTTCGGCGGCAAAACTTATAAAGTGGGCGAAGCCGGATTGATGTTCGTTTATGAAATAGGCGTTGAGTGCGGCCAGATATACGTTATAGCGCTTACAGAAAAATTCGGGACAATTATATTCTACATACCGGAAGAAACGGCGGAAAGGATAAAAGAGCGCGTCCAGCAGATCCCGTATTCACTGAATGATTACTTGTCATTCCTGATTGAATTTAAAGATTTTGAAGCAACCTTGAAGCCGTTCAGAATAAGCGGCTTGTCAATAAATGACGCGGCCGCCGCCCTGGGACAATTAAATTCTTTCGGGGCCGCCGCCCATGACGCGGCCGGTTCCCTGGCTGAATTTGCCGCGGCATACGGAGAGAAAGCCCAGGAGCCGGCGCCGATTCCGAATAACTGGCTGAAAATACACGGCTTCCCTATGCGGAGAAAAGGAAGGGGGAAAAGAAAAAGTGAACAAATGGATCGGAAGCGGAAAAGTAACAGAAGAACCGCTTATCAGATATAGCGGCGATAAAGCGTCTTTTGTTGCGTTCACCATAATGTGTAAGCGAAACCGGAGAATAAAAGAAGGCGATCAACCGGTAGATTTTATTGATTGCGTATGCGTCGGACAGAACGCGAAGCTGGCCCAGGACTTTCTTCGCAAGGGGAAGAAAGTTGAAGTATGCGGCCCGTTGCAATCCGGTCACTATACGACAAAAGACGGCCGGAAGGTTTACACAAAAACGGTATTTGTTGAAGATCTATCCTTTGGAGAATCAAAGGCGGAAGAAGAAGCGCGTCTTCTGGCAGAAAAAGCGGCCCGGGCGCCGCCGGAATCTGGATCCGGTTTTATGGATATTCCAGATATTGACGACGGCTTACCGTTTCAATAGGGGGGCGGCTATGAATCAGAATGATATAAAATACAATGCTTCCGGCTATCGTGACAAAGTGGCGGAAACAGCAATCAGGAAGGCAGACCGGACGCCGCCGGAAATAACGGAACTTGTTGACGTGATTAAAAAGATTTCTGGCGCCTATGGCTATGACGTGGAAGGCCGGATCGCGTTCAGGTGTAAAAAAACAAATATGATTTACAAGTGAGGTTTGAAAAATGATGAAAACAATATGTATATGTGATCGTTGCAAGAAAGAATTTCCGGCTAAAAAGGCAAAACGAATTATTTTTGAAAGTTCTTTACCGGAAAAAGAAAATGCCGGATCAAAAATAGTTGATATGATAATGACTTTGTTTCCCCTTTCGGTATCGCGTGACTATTGCCCGGAATGTGTTTCTGAAATTAAAGAATTTATGAAAAAGAAAGAAGGTGTAAATGATGAAAACTGTATTGATAAGCATAAGGGCGAAATGGTGGAAACTGATTCTTTCGGGGGAAAAGACGGTAGAGATCAGGAAGACGGCGCCGGCGGAAATTGATTTTCCCTTCCGCGCGATCGTCTATGTTCCGAAGGTTGGAATCGTCGGTCTGTTTGACTGCGAAGGAATAACGCGGACGAATCTTTATGATTCCCTGGCGGAAAGAAGTTGTCTGACGGCTGAACAGATTTCAAAATATGCTGGCGGCGGTAAGGTTTGCGGCTGGCTGATTGAAAAGGGATCGCCGGTGGAATTTGACAATCCGCTTCCCGTTGAAACGTCCGGCCAGACGCGGCCGCCGCAAAGTTGGTGCTATATTCCGAATTACCGGGCGAACCTGGTATCATATAGCTTCGACAATGAAACTTACGGTTGCACGTATGCAAACACGGCCGAAGCGCTGAAAGACGCCGCCGCGGATCTGAAAAGCTGGGCGCCTTATTATCAGACAGACGGAAAGAAAATATATGTCGGAACTTGTGAATTTTTCAAGCCTTGCCTTTCGGCGTGTGCCTTCGACGCGGTGGAATCCGTTATTTGCCAGGCAGACGACGAAGGCTTCGGAGAATGGGCCGACGATTACTTATCGGACGTAACAAAAGAACAGTATCAGGAGTTAGAAGAACGGCTTGACGCCGTATTCAATGAATGGATCGAGAAGAACGGCCTTCATGCTGGATTTTATAAAATAAATTCATACAGTGAATATTTGTTTGACAAGGCGGAAGGCGAATTTGTGACGCCTGAAATATATTATAACCGCCGCGCGAATAAAGAATTTTCAGGAAAGGGGAAAGAATGAAAAGCCAGGAAGAAAGAATCAAGGAATTTATGAAAGGTATGTCCGAAGTGACAGAGAAAACCGGCATAACCTACGCCGTGGAAGCTGGCCGGAACATGGTTGTTTTTGATGTTCATAATAACGAGCCGGTCGAACTGGAAATCACGGTCGGAACGGAAGTTGTAAAGAAAGACGGGCGGACGTCAATCACAACTTTTGACCGGTCAAATATAACCGAATGAACGTCGGGCTGATTGACGTTGACGGACATAGCAATTTCCCGAATTTGCCGCTGATGAAAATATCGGCATGGCATAAGAAACGTGGTGACGCCGTTCGATGGTACAATCCTATTTGCGACAGCTTTCCGCGGCCGCCTTTCGATCGGGTTTATATGTCTAAAGTATTTACATTTACGCCGGATTTCCCGTATTACATAAACGCGAAGGAAGTTATAAAGGGCGGAACCGGATATTCATATCCAGACGGCGGAAAACCGCTTGATCCAGAGATAGAGCATATATATCCAGATTATTCTTTGTATGGGATAACTGATACGGCATACGGATTTTTAACGCGCGGTTGTCCGCGGAATTGTGATTTCTGTATTGTAGGGAAGAAAGAAGGATTGAAAAGCCGGAAAGTCGCTGATCTTTCGGAGTTCTGGAACGGACAAAAGAATATAATGCTTTGCGATCCGAACCTGATCGCGTGTCCTGACTGGAAAGACCTGATTCAACAGCTTATTAAAAGCAAGGCGAAAGTCAATATAAATCAGGGGATAGATATTCGGATCATGACAGAGGAAAAGGCGAAAATGATTAAGCGCCTTCGCGTCGATAGCGTTCACTTTGCCTGGGACAGATACGAAGATAAAGAAATAATTATTCCAAAGTTTAAGCAATTCAAGGAAATTACAGAATGGGGAGCCAGAAAAACAAGTGTCTATGTCCTTACGAATTTCAACACTACGATAGAACAAGATCTTGAACGGATATATACACTTCGGGATCTTGATTATGATCCGTATGTGATGATATACGAAAAAGAAAAGACACGAAACGACGATCCCGTTCGGTATCTTCAAAGGTGGGTGAATAATAGAAAAATATTTAAAACTATTCGGAGATTTGAAGACTACGATCCGAAAATGGGTTGAGATTGCATAGAAAGAGGGAAGAAAAATGAATACAGAAGTTATGTTTTCAAGTAAAACTGATTCATGGGCCACGCCTATAAATTTCTTCCGGGAACTGGACGAAGAATTTCATTTCAACCTTGATCCGTGTGCTGATGAATTTAATCATAAATGCGATAGATATTTCACCGTTAAAGAAGACGGCCTTTCGCAAAACTGGGGGGGGTTCTTCTGTTTTTTGCAATCCCCCTTATGGCCGCGAAATAGGGAAGTGGGTTGAAAAAGCCTATCGCACGAATCAGGAACACGGGAATCTTGTTGTTATGTTATTACCGGCCCGGACAGATACGAAATGGTTCCATGAATTTATTTATCAAAAAGCGGAAGTCCGTTTTGTGCGCGGCCGTCTGAAATTCGGCGATAGTAAAAACAGTGCGCCGTTCCCTTCGATGGTTGTCATTTACAAAAAGAAAGAAGGTGCTGACAATGGGAAAAGTAAAGGGGAAGAAAAAGAATAAGCGCCCGGAATACGTCGTTATATGCCGGGAGTTCAACCGGGACGCCGGCAGAATCGAAATATCCGTTATAGATTCAGGCGTTACGGATCACTTATTAGATAATTTAATCAAAATGCACTTACGGGATCCGAACAAGCGGTATTTTCTGACATTGAAAAAAGATTATCAGGTTTACGGCGCCGTATGGAAGAAACAGATCGAAACAATGTCAATTAAAAATAACAAGCGAATTGTCGAACTGGGGATTGAACTTGAAAAAGATTAAAAAAGTCGTATTTTACGAATGTCCGGTATGCGGAAAAAGTTCTTCTGACAGAAAAGCGATAGAAAGTCATTATAAGACACATACAATCAGGTCGAAAGAAGTTTGTTATTGCAGTATATGCGGCGAAGGTTGGTATTCTAACGCCTGGGGCGCCGCCAGGGCGGCAGAAATGGCGCGGAAGTGCTATCAAAAACACATTGACGAAGGAAATATCGACGAAGTGGCGACACGGGCTTTCTTTCTGTCTGGCGGCGCCTTCGGATATGTGAAAACCTTCGGGAAGGGAGAAAAAGAATGAAAAAGAAAACCTTTTATTCACTGTATCAAAAAAGCGAAGTGACGGGAGCCGTAAAACACGAAGGATTCCAGTTTGAGAAAAACGGAATAAAACTATATGTGTATCAGAACAGAGAAGGGACTATTTTTATTATTGATCCGCCGACGGGGTTATCCCTTACAAGTGAATGTTGTTCCGTTGAAGACGCGCCGCTATACATAACAGAATACAGAATCGAAGATCTGGCAGAACGACGGAAGACGGAAGAATATCAGATAAAAGCTAAAATGTTTAAGGAATTTAAGAAAGCCGCAAAGGTGAAAGAAGAATGTGAAATCAAGCTGAAAGGAATAAAAAAGAATGAAAAAATATGACGATCAACTTTTGAAATTTGCAATCACTAATAATAAATTGAAAATGGAAATCAAATTGTCGGATCTGGCCTGGCTATTCAGAAATTCGCCTGATAACGTGGCAGACGACGGAGAACATGAATTTTGTCGCGTAAAAAGGGGAGAGAATCAGGCGTTTACAGAAGAATTTGTTCAAATGCTGATGGACGAAGCGCCGGAAAATGGAAATGATACACGCTGGGGACATATGTTTGAAAAAATATTTCAGGAGTTACGGGAGAGTGGCGCGGACTTTCTGAAATATTATAATGATTAGGGGGAAGAATATGTCTTTTGATTTTAATTCAGAATGGAACGGAACGTCGGCGTCTGATATTATTTTCGATATTATGAAGGCAAAAGAAGCGATCGCGGCCCGGCGGTTCTTTACAATGAACCGGAAGACAAAAGAAAAAGTGTTCAGGGGTTCGGCGGAGTATGACGAAATGATTGTTGAAAATGAAAGCGTCCCTGATGATCTGATTATTTCTTTCAATCCGTCCCCGTCGTGCGGTTCCGGGGCGCCTGAATTTATAAAAGTTATAGACACGGCGGAAAAAGATTGTTCTTCGTTTGTGAGTTGCGCGGTGACGAATAAAGACAGACTTCCGGCCGTTCAGGGACATTCAGGAAACCGGAAACAGCGCCGCGCCGAAGAACGCGCCAGGCGCCGGGCAAAGAAAGGAAGAAAGCAGTTGACTTGACAAAAAATATTCTGTAAAATAAAAGAACGAACCGCTTTTCCAGCGGCCCGAATCTTCAACCTTTAATAATCATACCATATTCGCGGTATGATTGCAAGGGGAAGCTGGAAATATGGCGAAACCGGTTAAAACTGTCAAGGAAAGGAATCTTTTTGATGAAATTGACCTGAAAATCATGTTAATCAATGAACAGATCAAAAATCATCGCCGATCAATCGAAAAAGCGAAACGGGAATGTGGCTGGAATGGGCCTTCCGCGGTCGGCGGCGTCGATTACTCAAAAGAGCAGTCAAAATGCGTTCATATTGCCTTTATTGACGGCTTGCGAATGATCGAACTGGACGAAAGGCGGATCCGGGAACTGGAAGAAGAACGAAAAGACCTTCGGAAAAGCAAAAAGCGGATCAAAAGGATTTATGAAAGCCTGGCCGGCTATGAATCCCAGGTTTACTATTACAGAATTATTCGGAAAATGACACAAGCGGCCGCGGCTGATGAAATGTCAATTTCTGTAAGACAATTCCAGAGGATCGAAAGCGATATGAAGGAAAAGGGGCTGATCTGACGGGTTCAAAAATGAAAATTTTTTAATTCTAAAATTTTTCTAAAATTTGAACACGCATTTTTTCAAAAAAGCCTGATTTTATGCGGCTTTCAGGCGAATTTGAATGTCGTGTTTTATGTCGTGTTTTTGTCGTGAAATATGTCGTGGAAATGTCGTGTCAATATGTGTTATACTGGATATGCTGAAAAGTGTATGAAGAAGGACTTGAAAGGCGTCGCCGAAGGGCGGCGCTTTTTGTATGCCAGAAAGAAGGAATGATGAAATGATTAAAATTGCAGATTTTATCTTTAGAAACTGGCGGATTTTTGCCCTTGTTTATGCAATCGGCGGAACGGTTGTTTTCATTTTGTCGCTTGTGTTCATGCGCCTATTGGCAAAATGGGCCGATTATGACAAAGAAAATTTTCCTGATTTCGATTACGACTATCCCCCGGAAGGCTGGAAGAATACCGCAAGAGTGATAATTGTATCGCTTTTTCTTTCGGTTTTATGCGCCGTATTATGGCCGGTGATTCCGCTTGCATTTTTCGGAGTGCTATTTTTGACGGAAATCGCGGAGCGCTTCCCTTCGCTTATGGGACATTTAGTGGACGACGATTCAGAGGGGGACGAAAAAGGGGGTGTGCCTGATGAATACAGTCGAGCCGATCCGGGACATGGATCTTGTGATGGACGTCGCGGATTTCCTGAAAGCGAGGAATGACCGCGATTATTTAATGTTCATGTTCGGCATATATACGGGGCTTCGCATTTCGGACATTCTGAAATTCCGCGTCCGCGATGTGAAGGAAAAAGACGCCGTTTATATACGGGAAGAAAAAACGGGTAAGGAAAAACGCTTCCCGATAAATTCCGAATTAAAACCTATTATCCAGGAATTTATTCGTGGGAAAAAGGACTATGAATATTTGTTCAAGTCCCCGAATTTCCCGAATAAGCCTATCACCAGACAGCAAGCCTATAACATATTAAGCCAGGCGGCCTCCGCGTTTGGGCTGGATTCTATCGGCACTCACACATTACGGAAGACGTTCGGCTATCATATGTACCAGCAGACACACGACGCCGTGACTATCAAGGAAATACTGAATCATTCGGATATATCCGTCACGCTTCGCTATATAGGGATAAACCAGGACAATAAAGACAAGGCTATCAAGGGGCTATCATTCAGGAAGAAGGCCCACAAATAGCCTTGTCTTTATGTGTGTATATGCGCCTATGTATGGGCCGAAGAATGGGAAGCGCTTTCTTTCTTATGCCTTGTACTTGACACAATGAGCCTATGACAAATGATATATGTCACTTTCATTCGCACTTAATTGAAAGAAAACAGTCACGGCACGACTTGACACAATTACAAGATATGTCAAGAGAAGGAAGGCAAAGAGAGCGCCGCCAGGGCGAACGAACATTCGCAAGAAAAGCGCCGCCGGGCGGATAGGTTCTTCCGGCGCCCTGACAAGGCTTGCGGGTAAGCGAAGCCCAAAATCTGTCTAGCTACAAAGAAAAAAATACAAAAGTTGCCGTTTCCGCTTTTCCGGCCAGAAAGGAAGTGAGAGCATGGCGAAGGCTGACGCGGATTCAACGAAGGTTACTGACATTGACAGCCTTACTGTTTCGGCCGCCGTCCTGGGGGGAATCTTCGGCGTGACAGATCGCCGCGTCCGCCAGATGGCGGAAGAAGGAATCATCGTTCGGGCCGCAAAGGGCCGCTATAACCTTGTTGAATCACTAAAAAATTACATACTGTCTTTGAAGCTGGCCGCCGAAGGCGCGACAATCGACGGGCCAGACGGAGAAATCGACATTGACGAAGAAAAGGCCCTTCACGAAAGAGTGAAGCGCCACATTTCAGAACTGAAACTTCAAACCATGAGGGGGGAACTTCACAAGGCGGAAGACGTCGAAAAGGTTATGTCCGATATGCTGGCCGCCTTCAAAACAAGGGTTATGAATATCCCGTCGAAGGTGGCGCCGATTCTGGAAGACCGCGACGCCGGCTATATCAAAGACCGGCTGACAAACGAAGTCGTCGAAGCGCTGAATGAGTTGAAGGACTATGATCCGAAGGCGTTCTATTCCGACGAATACGTCGAAGGGGAAGAAGACTATGAGGAATAAAAAAATTACGGTGGAAGAATCACCACTTGTTTCCCCTGATACCGTCGTCGTAAAAAAGCGTCATAAAGATTTAGGGATAGACTACAAAACAATCAAGCTATTCCGGGATATTGCAAAAGTAGTTGCGCCGCCGCCGATTCTGACGGTTAGTCAATGGGCGGATCGTTATCGAAAATTGTCCGCTGAATCTTCGGCGGAACCGGGACAATGGAACACTGACCGGGCGCCGTATCAACGCGAAATCATGGACGCGATAAACGATCCAGAATGTGAAGAAATCGTGATAATGTCTTCGGCCCAGGTGGGAAAAACCGAACTTATATTGAATATCATCGGTTATTTTATAGCCTATGATCCGGCGCCGATGTTAGTTGTTCAACCGACGGTTAAGCCGATGGCGGAAGATTTTTCAAAAGATAGGTTGTCGCCGATGATCCGCGACACGCCGTCATTGAACGGGAAAGTCCGGGACGTAAAGTCGCGCACTTCCGGGAACACGATTCTTCGCAAGACATTTCCTGGCGGTCATATAACGCTTGCCGGCGCAAATTCGCCGTCAAGCCTTGCGTCAAGGCCCGTCCGAATCGTGCTTATGGACGAAATAGACCGCTATCCGGCCAGCGCCGGAAGCGAAGGAAACCCGATAAAACTTGTTGAAAAGAGGACAACGGCCTTCTGGAACCGGAAGAAGATAAAAGTATCGACGCCGACGATCAAAGGAATAAGCCAGGTTGAAAAAGAATTTGAATCAGGTTCACAAGAAGAATGGTGTGTTCCTTGTCCGGTATGCGGAAAGTATCAACCGTATGAATGGCCGCGGATCCACTTTTCAGACGTGACAATGGAATGTAAATTTTGCGGCGAACATATCCCGGAAATTGACTGGAAACAGCAGACCGGGAAATATATCGCAAAATTCCCGGAGCGCCGCCGGAAGCGTTCTTTTCACCTGAACGAATTAGCGTCGCCCTGGAAACACTGGGAAGAAATTATCCGGGAATTTAAGGAAGCCCAGCATGAACTAAAGGTAAACGGCGATATTAACAAAATGAAAACGTGGATCAATACCACGCTTGGCGAAACATGGGAAGAACGCGGAGCCAGCGCGGACGATGATTCATTGATAGGCCGCCGCGAAAAATACGAAGCGGAGATCCCCGACGGCGTTCTTCTTCTGACGGCCGGCGTTGACGTTCAGGACGATCGCTTCGAGATAGAAATAACCGGCTGGGGCCGCGGTTATGAATCGTGGGGCGTCCGGTATGATAAAATTTTCGGCGATATGGAAAAAGACGAAACCTGGGACAAACTAGAAGAATACCTTGACCGGGAATTATACTTTGCTTCCGGTTCCGGCCTTCTGATTGCTTGTACTTGCATAGATACCGGCGGCCACTATACGACGGAATGTTATAAGTGGCTGAAAAAAATGGAAGCGAAGAATAAAAAAATTTACGGTATAAAGGGAATGGGCGGCCCTGGGATTCCTTTAATACATAAAGTTTCAAAGAATAATGAATACAAAGTGAAAATCTTTATCCTGGGCGTGGATTCAGGAAAAGAAATTCTTATGACGCGGTTAAAAATCGAAGAAGAAGGCCCTGGATATTGCCACTTTCCGAGCAATTCCGAATTGGGATATAACGAAACTTATATCAAGGGGCTAAACAGCGAACAGCGCGTCGTTGAATTGAAGGACGGGCGGCCCGTGATTAAGTGGAAAAAGAAGGCTGGAACCAGAAACGAACCGCTGGATCTTCGGAATTATTCGACGGCCGCGGCGGAAATCCTTCGTCCGAACTTTGAAATCCTGGAAAAGAAGGTAAAAGCCGGGATAAATTACATGAAAAGAACGCCGGCGAAGACCGGGAAGAAAAGAAAAACCGGGGCAGTAAGCCGCGGAGTTCAACTATAAGGCGGTGATAATATGGGAAAATTGCAGAAAGAACGCCTGGAAAGATATAAAAAGCGGCTTGAAATGTATTATGAAGCCGAAGAAGCCGTCCTTCTGAATCAGGAATACACGATCGGAACAAAGAGCCTGAAACGGGCCGATTTGTCTACCATTCGGGCGGCAATTAAGGAACTGGAAGGGCAGATCGAAGCGCTGGAAAGTACCGGCGGAAAAAACAAGGCGGCGCGATTTCTTCCGCGTGACATTTAGAAAGGCGGTGAAGAAAATTGAATATCATAGACAAGTTTGTCGAAGCCGTCAATCCTTCGGCCGCCTTGCGGCGCCAAAATGACCGAATCAAGCTGGAACTGATCCGGTCATTTAAAAATTCCGGGTATGATGAAAGCGGCGCGTCCAGGAATAAAAATTCCATGCGCGGCTGGCTTGCGTCGAGTAAATCCCCACAAGAAGACATAGACCGGAACATTCCGATCCTTCGGCAGAGATCCAGAAGCCTTTATATGTCGGCGCCGCTTGCAGTATCGGCAATAAAGACGAATCGAACAAATATTGTCGGTGAAGGGTTGCGGCTGAAAAGCACAATCGACGCGGCCTTCCTGAGAATGACGCCGGAAGTGGCGGCAGAGTGGCAACGCAACACGGAACGCGAATTTGAGTTATGGGCGGATTCAAAATTTTGTGATTCAACACGGGTTAATAATTTTTATGAGATCCAGCAAGTCGCGTGTCTGTCCTGGCTGATGAACGGCGACGCTTGCGCCCTTGTGGAGTATGAACGGCCGACGCCGGCGTTCCCTTATGGCTTGCGCGTCCACCTGATAGAAGCTGACCGCGTATCAACGCCGCACACAAGCGGAACGGCGGTCAATCTGTACGCGACGGAAAGCACGACGGGGAACCGGATATTTAACGGCGTTGAAGTGACGGACGCCGGGCGCGTGGTCGCGTATCATATTTGTTCTACATATCCGAACAGCCAGCTTCGGGCGGCGAAAAAGTGGCAGAGGGTGAAAGCCTTCGGGGATAAGACGGGAACGCCGAACGTTTTAATGATTTTTGAAGCGGAACGCGCGGAACAATACAGAGGGGTTCCGTATCTGGCGCCGGTGATTGAATCATTAAAACAGCTTACAAGATACAGTGAAGCCGAAATGATGGCGGCCGTTATCAATGGTTTTTTCACTGTATTTATCACTTCCGAAGGAAACACCGGAGAAATGGGCTTTACCGGGGTTCTGGACGACGAAGACCGCGTTTCTGACGATGATCTTAATTATGAATTAGGCCCTGGAATGGTTAATGTCTTAAAGCCTGGGGAAAAGATTGATATTGCAGACGCGAAGCGGCCTTCTAGCAATTTTGACGCCTTCACAACAGCGCTTGCAAAGTATGTCGGCGCCGCGCTGGAAATACCGGTCGAATTACTGATAAAATCGTTCAATTCCAGTTATTCGGCGTCACGCGCCGCCCTTCTGGAAGCGTGGAAGGCTTTCAGAATGAAAAGAAAATGGCTGGCCGCTGATTTCTGTCAACCGCTTTATGAAATATTTCTGACGGAAGCGATCGCAAACGGAAGAATTAAGGCGCCGGGATTCTTTTTGGATCCGGCGATTAGGAAGGCGTATTGCCGCGCCCAGTGGAACGGGCCGGCGCCTGGTATGCTGGATCCGGTGAAGGAAGCAACCGCGGCAGAAAAGAGAATCGCGATCGGAGTATCAACACGCCAGCGCGAATCTATCGAAATGACGGGGACGGATTTTGACGCGAACGTCGCCCAGCTTGCCAGGGAAAATCAGTTAATGAAAGAAGCCGGACTTGTTTCGGCCGCCGCGCCGCCTGGGAGCGCGGAAGAAAACAAGGAAAAGGAGAGTGAAAAACCCGATGAAGAAGAAGACAAGGATCCTGAATCAGACGGCGACACCGACGGCGCCGAAGAATCAGAGGATCAATAAATTCTGGAATTTCATCAATAAAGACGATGAAACGGCAGAATTACAGCTTTTCGGCGAAATATCCAGTGAAGAAAGTTGGTGGAATGAAGATTGTGTTACATACCGCGACTTTATCGCCGAATTGAACGCATTAGGGGAAAAGAAGAATATAAACGTCCTGATTCAGTCCGGCGGCGGTGATGTTTTCGCGGCAAATGCGATATATAACGCGCTGATTCTCAATAAAGCAACGATCACCGGAACGATTATCGGGATTTGCGCCAGCGCCGCAACTATTATTTTAATGGCTTGTGACAAGCGGAAAATCGCTAAAAATGCGATCCTTATGGCGCACAATCCGTCAATATCCCTTTGGGGTTCCTATACGTCGGAAGACCTCTTGAAGCTGGCAGACGTGACGGATCAGGTAAAGAAAAGCATAGCAACCGCGTATATGGATCGCCTTGATAAGACGGAAGAAGAAATCAATCAGTTAATGGACGCCGAATCGTGGTATGTGGGCCAGGAAGCAGTTGACGCCGGTTTTTGCGATGAAGTGATAGAAACCGGATTCCAGGACAATATTTTTTCTAACCGATTCACGGTGAACGGGGTTCCGTGTAGTTTTAAAAACTATCTGGAAGTTGCCGTCCCTGAAAACATTCGGAAAAAGGTTCAGGCTCTTTCGATAACGCCGCCGAAAGACAAAGGAACTTTTTCAAATAAAACAATTCAGAAAGGAAATGAAAACATGGGTGAAGAATCAACCAAAAACACGACGCCGGTTATTACTGACGCCGCGCATTTAAAAAGTGCCTATCCCGAATTTGTCGATCAGATCGTGGCGGACGCGGTGAAAGCGGAACGGGAACGCCTGAAAGCGATCGACGAAATCGCGGCCGGGATTCCTGACGACGTGCTGACACGGGCGAAGTATGATGAACCGATTTCCGCCGCTGATCTTGCGCTGGCCCAGATGAAGGCAAACAACAAGGCCGGACAGCAGACGTTAAATAATATAGTCGATGATCTGGCAAATTCCGGCGCTTCTTCCGTCGGAGTTACACCGAACGCCGGAACCGGCAAAGAAGACGAAGTGAAGGCGGAAAAAGAAGCAAAGGTCAACGGCCTTGCGGCCGCCCTGGGAAAAGATAAAAGAAGGGGGAAGAAATAATGAAAATGTTTGAACAGACGGGAGAATTTACGCCTGATTCCCTGATCGCTTCCGCTGATTTCCCGATCCTGAAAGAAGGAATCGGATTGAAAGCCGGCCAGGGCATTTTGAAGCGCGGTTCCCTGATTATCAGGTCTGAAAAAGCCGGCTATATTGCCGGGGCAACCATAACAACCGGAAGCGGTGAAACCGCAAAGACGGAAGAAGTAAAAGGGAAGATCTTCGGAATCCTTACAGACGACACCGACACCGGAACCGACGCCGCCGGCGACAATATTCCGGCCGTATGTTATCATACCGGCGTTTTCAATCGTGACGCGGTGATCGTGACCGGAACGGACGAATCCGGGAAAAATGCAACCGTTGACAAGTACGAGGACGATATGAGGGACGTTTCTTTGTTCCTTCGTAACGTCCAGAATTATTAAAAGGGGGTTTTATTATGCCTGATTATACTACACGTGAAATGATGGACGCGATCGATCAGACGCCGCCCGTAAGGACTTTTTTGCAGAAGACCTTTTTCCCCGGTGAAGAAACCCATGTAACCGAAAAGGTGGAATTTGACGTCCGCAAGGGGAAAAGAATCATGGCGCCTTTCGTAAGTCCCAGGGAGGGCGGAAAGGTTATCAAGCGCCAGGGATTCAGGACGAATCAGTTCACGACGCCGAAGATCGCGCCGGAAAGAGCGCTGACAATCGACGATATTACCAAACGCGCGATCGGCGAGAATATCTATTCGCAGAGGACGCCGGAAGAAAGGGAAGACGAACTTCTGTCTAAAGATTTGACCGATATGGAAGAAGCGATCGCCAGAAGAAAAGAGTGGATGTGCCGGCAGATTCTTTTTGAAGGGAAAATCGACGTCGTGGACGAGGACGAAGGCGTCGATATTCAGATCGACTTTGGCTTCGATAATATCGTCGTACTGGCGGCAAATGAACAGTGGTCGCTTGCGACGGTAGATCCCCTTGTACTTCTTCGCCGGCTTCGCAAGCGGATCATAAAGGATACGGGCCGGGCGCCGGATATTGCAATCTTTTCTTCCGATGTGGTCGAGGACTTTATCACGAATCCTTTCATCGAAAAGGCTATGAACCTTCTGAAACTGAAAAATGTCGTGATCGAACCGCGCGTCGTGGATCCGGCGCTGACGTTTTACGGAAGAATCGCGGAGCTGGATCTTGACATTTATACTTACGATGAATGGTTCCTGAACGATGAAGGCGACGAAGAAGCGATGATCCCGGAAGGAACCGTTCTTTTAGGTCATTCCGCCGGAGAAGGGCAGATCGAATATGGCCTTGTTACGCAGATGGAAGACAAAAAGTGGCATAGCTACGAAGGAAAACTTGTTCCGAAGCGCTGGGCCGATGAAAACAACGAAGTGGAAATGCTTCGCCTGACTTCAAGGCCGCTTCCGCGCCCGTTCGACGTGGCGTCCTGGGCGGTCATTTATGTAAAAAAGGGGGCTTAATGTATGGCGGCATATAGAACAAAAGTAACTTTAATGTCAAACGGAAAAGAGTATCGGCCGGGTTCTATCCTTCCGGCCGATATTTCTTCGGCTGATCTGGCGTTCCTGAAAGAAAAGAAGTTCGTCGAACTGGCAGATGTGCCGGAAGTCGTTACCGATGAAGACGACGAAGACGAAGAATTTGAAGGCTTCGACGAAATGGATCCCGGCGCGGTAAAGAGTGAAGACGAAATCAGGAAGATCCGAACAAAAAAAGATCTGGTCGCCTATGCCGCGTCTATCGGCTATGACCTGGGAGAATGGAAGGAAAAAAGCGTCAAGATCCTTCAGGAAGAAATCATCAACTACCAGGAAGAACAGATCGGAGAGAGAGAAGACGGCCAGGAAGCCGGGGAAAGCCAGGAAGACGGAGAAGGCGAGGGCGTTTGAAATGCGTTCGTTCAAAGATCAGTTAGAAAAGGATTTTGACAGTACATTCTTTAACATGAATGAGTTCGCCGAGTTACACAACATAGACGGGAAAGAAGTACCGGTTGTTGTTGATAACGACACGCTTTTAGCGCTGAACCTGGGGAAAAATGCTGATTCTGACGGGATATTTGAAGACGCAAAACTATTTTTTATCCTGAAAAAGTATCTGGATTCCGAACCGGTTATCGGGCAGATCATAGACTTTGACGGTGAATCATATCCGATCGGAAACATTCTGGAAGACTTCGGCGGCTATACTATTATTTTGAGGGGGAATGAAAGTTGATTTATTCCGAAATCAAGGTTACAAGCGTTGAAGAAGTACAAAAGCGGCTGGGGAATTTTAAAAGCAAAACGCCGCTTGTATTATCCAGGGCGATCAATCGGGCGATTCAGAACGTGAAAAAGAACATGGGGAAGGAAACTTCCCAGCTATATTATATTTCAAGTTCTGATGTAAAAAAAACCGTGAGAATCACAAAAGCGTCGAAAGGGAGCCTGAAAGCCGCGGCAATTTCCGCCGGCGGCGGAATAGAACTGTCAAAGTACAAAGTATCACCGAAAACGCCGGTAAGATACCGCGGAAAATCACGTTCGCCCAGGGTGTATAAAGCTGGGGTAAAAAAGGACGGCGGAATAAAACCGCTTGACGGAGATCCGAAGTCTTTTGTTGCCGTGATGAAATCGGGACACGTCGGAGTGTTTACCAGGAAAAACGGAAAAAGTCTTCCGATAAAACAGCTTTACGGCCCGTCGGTTCCGCAGATTGTGAAGAATGAAGACATTATGTCTAAAATCAACAAAGAAGCGTCTGAAACGCTTCAAAAGAGAATTGACGCGGAAATCAATAATATTTTACGGAAGGGGTGATTGAACCTTGCAGACGGACGTTCTTCTTCAAAAGGCGCTTGTCGAAGAAGTGAAGGAAGAATTGAAAAATTATACTTCGGTCAATAACGACGGGGAATATATGAAATTCAATGTCTATCCGCAGAACTTACCGGCGAAGAAAGGGAAAAATGACGATGAACATTTCCCCTATGTCCTGGTATGCCTGGACGAAGAACAGATCAACGGGGAAGACGATGATCTGATATGTTCGATTTATTTCCTTGTCGGCATAAACGATAAAAACCCGAACAAACAAGGCCACTTTGATATTGCAAACGTTTTGAACCGTCTTTCAAAGCGCTTCCTGGAAAAACGCCTTGTTAATGGCCGGTACAGAATCGCCTTTCCACTCACGAAAAAATTCCAGGAAGAAGACACATATCCGAAGTTTATCGGCGGTATGTCTACATTATGGACGTTAGAAAAACCAGAAATCGAGGAAACAGAATATGACTAAAAGTGAATCGCCCGTTATGTACTTAGGGCCTACGATCCGCGGCGTCGTGAAATACGGCGCCGTTTTTAGTGGCGGAATCCCCAAAAGGCTTGAAAAGCTGGCCGGGAAGAAGCCCATTGTGAAACAGTTAATCGTTCCGCTTTCTGACATTGTGAAAGCTAAAACCGCAATCGACACCGAAGGGACGGTCGAAGCGGTCGCCTACGACAAGATCGAAGCACTTTCAGAAGCGGAAGTCAAAAAAATTACGGAAGGAGAATAAAAGAGTATGTCTAATTATAAGCATGGAATCCGCACGAGCCGCCGGCCCACTCAATTAGCGGTTCCGATTACGTCTGACGGTTGCTTACAGTGCGTAATAGGAACGGCGCCGGTCAACCTGGCCGCGGATCCTTACGACACGGTAAACAAGCCGTTTGTTTTTCATAATAAAGCGGCCGCGATTGCCGGCCTGGGGTATTGTACCGACTTCAAAAATTATACCCTTTGCCAGTCCATGTATGCGACTTTCGATGTGTTCGGCGTGGCGCCGCTGATTATGATTAACGTCCTGGATCCTGAAAAGCACGTGAAAGCGGAGTTATCGAAGGAATACGCCGTCGAGGGCGGCAAAGTGAAGATTCCCGAAACGGGGATTTTGCTTGATAAACTTTCGATCGCTTCGACGGGAGAGTCCGAAACAGTGTATAAGCCTGATGAAGATTATATCGCGTCTTTCAATACGGACGGAACCGTTACGGTGGCAATCGTAACCACGGGCGCCGCGGCGGCAGAAAAGAACCTGAAAGCAACCTTCGCCCAGCTTGATCCGTCCCTGGTAACATACGAAGACATTATCGGATCCTATGACGTGAAGACAAAGAAGAAAACCGGAATGGAACTGATCGGCCGCGTATATCCGAAATTCGGGATCGTTCCGTCGCTTCTTCTGGCGCCTGGTTGGTCGCATATTCCGGCCGTAAAACTGGCGCTTGCGGCAAAGTCCCAGCTTATATCAAGTCTTTTCACGGCGAAGGTCGTCGTTGATCTTGATACCGCAGAAGGCAAGGCTGACAGCATGGAAGAAGTGAAGGAATACAAGGATAAAAGCGCGTGTTCTGACCGCGACACTATCCCCATGTGGCCGCTTGTTGGGGTAGGGGACTATAAATATTACTATTCCGCGCAGATGGCGGCCCACATGGAGTATTTAGCCGCGAATAATGGCGGCGTTCCGTCCCGTTCCCCGTCGAATAAGGATATTAAAATCACCGGGCTTTATACAGCGGACGGGGAAGAAGTTGTCCTTGAAATGGACGAAGCAAACGACTATCTGAACGCTTGCGGCGTCGTGACGGCGATCAATGTCAACGGCTGGAAGTGCTGGGGAAATAACACGGCGGCTTATCCGTCTTCTACGGATCCGCTTGACCGGTGGATCAACATTGTGACGATTTTCGATTATATCGAAAATAACTTCAAGCTGTCCTTCTTCCAGAATGTCGATGATCTGACAAATTATCGGCTGATTGACGAAGTTGTGTCCGGCTTTAATATGCAGTTGAACGGATTACAGGGTTCGGACGATATAGCCGGCGGCGAAATCGTCTTCGATCACGACGAAAACCCGATCAACGAAATCCTGAACGGACATATCAAATTCCATACGCGGATCGGTGGATATGCGCCGGCGGAAGATATTGAAAACGTCTTCGAGTTCGATCCCACGATTACCGAAGCCGCGCTTGAAGGGGGTGCTGAATAATGGGATATAAAATTCCTACGGTATTAAACAATTTTAACGCCTACGGATCCGGTCACAAATACGTCGGCCTGACTTCCGAAGTGGCGCTTCCCAGCTTCGAGTATTTAACCGAAACGATCGACGGCGCCGGCATTGGCGGAGAAATCGAAGAAGCGGTCGAAGGTTCCTTCGGTTCCCTGGAAACGGAAACGTCCTTCCAGAATATCGGCCGTGAATACTTTGATTTTGTATGCCAGACCGGAATGATTACCTATCGCGGATCTATGCAGGTTTTAAACACGGCGACGCAGACAAACGACTATGAAGGGATTGTTGTCACCACGAAGGGAAAAGTGAAATCGTTTGAACTTGGTTCCCTGAAAAAAGGCGGCAAGGGCGAACCGAAAGTCGTCCGGGAGATTACCTATTGCAAGATCACAATAGGCGGCGCGACAGTCCTTGAACTGGATAAATTCAATCTGATATGGAAGTTAAACGGCGTTGACCGTTTACAGAAGGTTAGAAGCCAGATTTAAACAAAAGGCGGCGAAATGCTTTCAGGCATGGCGCCGCCTTCATCATGCAAAAAAGAAAGCGAGGAAATGAGCAAATGGAAAACTATCAGGAAATGAACAGAGAAGACTATAACGGAGCCGAAGGCGAAAACCAGGGAATGAACAATCAGGAAATCCCGGTCGCGCAGTCCCCGGCCGCGTCTGGCGCGTCCCTTCTTCCGGCGAAAGAGGGTGACGACGACGAACTTATTATCAAGTTCAGAAAGCCCTATGTCTTTGACGGGGAAACCTTCACGGAACTTGACCTTCACGGCCTGGAAGACCTTCGCGGCCGCGATTTGACAGCGATCGAAAAAGCCTTCAACAAGACCGGCGTTTCTTCCTTTGTTCCCGAATCGACGACGACTTACGCAAAGATCGTCGCAACAAAAGTCACCGGCCTTCCGGCCGAATACTTCGAGGATCTTCCGGTCGGAGAGGTGGAAAAGATCAAAAATGCCGTCGTGGGTTTTTTCTACAAAGACGAATAAGGCATGATTCCGGCCGCGACATTCAGAAAACTTCGGTTTATCTGTCTATGGCGACAAATACCGGAATGGACTTTTTTGCCGATCTTCCGGTCGATGATTTTATCGACATAGCAAAGGAAGTGGGCGAAATTGGCAAACAAAACAACTTACGAACTGGCGCTAGAAATCGGCGGTAAAATACAGAGTTCCCTTGAAAAGTCGGTCGGCGGCGTCAATAAGAAGCTGGATTCTATCGGAAAAGCCGCGAAAACGGCCGCGAAAATTGCCACGGCCGCGTTTGCGGCGGTAAAGATAGGCGATTTCGTAAAAGACGCCGTTTCCGTCTATGCAGATTTCGATCAGGCGATGGCGAACACGGCCGCCACGGCCGGCGCCACAAGTGAAGAATACGCAAAACTGGAAGCCGCCGCCCTGGAAATGGGGAAAAAGACAACCAAAACAGCAACGGAAGCAAGCGAAGCCTTGGGATATATGGCCCTTGCCGGCTGGGACGTGAACACTTCTATTTCGGCCTTGGAACCGGTTCTTCGATTGTCGGAAGCTACTGGAATGGATCTGGCGACGTGTTCCGATTTGGTAACTGATTCAATGAGTGCGTTGGGCCTTACCGTCGATGAACTATCAGGCTATCTTGATGTGGCGTGTAAGGCGAATAATAAATCAAACCAGACGGCGCAACAGCTTATGGAAGCATATATCGGTTGTGGCGGCGTCCTGAACAATTTAGGCGTATCCGTGGAAGATAGCGCGACGGCGCTTGGAGTGCTGGCGAACCGCGGAATCAAAGGATCAGAAGCCGGAAACAAATTAAATACTGTTTTAATTAACCTAACGTCGGGAACCGGCCAGGCCGGCGCGATGATGAAGAAGTTAGGTATTTCCGCCTTTGACAGCGAAGGGAAGTTCATCGGGCTTCAAGAAACCCTTCAACTTGTCAATGAAGCAACAAAAGACCTGACAGAAGAAGAACGGAACGCCGCGCTTGCGGCTATCGGCGGAAAGACGCAGATCGACACGCTGAACGATCTTCTGTCTGGATTGAATACCACAACAGCAGACGGACGTTCAGAGTGGCAAGCCCTAAACGATGAACTATACAACGCAGAAGGCGCTATGATGGATATGGCCGGAAAAGTGACGGACACTTTACCGGGCGCGATGGCGGTTTTCGGTTCCGCGGTAGACGACGCGAAGATCCGGTTGTATAAAATCTTCGCGCCCATGGCTAAGGACGCAATTTTCGCAGTTGCCGATCATATACCGAAAATCACGGAAAAAGTGACCGGATTTATTCAGGCGCTATCAGAAAGGGCCGTTCCGGCGATTGCTTCATTCAAGGATAAGGCCGTCGCTTTCTTTGGAATGGTTCGTCCGATTCTGGAAGATGTGAAAAATAAAGGCGTCGCGGCGTTTCAATTCCTGGCGAATACCGGAAGAACAGCCTTTGAAAATATCAAGGCAAAAATCGAGGAAAACAAGCCGGCTATTGATAAGGTGATCGCGGTCGCCCTGGATCTGAAAGATAAATTTTTTGAAGCGTTTGAAAAGGCGAAGCCCGTCATTTCTTTTATTGCAACAACGGCCCTTCCGTCGGTTGTTGGCGCTATTATGAAAGTGATCGGCGCCGCGGCCACGGTTTACCAGAAGTTAAATGAATGGGGGGCGCTGAAACCTATTATTATAGGCGTTGCCGGCGCGATAGCGTCCATGAAAATAGTCGGGCTGGCAAAAGATACCATGAACGCGGCGAAGGCGGTCAAGGCCCTTGTAACCGTGTTTATAGCAGAAAAGAAGGCTATGCTGGCAAATATCGCCCTGAAAGTAAAGGATAAGGCGGAAACTTTGTATTTGCACGCCTTATATGCGAAAGACGCAATTTTGAAAGGAGCCAGCACGGCCGCAACCTGGGCGCAAACGGCCGCTATGACAGCATGGAACGCGATTTGTACGGTAGGAACGGCCGTCACTTCGGCACTTGGCGCCGCTTTTACCTTCCTGACAAGCCCGATCGGCCTTATTATCCTGGCGATTGCCGCGGTTGTGGCGATTGGCGTTTTGCTTTATAAAAACTGGGACACGGTGAAAGAAAAGGCTTCGCAGTTGGGACAATGGATCGTCGGCGTATTTAACAACCTGAAAGAGAAGGCCACGGCCGCGATTCAGGCGTTCGCCGACAAATTTCCGGCCGCGTTCGCTTTCATATCCTCAATTTTCGAGAGTTGGAAGCAGACCGTGACGGGCGTATTCGACGGCGTGAAACAGGTATTCCAGGGGATTATTCAGTTTGTGACCGGCGTTTTTTCTGGCGATTGGTCGAAAGCGCTTGACGGGCTGAAAAATATCTTTTCTGGCGCCTTCAAGGCTCTTTCTTCGCTGGCGCTGGCGCCGCTTAATGCGCTGAAAGGCGTTGTTGTCGGCGCGTTCAATGCGATAGATACCGCGACGGGCGGAAAATTGACGGCGATCAAAGAAAAGGCGTCCGCCGCCTGGACTTCGATCAAGGAGAAGGCCGGAACCGTTCTTTCGGCCGCGAAAGATACAATCACGGAAAAACTTTCAAATATAAAGTCGGCATACGAGCAACACGGCGGCGGAATAAAGGGAATAGCCGCGGCCGCTATGGAGGGAGTGAAGGGCTATTATACAGCCGGATATTCCTTTATAAACAACTTGACCGGCGGAAAATTGGAAGAAATGCGGTCAAAATTCAGTGAAAAATTGTCCGCGGTGGGAACGAACGTTTCAAACGCTTTTAACAGCGTGAAGTCTACAATAGGGAATTTTATGTCCCAGGCCGTTTCAAACGTATCTTCAAACCTGGAAAGCATGAAAACAGCATACACGAACGCCGGCGGCGGAATAAAAGGGATTGTCGCCGGCGCGATGGCTGGCGTACAAGGCACTTTTTCAAATGTTATGTCGGCCGTGAACACATTAACCGGCGGAAAACTGGAATCTATCAGATCCGCCTTTGCTTCAAAACTGGACGCGGCGAAGCAAGCCGCAACTTCAAAATTTGAAGAAATCAAAAGCGGAATATCGTCGAAACTGGAAGCGGCAAAACAGACCGTACAAAACGGGCTGAACGCGATCAAGAATTTCTTTTCTGGTTGCCACTTATCGCTTCCGAAAATTAAGTTGCCGCATTTCTCAATAAGCGGTTCCTTCTCACTTTCGCCGCCTTCGATTCCGAAAATCGGCGTCGAGTGGTACAAAGACGGCGGAATCCTGACGGGGCCGACGATCTTTGGCGCGAACGGCGGTTCCCTTTTGGGCGGCGGTGAAGCTGGAAAAGAAGCTGTCCTTCCTCTTTCTGAATTGTGGTCGAACATGAAATCGGTCGTCGCCGGCGTGGTCGGGAGCCAGCCGGAAGCAAGCGGCGCCGCGGATATGTTCGGAAGAATCAAACAGTTAGTCGAAGGCGGCCAGGCGGTAGGCCAGGAAGGCGGATCCGTCACAAAAGAACTTTATAACACAATAAACAATAATAACACCGTGAACAGAACCAGCGAAACGAGTTCAACGGACGATTCACAACGGATCGTCTATTCGCCGCAAGTGATTATCCAGGGGAACGCGAGCAAAGAAGACGTTCAGTCGGCGCTTGATATGTCCCAGGAGAAATTTAATCAAATGATGGCGGAATACAACCGGCAGAATCAGCGGACTTCGTTCGCGCCGGCATGAAAGGGGGCCTGATATATGGACGAAAACCGGATATATACCACGGTACAAGGCGATATGTGGGATTCAATCGCCTATCAGTTTTACGGGGACGTGAAATATATCGGCCTTCTTCTTCAAAATAACGCCGATTTGCTGGAAATTTACGTCTTTTCGGCCGGCACGAAGGTTTATATCCCGAAATTGCCGGAAGAAGACGAAGAAGACGTCCCGGAATGGAGATTGTAAAGCATGAAGGCGCGTCAATCTTCCGTAACTGTATTATATAACGGGAACGACATAACAAAGACAATTACTGACTATATCGAAAGTTTTCAGTATGTGGATCATGCCAGCGGAACGGCCGACACGGTGACTTTGAAGCTGAATAACAGAAGCGGAAAGTGGTCGGGAAGCTGGATCCCCGTTCAGGGGGATTATGTCGAAACAATTATCAAACTGACAAACTGGAAGAAGGAAGGCGACAACCGGAAATTTAATTGTGGATATTTCCTGATTGATGATTTGAGTTTTTCGGGGCCGCCTTCAACGGCTTCCATCGGCGGCATAACGACGCCGATCAATACAGACTTCAACGTCACAAAGAAATCGAAGACCTGGAAGAAAACGTCGGTGAAAGGAATCCTTTCAGAAATCGCAAAAAAAGCCGGCGTCGGGCTTTTCTTTTCCGGTCAAGATTATCCGGTCGATGAACTGGAACAATCGAATCAGGAAGATATTTCATTCGCCTTTAATCTTTGTTCTTCCTACAATCTGGCGATGAAATTATACAACCGGAAAATAGTTGTCTTTGATAGTGTGGAGTATGAGAAGAAGGGGACGTCCCTTTCGATTGACCGGACGGAAACCGAATCATGGTCGGCAAAAAAAGGAATGACACGCGCTTATGACGGCGTTTCAATTTCTTATACCGATTCAAAGAAGAATCAGACCTTGACATATAAATTCATGTTGCAAGACGGAAGCCGGATCCTGAAGCTGAACGAAACAGCCGAAAGCCTTCAGGACGCCGAAGTCAAGGCAAAGGCGAAATTGCTTGAACATAACAGACAATGCCAGACGATGAACGTAAAAGTCAAGGGGGACACGAAATATATATCCAGCAAGTGTGTAAAAATGACCGGCTTCGGGAAGCTGGACGGGAAATATTATATTGATACCGTCACGCACGAAAAGAACGCCGGCGGCGGTTATTTTTGTTCGCTGGATATGCACTTGTGTATTATTGTAAAAGGCGTTACGGTTGCGACGGTCGCTTCTGGAAGCACTACAAAGAAAGCGGCGGATCCTTCGACGAAGGCTAAAACCTATACGATTGTATCGGGTGATACCCTTTGGAAAATCAGCACAAACCATTTAGGATCCGGCGCAAAGTATATGCAGATTTACAACGCAAATTCAAGCGTTATCGAATCCGCGGCAAAATCACACGGGAAATCTTCGTCCAGTAACGGACATTGGATTTATCCGGGGACGACACTAACCATACCAGGATAGAGAGGGGGACAAGAAAATGTCTGACGTTGTGCGCGTCGGCTATATATCGGCCGTGAACCATGCAGATGGAACGGCCCAGGTCGTTTATAAGGATCGGGATAATTCTTTGTCGCCCTTCATGCCTTTATGGTCTAATGAATGGAATCCGCCAGAGATTGACACAATGGTTTATGTTATTCACTTACAGAACGGCGGAACGCGCGGAATGATACTTGTTCCGCCTTACACAACCGGAAACCGGCCCGTCGAAGGCGTGGCCGGGATCTGGCGGAAAGACTTCGGCGACGGAAGCTATATCAGATACGATCGAGAAGAAAAGCGGCTTGACATTGTAAGCGATTCTGTACACGTGGAATCGCTGAATATAGCCGGTGATTTGACCGTTGACGGCGCTATTGAAGCAAAGTCGATAAAAACAACCGGAAACGTCCATGTGGGCGGAAATTTGATCGTTGACGGCAGTTATCCGGGGTAGAAATGGGGTGATTCTGTTTGATAGGCTATTTCGGCGAAGTGATATTTGAAACAAATGATAGAAGAATTTGCACATTTAACAATTTAAAAAGGACAATTTCGGCGTCATATTCTGAACACAAGCGATATAGAAAAAAATCCGAATTGGAGTTTGAAGGGCCGCAGAACCAGGGCGTAACTTTTGAAATGAAATTTATCGCCGGTCACGGCGTCCGGCCCTGGAGCATGGTTCACAAAATAACCTTGATGTGTGAACAAGGGGTTGTAAATTCTTTCGTCCTGGGCGGACACAAAGTCGGCGGCGGAAAATGGGTTATAACCGGAATAGACGAAGATTATAAAGAAGTCTGGAATCACGGCGAACTTGTTTCCGTTGCGATTACAGTCACGGCGAAAGAATATCTGTAAGGCGGTGATATTGTGTTAATAATAGACGACGTTCAGATTATTATAAATAGTGTCTATGAAAGGGAACTTCGGGAAGAAATTCTTGAAAAGGCCCTTTTTCTTTTGACTTGTATAAAAGGCACAATCCCGAATAACCGGGAAATCGGGCTGGATCCTGATATTATTTCAAGCCCGGCCTATATCGCGCAGAATCTTTATACAATAAGCGCGATTGAACTAATAGAAGAATTTGAACCACGCGCAAGCGTGGAAGAAGTATCATTTATAGCTTCCGGCGGCGCCGGAAATATGATTCCGAAGGTGGTGCTTACATACAATGCAGAATGAAATTTCAAAACTTTATAATTTGCCTGATATTTCCTTCGTCGATGATATATCATACGAAAAAATTTTGAATGAAATGATCGCCGACTATGAAAAGAAGTATCAGGAAGCAACCGGCCGGAAGGTTGCGCTTCGCCCTGGCGACAAAGAACATATCCATTTAAGGATAGAAGCCGGTCAATACTTTCAAATGTATCAAATATTAGATAATGCGGCGAAAATGAATCTTTTGAAATACTCAAAAGGGAATTTCTTGCGGCATTTAGGCGCCTTCAAGAAAACCTTTATCCAGGAGCCGAAACCGGCAGTTGTGACGGCGCGGTTCACACTTTCGGAGATAAGAAAGGACGTGATCTATATTCCGCAAGGAACCAGAATCACGGCCGGCGATGGCGTGTATTTTGCTACTGATGATTACGCGGAAGTAAAAGCTGGCGATTCCTTCGTTGATGTTGACTGTACGTGTGAAACCGTCGGGGAAGTCGGGAATGAATATATTGTCGGACAGATTGAAACGATCGTCGATCCGGTTCCCTATGTTTCCGGTGTATCGAATATTACAAAATCAGACGGCGGAACCGGCGAAGAATCCGAAGACAGCTTCC
The DNA here is from genome assembly GCA_009911065.1 of Clostridiaceae bacterium. GTDB lineage: Bacteria > Bacillota > Clostridia > Lachnospirales > Lachnospiraceae > Brotaphodocola. The sequence goes on along the minus strand of QXWR01000001.1, from coordinate 110,966 downwards.
GGGAAAGAATCTTCCTGGCGCCTTCTTCTTATTCCGTGGCCGGCCCGGCGGACGCTTACGAATACTGGGTGAAGCAGTATAACAGCGCCGCGATTGAAGATGTGAAAATATATGAACCGACGGAAGCGGTCGTTGATATTCGGATCCTTCTGGTTGGCGGCGCCCTTCCCAGCAAGACGTTTTGTTCCGGTTGCCTGGAATATTTACGGGAAAATCCGATCATACCGCTAACAGACAATGATCTTGTGGCGGCGCCTGATGTGGTGAATTATAACCTGAAAGCGGTTTACTATATCGCGCGAAGCGACTTGAACAATATCAAGGTGATTCAGGAATCCATTGAAGCCGCAAAAGAAACATACTTAAACTGGCAGAGGACGAAGATCGGCCGGGACATAAACCCGGACGCATTGACGGAATTTGTTCGCGCCGCCGGCGGAAAGCGCGTTGTGATAACTTCGCCGGTATTTACGCCGATTCCTGAAACGTCGATCGCTATGGAAAAAACGGTTGAATTTACATACGGTGGAATAGAAGATGATTAAACTTGCAGATTACCGGACAGAAAACGCGCTTCCGTCCGAAATGAAGACGCCTGAAAGAATCGCCCTTTCGTATGCCTTCGATATGCAGAAAAAGAAATATTTTGACCGTGTGCGGCGTGTTTATATATGGGCGGATCTGGAATCCGTGTCTGATGATAAACTTGACTTTCTGGCGGTCGAAAACCGTGTTTTATTTTACAGCCCTTCCCTTTCGCCCAGCGTGAAGCGGAACATGATCCGAAATTCTATTTATTGGTATATGAAGCTGGGGACGCGCCAGGCGATGGAAGAAATGATTGATACGGTATTCGGAAATGAAAATACTTCCGTCGAAGAATGGTTCACCTATGCCGGCGAACCTTTTCATTTTCGGATTGCCGTCGGAACCGAAGTCACGCAAACGTCAATCAAGGAATTTTTGAAATATTTAAACCAGGTAAAAAATGCGCGGTCGCGCTTCGATTACATGGTTTTTCAAAATGGAATAAAACTGGTATTCAAACAGATTTCGGAATTTCAATCTTTTGTTTATACATTTTGCGGTGAATTTGAGTGTGGCACTTATCCGAATACAGAAGTCGGATTCTTCCCTTCCGAAGTGAATATCACGCTGGAAGGCGCCAGCGATAGCGCAAATACAGTATATACAAACGCCGGAACCACGCCGGATATTTCCGTCGGCGCCGCGCTTGTAGAAAACCAGATTGATTTTCAGGCCGCTTCCGAAGAAGGCTTTTCTGTCTATTCTTCGGACAGCGAAACAGAATCAGGAACCGCGCCGGATATTTCCGTCGGCGCGGCATTTACCGACGGCCAGATCGACATTCAGGCCGCTTCCGAAGAAGGCTTTTCTGTCTATTCTTCGGACAGCGAAGCGGAATCTGGGACGACGCCGGATATTTCCGTCGGCGGCCAGTTTGCCGAAGCCGAAGTCGATATTGAAGGCGAATCCGGGACGGGTTCAACGGTTTATCAGGAAACCGGAACCGCGCCGGATATTTCCGTCGGCGCACAATTTAACGAAGTTCAAGTCGGGCTTGAAGGCGAATCCGGGACGGGTTCAACCGTCTACACTGAAACCGGGACAATTCCCGATCCTTCGGTCGGATTTTCCGGCGCGGAAAGCGGCGTTTCCGCGGCTGGGGAAAGTACCGGCTATGACTTATATTATAACACTGACGCGGACAAATACGCCGCGGAAGAATAGAAAGGAGTTTGGAAGCATGACAGAAGCAAGCTATATTCCTTTGACGGCCGAAGCGCTGGAAGACATAAAGGAATATATTAAAAAAGTTATCGCTTATGCGGAGTACAGATCCGGCGAAACCTGGTCGAAAATCCCGATCGAAAAGGTGGAAACATTACCGGACGGCCGCGTCGCTATCTATGTAATGTTCGATCACGAAGCGCCGGACGAAATCAACGGGATCCGCTTTTATCATCGGGACGGCTTTATGTGGGCCGGCGGAAATGAGAATTTAAACAAGGCGGAATTTGACGAAGGGATTCAGTACCGCTATACCCTGAAAATCGTCCAGACTTCGGCAAAGAGTTAGAAGGGAAGGTGAAGAAAAATGTATATCCCGGTATTTTGGGAAGATCGTATCGTCCAGTATCCCCGGCGCGTATCCGTTGAAAGCCTGGGGAACGGTCTGTATAACTGGGCGCCGGCGCCTGGCGAAGTTGAGAAAAAAGGCACACAGCAGAGCAAAAGGAACTTCGGAAACATGGATTTCGGAGTTCTGGAAAATGCCCTGATTGTTGGGTTCGTGTCAATGAATCTTCGGTTAGTCCAGGAATCGCTTGACGATGTGCGCGGCCAGATTTTGACGGTCGATCTTAAAAACACGATGAAATATCCGGCGACAAACGCCGAAAAAACGGTTACGCTTCCGCGCCCGGCGAATAATTCCGATTATACGGTCGAAACGGAGATCGTCGAAGCTGACGGCCCGGTCGAAAACGTCGAAGTGTACGGAAAAGCCTTGAACGCCTTCAAGGTATGCTATTCAGGGAGCGCTAAAAACGTGACCTTGAAACTTCATGTGATAGGGGGCTTGTACTAATGGTTGGCATAATTGTTAAATCAGACGAACGACGCGCCCAGGAAGCTAATATTTTACGGCAGTTTGGCGGCGGTTCCCCTGAAAATTCCGATCGGCTGAATCGGGAGTATGCAGAGGAAATCAACGCCAGAATGAACGAAGTAAAAAGAGAGGTAGGTATAACGCGATGAAAATTATCGAAGCAAACGAAGGCCCGAAGATTCACTATGAAGAATCGGGAACCTGGATCAATTTCGACGATCAGATCATGCTGAATCTGAAAAAGAGTGAAGCGGATCACGACGTCCATATCGACATTACTTCGGACGCCTTCGGGCGCCTGAATACCGGCGCCGGCGCCTATTACGTGGCCCAGGTAGACATTCCGGCCAGGAAATACGACGAAACGGAAGTTCCGAATCCTGATTATGTGGAGCCGGCAGAGGACGACGACACCGGAGCCGTATATTTCAACAAAACAATCACAAAACGCGAACCGCTTCCGTTTTCTATGGAGAATGTGACAGTGACTTTGTTCGCCCTGAAAGAAGGTGTATTCTAAAATGAAAAGTTACAATTTTGACAGCTTAAAATTTGCAACGGAAGGGTTGACCGGCTTCGGGTGTACCGTGATCCAGGATAACGCGAATCTTCCTTCCTTCATGATCCCGATCAACAAGCGCACAAACGCGCAGTTGTACGAAGGCGGAAGCCAGAAGACACATTCCGCCTTCGTTGTCGATGATGTGGAATACAAGCGGTTCTTTATGAGTAAGTTTTTAAACTGTATCATCAACGGCCGCGCCTATTCCTGGCCCGGCATGGATCCGGCGGCGGTGATTGACTATGACGCTTCACACGCGGCTTGTAATGCAAAGGGCGCCGGCTTCCACCTGATGAGTATTCCCGAACGCGCTGTCATTAACCACTTAATCTATAAAAGCGGTTTTGTTCCGCGCGGAAATACGCAGTACGGGAAAAGTCATTCCCACACATACGAAGCCGGAGAGCAGACCGCAGACGAAAGCGACGGAAGCGGCGGACGGCGCACAACCAGGACGGCGACGGGATCCGGCCCGGCGACGTGGTTCCATGACGGGACAAGGAACGGAATCGCCGACTGGGTGGGAAACGTCTGGAAATGGGGTTCCGGTATGCGTATTAAGGACGGAGAAATTCAGATCTTCGTCGGGAACCTGGCCGCGAAACAGGTCGCGCACACGGACACAAGCACTTACTGGAAGGCTATTCTTCCCACGGGCGCACTTGTGGAGCCTGGAACGGCCGGAACACTGAAATACACAAAGGATCTCAAGATCGCAACCGCAACGGGCGGAGCCGGAACAAACAGCACGTCGAATTTTGGAAACCTGGCCGCCGCTTCCGGCGTGACGATCCCCGAAATTCTGTATGAGTTAATGCTTGCGCCGAAAGCTGGCGTAACGCATAGCGGCGGATTCTGGATCAATACCGAAGGCGAACGCTTGCCGTTCGTGGGCGCCGGTTGCATCAGCACGTCGTATTCTGGGCCTTCCGCGTTGGCTTTGAGCTACGTCCGGTCGCACGTGTACACGTGCCTCGGCTTCTTTTCCGCTTTTATGGAGTTGAAATCTGTAATCTGAAAACTGTAAATCTGTTAGGGGCTACGATAGTAGCCCCTTTGTTTTTGGAAACAGAAAGGAACCTGAAAAGTGGGACAACAAAGAAGATATGATGATCGGCCGCGCGGCAATCCTGAAACCGACGAAGGACGGGATCAAAGAAGCGGCTTGATTATATTGCAGAAAGCGAAAGACGCTATGAAATATTTATATACTTCGTGGGTGAAATATCCCAGGAGTGAAAAGCTGGGGTTTGTTTCGGACTATAAGAAATGTTTATTTCAATTCCTGATTTACATTATCACGGCGCAAAAGAAGTATTACAAAAAGACTACGCTTCAAGACGCCGACGTCCAGCTTGAACTTCTTCGGCTTTTTAACGATCTTTCGTATGATATGAGATTTATTGATGAAAAGCGTTATCAGTTGATTTCCGAAAGGCTTAATGAAATAGGACGGCTTCTGGGCGGCTGGATCAAGTCACAAAAGGAAACCAGCACAACAAACGGGAAATAATATTCCCGGTGGGAATAGGTCAAATAACGCTTGCCGATCGTGGGCGCCAGTTACAACAACACGTCGAATTCTGGGCCTTCCGCGTTGAATTTGAACAACGTCCGGTCGAACGTGAACACGAACATCGGCTTCTTTTCCGCTTACCCTTTGAGCCAGACGGGAAAGTTTACGGACTTTTCACAGTGCATGAAAGGGAAAGGGATCTATCCCCGTTCTGGCGAAGCCAGAAGAATTGACGCCGCTATCAATGCAGTTAGTACCGAACTAGAAGCCGGCCAGGGCTGAAAGGGAAGGGCTAGAAGGGTGTAACGGATAGCGCCGCGCCTTCGGCCGAAAGCCTGGGCGCAAGTCCCGTCTGTACTGGCATACAGACGGTAAAACATAGAAAGGGAAAAGGCTATTGAAAACTTTCGATGTGACACACAAAGAAGTGATCGACTTCGGAAACTTGCTGGAAGGGCATAAAAACGCTTCGCAAAGTAAACATTACCGCGACGAAAATCTTGCCTTTGAAGCGCATAGGGAAGACGAATTGATCGATCTTCATAACAAACTAACCTATTTCCCGAAAGACGGGGTTCCGGGAAATCCCCTGGAATCGTCCTATCATGTAGGGAAGTACCGAAAGAAGAAAATCTTTGAACCGAAGCCGCGGATCGTCATGGCTTTATCATATCCCGATCGCGTCGTACAATGGGCGTATTACCAGAAATTAAACCCGTTGTTTGACCGGCAGTTCATAACGCATAGTTACGGTTGCCGCGTCGGGAAGGGAATCACAAAGGCGAGGGAACAGCTTCAAACGTGGCTTCGTAAGGCTTCCAGGAGTTCTAAAAAGTGGTATGTGCTTAAATTGGATATAGCAAAATATTTTTACCGCGTGGATCATGAAGTCCTGATGAAGATTCTTTCAAGGCACATAAAAGACGAACTTATTCTTCGGGATCTGTATAAACTGATAAATTGTGAAGACACGGCCTTCGGCCTTCCGGCTGGCGTGCAACCGGAATTATGCAAACAAGAAGACTGGATTTACAATAGGGGTATGCCGATCGGGAACTTGACTTCTCAAATGTTCGCTAATATTTACTTAAACGAATTAGATCAGTTTTGCAAACATGATTTACATATCCGTTATTATATCCGGTACATGGACGACATTATTATTCTTTGGCCGGATAAAAACGAATTGTTTCAAATACTGGCGGAGATCGAACGGTTCCTTGACGAAGAACTTCACCTTGAATTAAATAAAAAGACCTGTATTCGCCCGGCCTGGCTTCCGGTTACGTTCGTCGGGGCGCAGATCACGGCGAAAAAGATCGTTATGCGAAAGAGTACGCGAAAGCGTATGTTCCGCCGCATGAAGTTTATAAAAGGACTTTTTGAAGCTGGGAAGATAACCTTTGAAAAGGTCAATAATACAATGCAAAGTTATTTCGGCCTGATACAGCATTTCACGGCCGGAAATCTGCTAAGAAAAATTATAGACGAATTTTCCTTCCGAATATTCAACAATTTGTAACCGGATAGGCCGGTTATTTTTTATTGTCTAAATTTTAAGAAAGGGGGCTTGTCTATGTCGGAATTATCTTTTGAAAGGGAAGTTCTTGATCGTCTGATTGCGATTGAAGGAAAACTTGACGGCTACAACAACGCGAAAGCGAAGACCTATGAAAACGAAAAAGACATCATTCAGTTAAAAGACGACGTTCAGGACGCGGAAAAGAGAATTTCAGATCTGGAAGACGCGAATAAGTGGCTGACGCGGACGATTGCCGCCACTATTATAACAATCGTCGTCGGCGCCGTCGTCTTCGCTATTCGCATGGGCGCCGGAGTTTAAGAAAGGAGCCGGGAAACGTGAGAAGAAGACGCAGAAGGAAGCGGCCGCCGGAGTTTTCAAAGAAAATCCTGACGGAAGCAAAAATCGAATGTTGGATCATTACCGCCTTCGGACTGTTTTTCACCTGGAAAGGGCTTGACGTGACGTTCTTCTGTTATGTGATTCCGGTATGCTGGGGCGGCTATGCAATCGCCAGGGCGTTTTATTACAACAAGGCGAAGGCGGAAAATGCGATCAAACTTCGCAAGGCATACCAGAAAGCCGGACTTGACGCGGCGCCGGCGGAAGAACAGTTTGAAAGCGCGATGAATGAAGACATTCAGGAAACGTATTAGAAGGGAGATTTTAAAAATGGATTTACAGAATTTGCTTGAAACTATTGTCAATACCGTACTGATTCCGGCGATCCCGATCGTCGTCGGCGCCGTGGTTCAGTATGTCCGCACGAAGACGGAAGGAAGCAAGATTGAAGAAGCCGTCGGAATCGTCCTGGACGCCGTGGATCAGACGAACCAGACGTTCGCGGATCAGTTGCGGAAAGACGGAACCTTCACGGAAGAAAAACAGCGTGAAGCGATGGAAAAATCCGTCAAAACCGCGCTTTCCATGATGAACGAACGCACGTTGAAGATCCTTGAAAGGGAGTTCAACGACGTTGAAGCGTGGATCGTATCGAAGATCGAAGCGGCTTGTAAAGAGAATAAGAGAATTAACAGCTAATAACCGGGCGGCGCCTTTTCACGGGCGGCCGCCTTTTTCTGAAAGAAGGTATTTTATGGCATTAAGAGGAAAAGACAACGCGGAAAAAATCTGGAACTTTTTGATTGATGAAGGATTCAATGATTACGGAACCGCTGGGAAAATGGGAAACCTTCGCCCGGAAAGCAATCTTGAACCGACTAACCTTCAAAATTCATGCGAAAAACGACTGAACTATACCGACGCCGAATATACGGCCGCCGTTGACAACGGAACCTATAAAAATTTTGTAAATGACGGCGCCGGTTACGGCTTGGCACAATGGACTTTTCCCACACGAAAAGCGGCGCTTCTGGAATATGCAAAATCCGCCGGGAAGTCAATCGGAGATTTGGAAACACAACTTCGTTTTATGGTTAAGGAATTAAAAGAAAATTTCAGGCCCGTATATATGGCATTAAAAACAGCGTCAAGTGTGAAAGAAGCGTCCGATCTTGTGCTGACAAAATATGAAGCACCGAAGGATCAGTCTGACGCGGTGAAAAGGAAACGGGCTGAATACGGCCAGGAATATTTTAACCGGTTTTCAGGATCCGGAGAAAAGAAAGGGGAAATCAATATGTCTATCATGGTAGGAAGTGCAAGAATTGACGAAAGAGGAAACGCCAGCGGCGGCGCCGCCGGAGATCAGAAGCAGACGTCCGCAACAAACGATCTGACCGGTGAAGTAAGTATGCAAAAAATGTATTCCCACTCTAAAGGGTGGTATATTTTGCGGCCGAAGTCCGCGGCGCACGCGGTAAAAATGGCGGATCTGATGAAGGCCGCGTGTAACAATGCAAATATCGGCTACGATCAGGGCAACCGCCTGGGGGTTGTGCAACACGGCATTATGACAGCCGTTAAAACTGAATGTGATTGTTCTTCGCTTGTCCGTGAAGTGGTGAAGGAAGCAACCGGAAAGGATCCCGGAAACTTTACCACGGCAAACGAAGCGGCGTCCCTGAAAGCAACCGGCCTTTTTGAAAGCAAGCGTTCCTATGTATCGCAGAGCGCGACGCCGGTATATGACGGGGACGTGTTAGTCACGAAAACAAAAGGTCATACCGTGATTGTCGTAAGCGGAAACGCAAGAAAGGCCGCTTCCGGTTCTTCCAGTGCGCCGGCGCCGTCCGTTTCTACGGCGAAGATTGAGAGCGCGAAAGGGTTTGACAAAACGCTTGCCGGCGCATATAAGACGATCGGAAGCCTTTATTTAAGGGCCGGAGCCGGGAAAGGAAAGCCGGAACTTGTCGTCATGCCGAATAATACAACCGTGAGAAATTACGGATATTATACCCTTGTTGACGGTACAAAGTGGCTTTATGTGCAGACGACGATCAAGGGCGTTACATATACAGGTTTTTGCAGTAGTAACACAAAATATCTTGCTAAACAGTAAAGCGCAGTTTTCAAAATGTAAAATAATGTTTTAAAAATTACACTTGACCGTTTAAATAATGTGTGATAAAATGGGCGGCGAAGGGGGTTTTAAAGGGGGTACAATCTACAATCCCAGGACGCCAGGCCGCCGCTATGCGAAGCAAAATTCCGGCCGCCTGACGCGCCAGAATAGCCCAGGAAGCCCCCGGAATGGTTCAAGTGTAGAAATACCCACATACGGAAGAAAACGTCTTAAAACGGCCGTATGTGGGCTGTTTTATTTTCTGGATTCCGACGCCGGCTTCTCTGGGCGTAAATTCCGGCCGCCTGACGCGCTAGGAAGGCCCAGGAAGCCCCCGGAATGGTTCAGGCAAGAAACGGCCGCTAAAAGAAATAAGGCCCTTTACGGGGCTTATATTAAGTCTGATTAAGTCTGATATACTCTGATTAAGTCTGATATATTCTGATTAACACTGAAATCAAAAAGACGGCCAGCCGGCCGCCTAAAATATGGTGTATTCACTTGTGTTTCTGAAATTTATAGTGATACTTTGCGGCGTTATCATGTGTTCGGCCGCTTCGGTTATTTCTGTCACTTCATAGGCGGAATCAAGGTTTTCTTGCACTATCCGCCGCGCGTCTGATTCTGAACACGCTTTCACATATCCAAAATGCCCCGGTACATATTCCGGCAAAGTCTTCAATTTCCAATAAGCCCTATAAATCATATTTTCCTTCCTTTCCGGCCAGCGGCGCCAGGCCGCCGGCCCTTGCAAATTTATTTTGTTATCATGCTTACCGTGGAAGCGTCAAGGCGAAGAACCGTGTCAAGAATTTTCTGTCTGTATTTTAAGACGTTCGACACACGCGCCAGCGCTTCGCGTTCTTTCTTAAATGGAATCAGTGAAAGCGCATACTGTACAAGATTTTCTTCCGCCTGGCGGAATGTTTCTTTTGCTTCAACCAGCTTCGCCCATAACCCGGATTCCTCAACCAGCTTTCCAAAATCTTCAATCGCTTTGTCGGCGGCTTCGTCGTCGTCGATGGCCCATGTTGCGACAGGAACGGAACCGTCTTCGTTTACGATTCCCAGGGATTTAACGAAATCCGCTTCCATTTTCTTTTCCTGGGATTCCAGAATGTCAAGCGCCTTCTTTGCTTCGATATATGCCTTTTGTTCTTTACTGTATTTTCTCATTTTTATTTTCCTTCCTTTCCTTACCTTATATCTATATTATACACGTGAAAGTGTAATTTGTCAAGTATAAATGTAAAAATAAAGTGAAAAATTTAAAAGAAATGTTTCCATAGTTCATTTTGAAATGTAAAAGAGAAGGGCCGAAGCCCTTCCCGATTAGTTCACTGATTCCGCATTAAACATTTTCCAGACGTCCGCGCCTATCTGCCTTTTAATATCTTCATGATCCAGCGCCAGGCGGTAGAATAAAGCTGACATAAAAGAAATTTTCGCTTGTTCCCATTGTTCGGCTGTATAATTCAATTCTTCGGCCCTTGCCGCCGCTATGGAAAGCGCTTCCTGGGCGATCGGGTTTGCATTAAGTTCCTGACGAATGACTTCTAAAATTTTCTTTGTATTTTCCATGATTTATAATTCCTTTCTTATTTGCTGGGAGCGGCCGGCGGATAACGCCGGCTATAAATTTTAATAGATTTCGTAATATTCCAAAGATTTTTCAAGGATTCCGGCGGCTTTCATTTCAAAATCATGTATTGATTTATCAATAACGCCTAGTTCACAGTCAAGACAACTTGTATCTTTGTAATTATCCAGCATTTTTTGAAGTTTTGTTTTTCTGATTTTCGATCCACTCATATAAACGATAGTGTTCAGTTTGTTATTCCTTACGTTCTTTTCAGCTTCTAAACGGTACTTATTGAATAATTCCTTTATTGTCATTGATTCTTTCCTTCCTTTCCTTACCTTATGTCTATATTATACACGTGAAAGTGTAATTTGTCAAGTATAAATGTAAAATTAAAGTGAAAAAATTCAAATATAATTTACTATTGACATTTCAAAGTGTATTGTGTAAAATAGCAGTACAACCGAAAGAAAGAAGGTGTAAAAATGAAAGCTAACACGGCAGAGAAGATCCGGTTCCTGAAAAATAGAAGAAATGTAACGCTGGGAGAAATCGCGGAAGTGACGGGGCAGACGCGCCAGAACTTTTCAAATAAATTAAAGCGGAACGATTTCAGAGAGTCCGAACTTTCGGCGATCGCCGATTTCCTGGGTTGTGAATTAAAGATTTCATTCGTTGACAGAGAATCCGGCGAAGAAATCTAATAAAAATTTAAAAGAGGGAAAGTCTTATGTATAATGAAATAGATCTTGACGCGATCGACACGACGCAAGAACCGCCGACAGAAGAACCGGCCCGTCAATATTACTTTATGGCAAAATGCCGGGAATGGGTTCGGGAGTTTGAACGAAAAAACGGACGTCGCCCATGCTTTTTTACTCAAACGTTCGGGTGACCGAATATCTGCCACCAATTCGTCTACAATCCGGTCTGTGGTCTCGGCATCGTTAAACTTGCCTGGATCAATGGCAATCATAATCTGAGACAAACCAATCTCATCTCCAAAAGTTCCAATCTTCTGAACAGAATTAGCATTGGTAAGAACTGTGGAAATCAAATCCAGCAAAATGGAAATGCCGCTGCCCTTCCAATATCCCATAGGAAGAACTCTCCAAGTCTTCTCAATGGCTGCGGGATCTGTAGTCAGATTGCCGTCCTCGTCATATCCTCCTGGCACAGGAAGCTTCTGGCCTTTCAGCCTTGCCTCCTCAATCTTTCCGTAGGAGAACTGAGATACTGCACAATCCACCACCACATGATCTCCATTACTTTTTGGCACGGAAAGAATCAAAGGATTGTTGCCGATCTTCCGGTCTTTGCCGCCCCATGCAGGCATATTCGGCATGGTGTTGGACCAGCAAATTCCGATGCATCCTGCATCTGCTGCCTGCCAGCCATAGCTGCCGCCCCGCATCCAGTGGTTGCTGTTGCCAAGAGCCACCATTCCGATACCGTACTGCTTTGCCAGCTCAATGGCCCGGTCCATAGCCTGTTTGGCATTGAGAGGTCCAAAACCCCTGTGGCCTTCCCACCGCTCAATGGCTCCCATGGACATCTCGCAGGTTGCTACCACATCTGGATTAATCTCCCCTTTATCCAGATACTCCACCACACGAGGGAAGCGGTTAATCCCGTGACTGTAAATCCCGTCCAGACTGTTCTGTGCAAAAACTGTGGCCGCATCCAATGCATTCTTCTCATTAAAACCTCTGCTGATCAGTACGCGCTCAAATTCTTTTAACAGTTCCTCATACTTGATTCTTAACATTGTTTTAATCCCTTTCTTCTCAATTTTTATAACATTTGCAGTAAGAATGTAACTGCATTTTGACGCTTTTGATACATTTTCTGTATCTACAATTTTTGCAATCGATTGTTTTTTAATTTTATCACAATTCATGCCCTATTTCAACCAGATTTACCCTTGCATATTATACAAATTCCATGAAATATTTTTGTATGTTTTTCACAAAATCCAAAAAGGAAATGTATTAAAACATGCATTTGTTGTCAAACTCTGTCGGATTGTATACATTCAGCCTGTCCCACAGAAAAATTTTATCCGGTCTCATCCTGTCTTAATTATTAGCTATCGTTCGCCCAATGAAAAAACTGGACAAAAACAGTCTTACAAAGTCTCAAGAGCAATCTTCACCACAATCTTCTTCACTCTGGCCGGAGCTTCTGCCTGACAGAATGGCCGATGGACATCCTCCGGAAAAAATACGGCATACGTTCCCGGAGTCATCGGAAGCATGATTTCCCCGGACAGTGGATTCTCCTTATAATATAAAGTGTCCTTCTCCTCCAGACAATCTGCAAGAATCTGGTTGTCACCCCGGTCCGGATAATATCCAATCTGCTCCCATCCCTCTGCCACATACTGCAGTTCCGCGTATCTGCGATGAACCTCCGGCAGCTTCTTCTCCTTTGCCTCTGTCATCCGGTCGCAGATTCGGACAATCAGCGCCTCACCCTTTAGCAGAATTTCACATTCTCCCATATTGGAAACATCCGTCTCTCGGCAATAACGAATGGCATCCCCAATTGGCCCTGCATAAGCAGCTCCTGTCTCCCTCGCAAAAATATGACCATAAATCATAACAAAACACCTTTCTTTTGCAATCGATTGCAATTTGTATTATCATCATAACATAATTATTTTTCAATTTCAAGCATGTTATTATTGTCTTATTTCACATTTTTATACCTAATTATTTGTGCATTTATTACAAATTAAAAACTTATCCGTTAAATAAATATCATTTTCCAATCTTTGTTTGGCAATCGATTGCCAAAATACGGCTAAATCCCCCGCGTTCTCAAAATGTATTTTAAAAATCCTTTCTGTCAATATCCTTTCCTTATTAACTTATAATCGACCTGTTCGGCAGCGAAACTTTTAAGAGTAAAAGGAACCCTCCTCCAATAAACGGATCATCAACAAACAAATCATCAAACTCATCATTCCATAAAAAATAGTAAAATAAAAATCGGATCACGTAGAAAAAACCGCTTTCCACGTGATCCGATTCCTACCTGACACACCTTCTTACAAAATACAAACCCCTCATATACTTGTCTTACGTACTCTCCCGCTCAATAATTTCAGAAAACATCATCAGCTTCTTACTCTGCACTTTCCCCTCCAGCCCCTCTCTTAAAATAGTAGCTGCAGATTCACTCAAATCTTGAAGCCGGTTATCCAGCGTAGTCAATTTGGGAATACAGATCTCCCCATAAATGCTATTATCAATTCCAATCAAAGCCAGTCGGTCCGGCACTGAAATTCCCATATCATAGGCAGCACGCACGCCGCCTACAGCCACCAAATCAATGGTATATATAATCCCCTGTATATCCGGGCGCTCTCTTAAAATCTGCACCGTTATATCGTATCCTCCCTGGACCGAGCTTTCTTTCATCTCATACTTCCAGATGTCCTCTTCCTTCACCCCATGCCTTCTCATGCCGTCGCAAAATCCCTGCTGCTTCCGGAAATTAGCCGGTGAACGGGAATCCAGCACAAAAGCAAGCCTTGATTTTCCCCTGGCAAACAAAAGATTCACACACTTTTCCACCCCGGTATCCTCATCCACAATGACTCCGGACACATTAGGCAAATCCAAATATCCGTTTACCATCACGATCGGCACTCTCGGCAGATGCTTTTTAATGCTCTCTTGCACTGCCTCCGTCTCAAACATGGAACCCATGAGAATCACGCCCTCCACCCGCCGCTGCTCTAAAATACGAATGTAATCTGCCTTATCCTCATCTCTTGGTCCGGTTCCCATGGTAATGCAGCAATATCCCCGTCTAGTCAATTCCTGCTCAATAACAAAAGCGCTTTCCGTGTGATGGGCCACTCTGATATCCACAATCAAAATCCCCACCAGACGGCTAGATTGCATCACCAATCCTCTGGCCGCTGCGTCTGGTATGTAATTGTACTTTTTCAGAAGAGTCTGCACCTTCTGCCGGGTCTCTTTTTTAATCCCTGGCCGGTTATTGATCACCCTGGATACTGTGCTGGCCGCCACTCCAGCTTCCCGTGCTATATCATAAATCGTCACATCTCTCAACCTCTCAATCCCTCATTCTTTTACTATACATTATTTTGGGAATGGGCACAAGAGCCTTTTCTTTTCTTGTGCATTCCACCAAATTATCCGGGTTTTTTCTCTTGCAATCGATTGTTTTTTTAGTGAATTTGACCATTGCATCGAACGAATTTCTGCTTGCCACACTCTGGAAAAACAAGTAAAATAAATGAAAACCCACCTTTTGGAGGATACCCCATGATCAAAAAACTGCGCGTCGGAACCCTTCTTCTTCCCTCCAATGTCCTGATGGCGCCTCTGGCCGGATACACCTGCTATCCATTTCGTATGCTGGCCTATGAGTTGGGCGCTGGTTTGTGTTTTACGGAAATGACCAGCGCCAACGGCTTAAAATATCAGGACCGGGCCAACTGCCGCCTGCTTCTGACCACCGAAAAAGAAAAAATCAAAGCCGTCCAGCTTTTAGGCGGGGTTCCTGCCATCATGGAACACAGTGCCTGCAGCGAGCTGCTGAAAGATTATCACATTATTGATATTAATATGGGATGCCCGGTTCCGAATGTTTTTAAAAGCGGAGAGGGAAGCGCTTTGATGCTGGATTTTAAAAGAGCCGCTGCCATAATCCGCAGTTGTAAAAAAAGCGGTAAGATCGTGACGGTAAAATGCCGCGCCGGAATCCATAAAGATCAGAGATTCGCCGCAGAATTTGCCCGTATGTGCGAAGACGCCGGAGCGGATCTCATCACAATTCATGGGAGAACTAGAAGCATGATGTACGATGGAACTCCCTGGTATGATGAGATCGAACAGGCCAAAGCAGCGGTCTCCATCCCGGTAATCGCAAACGGAGGTATTTTTTCCTCTCACCAGGCCATAAAAGTCATGGAAAACACTGGCGCCGACGGGATAATGATTGCCCGGTATGGGCTGGAAAACCCTTTTGTCTTCCAGGAACTAACCGGCGTCCCCTGCGAAAAATCCCTTCTTCAGATCCTTCTGGAACAGATGCATCTTGCCCTAACCTATTATGATGAGACTTACACTCTAAGTTACATTCAAAAACTGGCCTCCTATGGTATGAAAAAACGGCCTGGTACCAAACGTTACAAAGAATCTCTTCACCGAAGCGGCAGTCTGGAAGAACTGGAAGACATCCTTCGGAAAATCTTTTCCGATTCCCAACCGCCCCAGTCCCAATCGTAAACCAACGCCAAAGGAGGACGTTACAACCAATGATCACAAAAAATTCTTGGGAAGATTTTCAAATAAAAGAAGGCATTTTTCAAAAATATTTGGGAAGAGAAGAATCGGTGACGGTTCCAGAAGGCATTCACACCATTGGAGAAGGAGCCTTCAAAGGCTGCGTATCTTTAAGGCAGGTGACGCTTCCCAAAAGCCTTCGTCAAATTGAATCCAATGCCTTTAAAGGCTGCCGGAAACTGGAAGAAATCCAAATCCCCCATGGAGTCACAAAAATCGGGGATTACGCCTTTCACCGCTGCCATAGCTTAAAGGAAATCCATCTTCCGGTTTCTGTAACAAAAACCGGAAACTGTGCCTTTTTATACTGCGACAGCCTTGTAAAAGCCTCTATTCCCGGTGTGCTCTGGCTGGGAAGACAAACTTTTTTAAACGATGTGCTTCTTGAGCAGCTGGAAATCTCTCCGCTGCTGGATGCAAACTGTCTTTGTGACGTGTTTAACGGCTGCCAAAAACTGTCCGAAATCGCATTTTACCAGGATTCGGTGTTTCGTTTCCCCAATGTGGTGGAAGTAGTGGCTGGCGCGGTTTTTGTCCCTCCTCTTGTCCACGCCATCGCTGCAGACGTGCTTCAGATGATGGAGCTGAAAGGAAGATGCCTCACCCGTTTTCTCACCAATCTCAAGCATGTGGAAATCCCGGAAGGCATTACAAAAATCGGAAAAAGCTGTTTTTTTGACAAGCGGGGCATTGTGTCCGTAAAACTCCCTGCCACTTTGACAGAAATTGAAAGCCGTGCCTTCCGCAACTGTATTTGTCTGGAAAACGTGCAGTTTGCCAGCTCACAGGTTCACATCCATGAAGATGCTTTTAAAAACTGCAGCTCCTTAAAAGAAATCCAGCTGGAAAACAACACCTCTTTTACACTTGCCGGAATCTCCCAACGCTCCGACCCCATCCTGCCTTCCCTGGTGCAAACCATCCATAGGCAGGTTTTGGGAAATTTCTCCATCAGCGGAACCATTTTGCTGAAATACTTGGGAGATGAATCCAGAGTGGTGGTGCCAGAGGGAATCACCCGCATCGCACAGGAAGCGTTTGCGGGAAAAGAAGAAATTGATCAGGTACGCCTGCCGGAAAGCCTTGTAGAAATTGGCGCCGGGGCCTTTCGGGACTGTCTTACGATGCAGAGCATCTTCCTTCCTGAAAAATTGTCCTATATTGGAACCAGCGCTTTTGAAAATTGCGTCAAACTGATTCGCCTGTCTTTGCCAGATGGGATAACTCAGGTGGAACCACGAACTTTTAAGCGCTGTCAGGTGCTGCGGGAAATTCATTTTGGAAATGCCCTGTCCGCAATCGGAAATGAAGCCTTCTATGGCTGTTCCAGTTTAAAGGAAGTTCCCTTAACTCCCTGTCTGTCACACATTGGAGAAATGGCTTTTTACCGCTGTTCCAGCTTAAAAGAAGTCCGCCTTTTTTCTCATATTGAAAAGATCGGAAATCTGGCCTTTGCCCAAACCGGGGTCAGACGCGCAACCATTGTAGGTTCAGCAGCGTTAAACGCTCCTTTGCCCTCTGGCTCTCTTTGGGGAACTGGCATTTTTTCCCGCTGTTTACGCCTTAAGTGTCTGATTTTAGAAGAAGGGCTGTGTCATCTGCCTGACAAATTTGTTTATCAATGTACCGCTTTAACCCAGGTTTTTACTCCTTCGTCCTTAAAATCCGTAGGCCGGCATGTAATTGAAGGGACGCCTTTTTTAGAAAACTGGATTTCCAGACGGAAAAACACTCCCTGGGATGCTGGAGAAATCTTTTGGGACGGGCGGGATTTGGAAAATGAAGTTTTCCTCACAGACAATTTCCGGATTTTGGCAGGAGGCGCTTTTTGGGGCAATTCTAGCATCACATCCCTTCGGCTTCCAGACCATATCCAGTGGATTGGTCCTGGCGCTTTCAAAGGATGCCTGTCATTAAGACAAGTCGCTCTCCCTCCTTCTGTCACCAGGTTAGAAGAGGAAGTCTTTTGTAATTGCCGTCAGCTGACCCTTCTTTCCGTCTCCCATGACGAACCTGCCCCATTTCCAAGGGCTTTCCAATGGGTAGGACGCCGGACCTTTTACCACTGTGAACAGCTCTCCTCCGTTTCTTTCCAAAACCTTACGTTCATAGGAGCGGAAGCGTTTGCCGGCTGTAAAAAGCTGGATTCCAAAAAGGTGAAAGAGGAACTGGAAGAATCTGCTGCCGCTGCCTGGAACGAACATAAAAGGCTTTACATTGGAGAACGGGCCTTTGAAGATTCCCCGGTTTTGGATTCCGCAAAGGGAGAGCTGGCCATTCTTGGCTCTGTGGTCATTGACGGAAGCGCCTGTCAGGGGAATGTGATTCTTCCCCAAGGTGTCACAGCCATTGCCCCCTTCGCCTTTTGGGCAAACCAGGAAATCACCCACATCCAGTTTCCCAAAAGTCTTTGTACTATAGAAGAAGGGGCTTTTGCTGGATGCAGCCGTCTTACATCCATTGCATTTCCAGAGACGGACTTACATCTTGTTATCCGCAACCGGGCCTTTGAGAAATGTACCTCCCTGACCGAGATTCATATTCCGGCTTCCTGGATTGGCCCGTCAGCCTTTGCCTGGTGTACTGCCCTGAAAAAAGTATTTCTTCCGGAAATTGATGTGTTAAATCAACGGCTGTTTGAGGGCTGCCACGCCTTAAAGGAATGTGTCTGTCCCAAAGTAAGCCAGATTTCATCTTGGTGTTTCTGTGGCTGTAAAAACTTAAAATCTTTTGATTTTCAGTCCGTCCGTCAAATCGGTTCTTACGCCTTTGAGGGGTGTGACTGCCTGACAGAGGCAGCATTTGAAGATCAGACGCTTCTTTATGCCTATGCTATGAAAGACTGTGGACGCTTAAAGAAAATTTCCCTTTCCGGCCCTTTGGGAACCCTTTTCCTTGGAGAATATGCCCTTTCTGGCTGCACAGCCTTACAGCAGGTAAACTGGCAGAAAGAAACGTGGCGCTTCACCTCTTACAGCCAGTTATTTTCCGGAACTTTCCCCGACAGGGCGGGACTTATTTTCCAAAGCGCCATGAGTTGTTTCACCATAAACCAGGAAATGGTTCTTTGCAGTTATGAAGGTGCAGGGCGAATCCTTTCCATTCCCCATGGAGTCGCGAAAATCCAGGCAGAAGTATTTCGCGACAAAATGATGTTAGAAGAAGTCCAGATTCCAAATACCATAATCTCAATAGGCGCCCGTGCCTTCCATGGCACTGAATGGATGAGGCGGCAAAAACAGCGTTCTCCCATGGTTATGGTAAACCATATGTTGTTAGATGGCTCCAGCTGCACCGGAGACATCCTTATTCCGGAAGAAATCCGCATGATTTGCGGGTGGGCCTTTGCAAACGGCCTTGAAATCCGGCGAATCCAATTTCCGTCCTCCAAAATCAAAGTGGAAGAATACGCCTTCCGCAACTGTATTAACCTGAAAGAAATCCAGCTATGGGACCAAACGGTGTACACCTTTGGCCACATCGCAGACCAGAACCGCCCCCTTCCGGCTCTGGTCAGGCAGGCAGTAACCGACAGCCTTAACTGTTTTAAAACCAGTCCGGATGGAACCTTGATTCAATGTACCGGCAATATTCCTGTGCTCTCTGTGGCAAACGGAATTACTGCCATTGGAGACCGAGTGTTTGAAGACAGCAATCTGCTGACCGAAATCTCCCTGCCTCCCACCGTTCAAACCATTGGAAAGATGGCCTTTTTGGGATGCAAATGGCTAAAAGAAGTAAAAGGGGCTGAAAACGTCATTTCTCTTGGAGAGCGGGCCTTCTCTGGATGCAGATGTCTGGAACACATTTCCCTCTCCCAGGCCTTTCGCAAATTAGGGCCAAGAGCTTTTGAAAACTGCACCTCCCTCCAGGAGATAATCCTTCCAGAAGGCGTGGAGGAAATTCCTGCAAGAGCATTTTTCCGCTGCCATAGCCTGCGCCATGTCCATCTGCCCTCCACCATCCGGCGAATCGGCCCAGAAGCCTTCGCCTTCTGTAACAACCTACACCCCCTTTTGATTCCTTCTGGCACAGAAGTTGGGGAGCGGGCTTTTGTCCGATCAATCTTTTGAAAACAAAAACCGGAGGTCCTTATGCGTTACCGTAAACTTGGAAATACCGGAAAAACTGTATCAGAAATAAGCTTTGGAACCATCCCGGTTCTGCGCGGCAGTATCCCGGTTTTGCCCGCCTATTACAACTTAGATGACGAGACTGCCATATCTATTATGGACTACGCCTTTCGCTTAGGGTGCAATCTGTATGATACAGCCATTGTGCCAGAATATGGAGATGCAGAAATAAAACTTGGCAAATTTGCAGCGCAGGTGAACCGGAACCAAATACTAATCTCAGATAAAGCCCGTTTTTATGACGGAAATGAAATGTATCAGGCGGTCTGCACCTCTTTAGAAAACCTTGGCACCTGGGCAGATCTCTACTTTGTCCACCAGGCAGATCCAAACCACGAAGACGAGATTTTTGCAAAAGGCGGCCCTTTAGATGCTTTGACGGAACTGAAAAATCAGGGGAAAATTCGTTTTACAGGAATCGCCTCTCACTACTATGATCTTCTTTTACGGGGCGCCAAAGATCCTCGCGTAGATATACTCCAGGGAAGCGGCAATCTTCTGGAACGGGGAATGTTAGACCGAATCGCCCAGGAACCTTTATTCAGAGAAAAAGGCATTTTGATCAATAAGGTATTTGCCGCCGGACTTCTCCCTAGCTTTTTTCCTGCAAAAACCTTAATGGAAAGCGTTCTCTCCTATCCCATTTCCAGCGCTCTCATTGGAATCGGAACCTTTGTTCAGGCAGAGACCGCATTTGCCTGGAATCCACAAAACACGGATTCAGGAAAGAATCTGCCTGACTTTCATCAGGTTCTTTCTGTGCTGGAAAAAGATTTTTCTCCCATTCCCTGCGACCGGTGCCAGCGCTGCCGCTGTCCTTACGGAACCGAGATTCACACCTTGTTCCGTCAGTATCACTATTACTTTCTTGGAAAAGAATACTGGGCCATTGGCAAGCTGGATTTGGGAATTGAGGAGAGTGCAAAACAATGCCAAAAATGCACCCAAATGCCCTGTCTCTCCCAATGTCCCAGACACATACGCATTCCCGATGAGATTCAGAGAGTTTTAAAACTGGTGAGAATACACGCACACACAGCTAATCCCATGGAATATCATACAATATAATTCAACCCATGGGAGGATTTATCCTAATGAATGACGTCCTACTGCCTCAGGTCAACAGCAATTGCCGATTCTGCAATTTCAATCAGTGGATGCCGGCAGGCGTCCGGGTTTTAAATGCTGCTGTCAATTACAATCCGTTTTCTGTCACCATTGGCAACAATAACATTGCCACAAACCTGGATCAGGGTTCTATCACCCGGTACAATCAGGTAAACCAGGGCTATCAGACGGTTACTCTTTCCGGCTCCAATGGTTACATCTATGTGCAGAAGCAAGTGTACATTGGCGACGGCATGACTACCATTGCCATTATCAACACAGCCTCCGGACTGGACCTTCTGCCGATCTCTGACACAGCCTGCGCCACCAATGCCTTCAGCTCCTGTATCCGTGTGGCAAATCTTGCTTATTACAGTGGTCCTGTCAATGTGGAACTGGGCAATGTGATCTTCTCCTCCGTTCCCTTTAGGGATGTAACTGCCTTCAGCCGGGTCAGCTCAGGAAACTACACAGCCCGCATCAGCCGTCCGCAGCGTCCAGGCAACGTATTATTGTCTGTACCAGCCAACTTAAGTCCCAACCGGATTTATACCATGTATATTATGAACTGGAACGCCTCCGCAGATGCCATCCAGACCCTTTTGGTGGAAGACCGGCGAAGCTAAAAATCAATAGTGAAGGCCACGGAATATGAAATTTGCAACGCAGCAAGCTGCGGGGGATCTGACCCTCGCGGCATTCGCCAAATACCCATGTATGCACAGCGTCCAACTTATTGTCCGCGGAAAAATCACCCTGTAAACCGTCGCATATATCATCTCAAGCAAACTGGTACTTGTATAATTCCGGGAATAATGGTACGATAAGCAGGATAAATTGATAGAGAGACATTCGGGAGGAAACTATATGGGACTCATTATACCCAAAGACTATGACCCACATCTGACGGTCCGCGAAACTCAGGAAGCGATCAAATACATTCGTGACACGTTTCAAAAAGAATTTGGACGTGAAATGCATTTGGAAAGAATCTCTGCTCCCCTTTTTGTAAAACAATCCAGCGGACTGAATGACAACTTAAACGGGGTAGAACGGCCAGTATCTTTTGACATGGCTGTATTTCCCGGCGAAAACATGGAAGTGGTTCAGTCTCTTGCCAAATGGAAGCGCATGGCTTTAAAAGAGTACGGCTTCCAGCCAGGAGAGGGACTTTATACCAACATGAACGCCATTCGTCGGGACGAAACCTTGGATAACCTCCATTCCTGCTATGTAGACCAGTGGGACTGGGAAAAAGTCATCACCAAAGAACAGCGCAACCAGGAAACTTTGGAAGACACCGTGCGCACCATTTTCAAAATCATCAAGCACATGCAGCATGAAGTTTGGTACAAATATCCAAATGCAGTAAAACATCTGCCAAAAGATATTACTTTTATAACTTCAGAAGAGCTGGAAGAACGATACCCGAACCTGACTCCAAAAGAGCGAGAAAACCAGATTACCAAAGAATACGGCTGTGTATTTCTGATGAAAATTGGCGATAAGCTGAAAAACGGCGAGCCTCATGACGGAAGAGCGCCAGACTATGATGACTGGCAGTTAAACGGAGATATTTTGTTCTGGTATGATTTGCTGGACTGTGCTCTTGAAATCTCCAGCATGGGAATCCGGGTAGATGAAACGTCTCTGGATGAGCAGCTGACCAAGGCTGGCTGTGATGACCGAAGGGAGCTTCCCTACCACAAAATGCTTCTAAACGGCCAGCTTCCTTATACCATCGGCGGCGGAATCGGCCAGTCCCGCCTGTGTATGCTGCTTTTAAACCGCGCCCATGTAGGCGAAGTTCAGGCAAGCCTCTGGCCGGAAGAGATGAGACGCGTGTGCGGGGAACATCAGATTTTCCTGCTGTAAAAAATTGATACAGGCTTAAATGGTTCTGACGAAAAGGGTTTTGGGCCACAAAAATATGTTCCAACATTTTCTTTAGCCTGTTTCACAAAACCAGGGAGTGTTGCAAAGCTGCTGCTTTTGCGGCACTCCCTGGTTTTTGCTGCTAATTTTCGCTGCTGATTTTCTCCATCGGCTGCGCCGGTGTTTGTTACCTATTCTCAATATCCATCAGCTGCGCCACCCGCCGCTCATGGCGTCCTCCCTCATAAGCATGGTCCAGCCACTCGTCCACAATCATCTTGGCCATCTCCGGACCAACTACCCGTGCGCCAAAGGTCAGAACATTGGTGTTGTTGTGCATACGGGACAGACGGGCACTGTACGGCTCGCTGCAGGTGCATACCCGGATTCCCTTTACCTTTCCAGCTGCAATTCCAATTCCCACGCCTGTGCCGCAAATGGCAATTCCATAATCCGCCTCTCCCGATGCCACGGCACGTCCCACTTTTTCTCCAAATTCCGGATAATCGCAGCTATCATTGGAGTTGGTTCCAAAATCCACCACCTCATATCCCTTTTCCTTCAGATATTCCCCAATGATGTTTTTCATCTCAACTGCCGAATGATCGTTTCCCATTGCAATTTTCATTTTATTCTCCTTTCCAAATCCCTCATAACTTCCCATTTCATAAAATCCTTTCATTCCATTCCCGGCTCTGACCCCATAAATCCTTCCACTTTGGAACTTTTTCCTATCAGCAAAAGATCTGCCACGGTAAGCGCTGCCATAGCTTCCACCACCACCACAGCCCTGGGAACCACAATTGGGTCATGACGTCCTTTGACCACAATCTTTACATTCTCTCCGGCCCGGTTCACCGTCTCCTGATTTTGGGCAATGGACGGGGTCGGCTTAAAGGCAGCCCGAAACACAATGTCGCTTCCATCGCTGATTCCCCCCAGGATTCCCCCGGAATGGTTGGTTTTCTTTTTCACCTTTCCAGACGAATCCACATAAAAGCGGTCATTGTTCACAGATCCACGGCTTCTGGCTGCCCCAAAACCGTCTCCAACTTCAAACCCTTTCACCGCGCCGATGGACATAATTGCCTTAGCCAGACAAGCATCCAGCTTGTCAAAAACCGGCTCTCCTACCCCTGCCGGCACCCCCTGGATCACACACTCCACCACGCCGCCTGCTGAATCCTGTTCTTTTATCAGATCTTCCAAATAAGCAGACGCCTGTTTAGCTGCCACTGGATCTGGCATATAAAGACGGTTCTCATCTCGAACTGTCAGATCAAACCGCTGGGGATCAATCTCAATTTCCCCAATGCTTTTCGTATAGGCATTCACCTGGATTCCATAAACTTCAAGAAGTTTACAGGCCACTGCCCCTGCTGCCACCCTGCCAATGGTCTCTCTGCCGGATGACCTGCCGCCTCCCCGGTAATCCCGGAATCCATACTTGGCGTCAAAACAATAATCCGCATGTCCTGGACGGTATACATCCATAATATCATGATAATCTCTGGATTTTTGATCTCGATTTCTCACCATCAAACCAATCGGAGTTCCTGTGGTTTTTCCCTCAAACACTCCGGACAAAATCTCCACCTGGTCTTCCTCCTGTCTGGCCGTGGTAAACCGACTCTGTCCAGGTTTTCTCCGGTCCAAATACCTTTGCATATCCTCCTGACACAAAGAAAGCCCCGCGGGACAGCCGTCAATGGTAACACCAACGCCCTTTCCGTGGGACTCCCCCCATGTAGTAATGCGAAAAATTGTTCCCCATATGGAACCTGCCATAGCTTCCTCCTCTCATAACTTTCGGCAAAGCGGCCGGGTCCCCTACGAATGCTTCATTGGATTCATCCTGAAGTACTCGTCAAAACATTAGATAGACCGCAGCCGTTTCTGCCGACGTTTTTCAAAAAATCAAAACTTTATTCTCCCATTTGCTCACAAAACAGGCAAACCGGTGAATCAAGGCGCCACCCGCACAATGGCACAGCAGTTCGGCTGATTGCACATCAGCTCTTTGGCGCACATTACCATAAGTCCCTTTTCATAATCCACTGCAAAAAATGTAATGTTCCCGCTTTCATGGTTCATAACTGCAATATGCTTATTGTCCGGGAACACGGCAATGTCCTTTGGATACTCTCCGCTGGGAGGAAGGCTGCATAAAAGCTCCAGCATTCCTGTCTCTGCATCCCGCCTGAAGATGGAAACCGTCTCATCCCCTGCATTCCCACAATACATATACTGCTGATCTTCGGAAAACCGCATACAGCAGGCAGCGGCAATCTGCTTATGTTTCGGACCCATGGTGCAGATGGTCTGAATCTTCTCTATCACCGGCACCCGGTCTTTCCCCTCATAAGTAAACACATCAATCACATTTTTCTGCTCATACATCAGATACATAAATCTGCCGTCATTGCTGAACCGGAAATGTCTTGGAGCGGACTCTCTCTCGCACCGAAGGGCATCCACCTGAATCAGCCGCTCTTCCTGATCATTAAACCGATAAATCTGCACCTGATCCATGCCGGAATCTGCCGTCAGTACATACTTGTGATCCGGAGTTCTTCTGGTGCAGGTAATATGAGGACGGAAGTTCCGCTCTGCAACGCTTCCCATACCCTTGTGGAAAACGCCGTCCACAATCTGTCCCACGCCTCCGTCTCTGCGCAGTCTCAAAACCGTGGTCTTGCCGTCATGGTAGCCGGACACAAAAATATACTTGTCCCCTGCATCCGTTGAGAGATGGCATCCTCTCATACCGTTGATTTTGGTGCTGTTTAACCGGGAAAGACTTCCGTTTTGAAGAATGCGAAATGCCACAACCCCCTCATCCGCAATGGAATACAAGGTATCTCCGTTCTTGGATGCGATCACATAGGAAGAGTTATCCACCTCCACTTCACAGCGCTCGATAAATTTTCCCTTCTCCACATCCACATCGTACACAGTGATTCCCTTTGCCTTGCCTGTGTAGGAATAAGACCCTACATATGCCATATACTTTGCCATAATTCTCTCCTCCTCATGCCGCAAATCTATTTTAATCCATTGTTATCATCATACCACATATTTCTCAAAAAATCCATTCACAATGTATTGACATGGAAATATTTTTCTGTATAATGGTATTTGCTGTCGGTTTATCAATGCTAAACTTTTTACTTATTTTTACAATCAGTTAGTATTTGTAAACTTTAAGGTTAGATACAGAGAGGAAAACTATGGATATCGGTTTAAAACTGAAAGAGCTTCGAGTGTTAAAGGGCCTGACCCAGGAAGAACTAGCCGACCGCTCCGAACTGTCCAAGGGATTTATTTCCCAGGTAGAACGGAACCTGACTTCTCCTTCCATCGCCACTTTGACGGACATTCTTCAATGCCTTGGCACTACCCTTGGGGAATTTTTCTATGAGAGTCCACAAGAGCAGATCGTGTTCGGAAAAGGAGACTATTTTGAAAAACTGGATACAGAACTGAAAAATGAGATTAAGTGGATTATTCCAAATGCGCAGAAAAATGTCATGGAACCGATTCTTCTGACCCTGGAACCGGGCGGAGAGACCTATCCGGACAATCCCCACGAAGGAGAAGAATTTGGTTATATTCTTCAGGGTTCTGTGACCATTCACATCGGAAGCCAGGTCTTCCGGGCAAAAAAGGGCGAGTCCTTTTACTTTGTCCCGGACAAAAAACACTTTCTTTCCAGCAAGGCCGGAGCAGTCCTTCTATGGGTCAGCTCGCCGCCAAGTTTTTAACAAGTTTCTAATCTGTTATGGTTCGCATTTTATAAAAATTTCATCCAAACAGCCTGATGAACCATAACCTTTCACATACACAGGAGGAGCCACACTATGAACCAGCCCTTGATTGATTTAAAAAATATTACCAAAAGTTTCGACGGAACTCTGGTCTTAGACGACCTGAATCTTGCCGTGGCAGAAAATACCTTTGTGACCCTGCTGGGTCCAAGCGGCTGCGGCAAAACCACCACTTTGCGGATAATCGGCGGCTTTGAGACTGCAGATCAGGGACAGGTGATTTTTGACGGGGAAGACATCAGCAAAATTCCTCCCAACAAACGTCAGTTAAACACCGTATTTCAGAAATATGCCCTGTTCTCCCACATGAACATCGCTGAAAATATTGCTTTCGGGCTGAAAATCAAAGGCAAGTCCAAAGCTTACATTCAGGATAAAATCCGCTATGCCTTAAAACTGGTGAATTTAGACGGTTACGAAACCCGTTCAGTCACCTCTCTAAGCGGCGGCCAGCAGCAGCGGATTGCCATTGCCCGGGCCATTGTCAATGAACCCCGTGTGCTGCTTCTGGATGAACCTTTAGGCGCTTTGGACTTAAAACTCCGTCAGGATATGCAGTACGAGCTGATACGCCTGAAAAATGAGCTGGGCATTACTTTTATCTATGTCACCCATGATCAGGAAGAAGCCCTGACTATGTCTGATACCATTGTGGTTATGAACCAGGGTTATATTCAGCAGATGGGAACCCCGGAACAGATCTACAATGAGCCGGAAAATGCTTTTGTGGCCGATTTTATCGGGGAAAGCAATATTGTTCCAGGAATTATGATCCGGGATGAATTGGTTGAAATTTTTGGTTCCCGTTTTCCCTGTGTGGATAAAGGTTTTGGCACCAACCGCCCAGTGGATGTGGTCATCCGTCCTGAGGATATTGATTTGGTGGACCCGTCTGCCGGAACTCTCACAGGCGTATGCACCCATCTGATTTTTAAGGGCGTTCACTACGAAATGGAGGTAACCACCCCTGACGGCTTTGAATGGCTGGTCCACAGCACAGATCTTTGTCCCGTTGGAAAAGAAGTAGGAATCCATGTAGATCCCTTTGACATTCAGATTATGAACAAACCAGCTTCAGAAGATGAGGAGGCAGTGGGAGTCAATGAGTAAAAAACTGTTAGCCGCCCCCTACCTGATCTGGATGGCAGGATTTATCCTCATTCCTTTGGGGCTGATTATCTATTATGGACTGACGGACCGGGACGGAATCTTTACGTTAGCCAATGTAACTTCCATTGGAACACCAGAGCACCAAAAAGCCCTTTGGCTTTCTCTATGGCTGTCACTGGCAAGCACCGTCGTATGTCTGGCTCTGGCCTATCCTTTGGCTATGATTTTGCGGAACCGCGGAGTCGGACGGGGAAGTTTTATCGTATTTATTTTCATTCTGCCTATGTGGATGAACTTTCTGCTCCGCACCATGGCATGGCAGACCCTTTTGGAGAAAAACGGAGTGATCAATGGGATTTTGTCCTTCCTTCATCTGCCAAACCAAAATCTGATCAACACAGCCGGCGCAATTATTTTGGGTATGGTCTACAACTTTCTGCCCTTTATGGTGCTGCCTATTTACAATGTGCTGTGTAAAATTGATGATGACATCATCCATGCAGCAAGAGATCTGGGAGCAAATTCCATGCAGATATTGGTGCGAATCTGGCTTCCATTAAGCATTCCCGGAGTGATTAGCGGCATCACCATGGTCTTTGTCCCTGCCCTGACCACCTTTGTCATCTCCAACCTTCTTGGCGGCAGCAAGATTTTGCTGATCGGCAATGTGATTGAACAAGAATTTACCAGAGGAAGCAACTGGCATTTAGGTTCCGGTCTCTCCTTGGTGTTGATGGTCTTTATTTTAATCAGCATGGCTGTCATAGCCAAATATGATAAAAACGGAGAAGGGAGTGCATTCTGATGAACCGTCTTCAACATTTTTTAAAACGAACCTGGCAGGACTTTTATCTGGTACTTATTATGGTCTTTTTATATGCGCCGATTGTCACCATGATGGTTTTGTCCTTTAACACCTCCAAGTCCCGTACCCAATGGGGAGGATTTACCCTGAACTGGTATGCAGATATGTTTGCCAGCCGAAACATCATGGCAGCGCTCCATAACACGCTGCTGATTGCCTTTTTATCCGCATTGATTGCCACAATCATCGGAGTAGCAGCCTCTGTTGCCATTAACAGCATGAAAGCTGTACCCAGGACAATCGTTATGGGCATTACCAACATTCCCATGTTAAATGCGGATATTGTAACCGGAATCTCCCTTATGCTGGCTTTTATTGCTTTTGGGATTTCTCTCGGTTTTAAGACCATATTAATTGCCCACATTACCTTTAATATTCCATATGTGATTTTAAGTGTAATGCCCAAGTTAAAGCAAACCAGCCGGTCTACTTACGAAGCTGCCATGGATTTGGGCGCTGGTCCGGTTTATGCCTTTTTTAAGGTGGTGTTTCCAGATATACTTCCAGGAGTGCTGTCTGGTTTTCTTCTGGCCTTCACCATGTCTCTGGATGATTTTATCATCACCCATTTTACAAAGGGGGCAGGCATTAATACACTCTCTACCCTTATTTACAGTGAGGTCCGCCGGGGAATCCGGCCATCTATGTATGCCTTGTCCACAGTAATCTTTTTGGTTGTGCTGACGCTTTTAATCATCACCAACTTTGTGCCGCGGATAAAAGCAGAAAAATAAGAGATATTTTAAAATGGAAATGAGGAGGAATACATTATGAAAAAAAGAGGAATTACTTATGGTCTTGCCGCCGTTTTACTGGCTGCTTTGTTGTCTGGCTGCAAAAGCAGTCCTTCCCCAGAGGGAACTTCCACTGCAGACAACAGGGAAAGCAGTGAAAACAGCTCTGATGAACTGTATGTATACAACTGGGGAGAGTATATTGACGAAGATGTAATCACCCAGTTTGAGGAAGAAACCGGAATCCGGGTGATTTATGACCCGTTTGAAACCAATGAGGAAATGTATCCTATTATAGAAGCCGGAGCAATTTCTTATGATGTGGTTTGTCCATCGGATTATATGATTCAGAAAATGGTGGAAAATGACCTTTTGGCAGAAATTAATTTTGACAATGTTCCCAATATCAGCCAGATTGACCCGGCTTACATGGAAATGTCCCAGGCATTTGACCCGGAAAATAAATATTCTGTACCCTATTGCTGGGGTACGGTGGGTATTTTATATAATACCAAACGTCTGGAAGAGCTGGGTATGACTCCGCCTTCTAAATGGGCCGATCTTTGGGACGAAAAGTTAAGCGGTGAGATTCTGATGCAGGACAGCGTCCGGGATGCCTTTATGGTGGCTCTGAAAAAGAATGGTTTTTCCATGAACAGCGAAAATCCCGATGAGCTGGAGCAAGCCAAACAGGATCTGATCAGCCAAAAGCCTTTGGTTCAGGCTTATGTGATCGATCAGGTGCGGGACAAGATGATCGGCGGAGAAGCTGCAGTGGGAGTGATTTATTCCGGAGAAATGCTGTACATTCAGGAAGAAGTGGCAAACTTAGGACTGGATTATCAGCTGGAATATGTTTTGCCCCAAGAAGGCACGAATCTGTGGCTGGATTCCTGGGTGATTCCAAAAAATGCCAAAAATAAAGAAAATGCAGAAAAATGGATTGATTTTCTCTGCCGTCCAGAAATAGCCAAAGCAAATTTTGAATACATTACCTATCCAACTCCCAATAAAGGCGCTTTTGATCTGTTAGATGCAGATTTGCAGAACAACAAATCCGTATTTCCAGACATAAATTCTCTGAATAATTGTGAAGTATTTCGCTATCTTGGAGAGGAAACGGACGAAATTTACAATGATCTTTGGAAAGAAGTAAAATCCAATTAATTTTTGTATACTATGTCTCCATCTGTGCATACTACCGTCATGGAGGTGACAATATGAGAAATAAAACATTAGATTACACCGCTTTAACCCTTGCTATTATCGGCGCAGTAAACTGGGGGCTTATCGGATTTTTTGATTTTAACCTGGTCGCTTCCCTTTTTGGAGGCATGAGCTGGCTCTCCCGGATTATCTACGGGCTGGTAGGACTGTGCGGACTTTATTTGATCAGCTTTTATATGCAAAACGAGAATGCCCGGTCGTAAGACCTTTTGGCAGTCTCCAGACAATTCGGATGAAAAGGCGGCAGACTCCATGGGAGAATCTGCTGTCTTTTCTTATTGGTCAGATGCTTTGGCAAAGTCATTCCACATTCCCATATAAGTTAAGATAAATTTTATTGTTTTTTTTATTCTTCCTGTGCTATACTTAACAACTGAAATGAGAAAACACGAAACGGAGGCTTTTCTATGAAGATCACTTATATTCACCATAGCTGCTTCCTAATTGAACTGGAACAGTTATATTTGCTGTTTGATTATGTAAAAGGTACCCTGCCTGTCCTCTCTCCAGACAAAGATCTTCTGGTACTGGTCAGCCATCGTCACGGCGACCATTTCTCCCCGGACATTTTTGACCTGGCAGAGCAGCATCCCAAAATCCGTTATATTCTTTCTGACGATATCTGGCAGAACCGGGTACCAGAACAACATTTTTGCAGAACCGAATATATGGATTCCGGCAAAGTCCTCTCTCTTCCCGACGGGGGAGGCGTCCAGATTACTGCCTTTAAATCCACGGATCAGGGAATTGCTTTTCTGGTGGAAAATGATGGAAAAGTCCTGTACCATGCAGGCGATCTGAACGACTGGAAGTGGACGGGAGAATCAAAAGCATGGAACAACGACATGGATGCCAGCTACCGAAGAGAGCTGGAAAAGATTCACAACCTGGGACTTGTGCCAGATGTGGCCATGCTGCCCTTAGATGGCAGACAGGAAGAATGGTTTTATTTGGGAATCCATGAATTTATGGAAATCGTTGGGGCAAAAGCTGTGCTTCCCATGCACTTTTGGGAAGATTATGACATAATCCGCCGCCTGAAAGAGCTGGATTGTACCACACATTACCGGGACAAAATCACAGAAATCCGCCAGGAAGGTCAGGCTTTTATATTTTAATCTCTAATGACAAATGGAATCCTTCCATTTTTACAAATCAAATACCCCGCTGCAAACACGGCACTTGGCTCGATGCCCGCGGAAATAAAGAAAAGGATTTTTGTTTTTATGGAACATTCAAGACAAGACCGAGAAGTTCTCCTGGCTGCTCTGGAAGCCGGAAAACTTCTCCTGGAAAACGGCGCGGAGATCTTCCGTGTGGAAGATACTATTTACCGGATTTGCAAACATTTTGGCCTTACTTCTGCCAGCGCCTTTGTTTTAAGCAATGGTATATTCCTCACCTCTGGAAATGAGGACGAAAACGAAGCCCAGTTTGCCAAGGTACTGCTGATTCCGGTCAACCGTACAAATCTGGGCCGGGTAGCTGAAGTCAATCAGCTCTCCCGCCAGATTGAAAGCGGCGCTTACACAATCAAACAAGTTCAGGAAGAATTAAAACGAATCCAACAAATGCCCGAGTTTCCGGAAAAGCTTCAAATTGTTGCCGCCGGATTTTCCGGCGCATGTTTCAGCCACCTTTTTGGAGGAGGTTTGCAGGACGCATTGTGTACCGCAGGAATTGGCATTCTCCTTTATTTGTATTTGCTGAAACTTGGCAAACCCCATTTTTCCAAAATTCTCTGTAATATTTTAGGAAGCGCCTTGGTAACATTCCTAAGCATTCTCTGTTACCGCTTCCACCTGGGAACCCATCTGGAATCCATGCTGGTAGGCGGAATCATCATTATGGTTCCAGGAGTTGCCTTTACCAACGGCATACGAGATATGGCGGACGGAGACTATATCTCTGGCTCGGTCCGTATGCTGGATGCCATTCTTGTTTTCTTGTGTATTGCTATGGGAGTTGGATTTATGATGACCCTTTACAACACCGTCACTGGCGGTATGCTCCTGTAAGTCCCATGTGCTGCAAAAAAACTTTTACTTATTAATTATCCTCCAAAAGGAGTCTGATTATGATTCAACTTATTCTCCAAGTGCTGGCAGCATCTGCAGGAACTGTAGGTTTTTCCCTGCTGTTTGGTGTTCCCGTCCGTTATTATACTTACTGCGGACTGATTGGCGGCATTGGCTGGCTGGTCTATCTGTGTACCCTTCCTGGCACTACAGCTACTATCGCCACCTTCTGCGCCACAGTGGTAATTATTGTTCTGTCCCGATGGTTTGCTGTCCGCAAACGCTGCCCTGCCACCTTATTTTTAATCTCCGGAATCTTTCCCCTGGTTCCCGGAGCCGGAATATACTGGGCCGCCTACTACACCATAACCAACCAGCTGCAGCTGGCCCTGGAAACCGGCTATGGGGCAGTAAAAGCTGCAGTGGCGATTGTTCTGGGAATCGTGGTTGTATTTGAACTTCCGGAAAAATGGTTTCACCTTAAAACCATCTGAACTGTTATTTTTTCACCTACCAATGGAGGACACACACAATGATTTTTATTCAAAAAGGCAGAGTTATTGACCCGAAAACCGGAACCGACGCAGTAATGGACCTGATTATTGACAAAGGCAAAATCCTTGCCGTCGGTCCGGGAAAAGCTCCGGAATGTCCGGCCAGACTTCTGCCTGGACCAACAGACCAGATCATCAATGCCGACGGCCTGGTGGTCGCCCCAGGACTTATTGATGTCCATGTACATTTCCGGGACCCAGGACTTACCTACAAAGAAGATATACAGACCGGAGCACAGGCAGCCGCAAAAGGCGGCTTTACCACAGTTGTCTGTATGGCCAACACAAAACCTCCTGTTGATAATCCGGCAACTTTGGAATATGTGCTGGAAGAAGGAAAGAAAACGAAAATCCATGTTCTCTCTGCTGCTGCCATCACCTTAGGCATGAAGGGGGAAGAGCTGACAGACATGGAACTTTTAAAAAGTCATGGAGCCGTTGGTTTTACAGACGATGGCCTTCCCTTAAAAGATGCCGTTCTGGTAAAACAGGCCATGGAAGAGGCTGTACGTTTGAACGTTCCTTTAAGTTTCCATGAAGAAGACCCTTCCTTTATTGAAAACAATGGCATCAACCAAGGAGATGTATCTCATCAGTTGGACATTGGTGGCTCTCCTGCTCTGGCAGAAGATATTATGGTGGCGCGAGACTGTATGCTGGCCCTTCACACAGGCGCTACAGTTGATATTCAGCACATCAGTTCCCGCAATTCCGTTGCCATGGTAAGGCTGGCCAAACAGCTGGGCGCTCCTGTCATGGCAGAGGTCACTCCCCATCACTTTTCCCTGGATGAGTCTGCAGTCTTAAAACACGGTTCTCTGGCAAAGATGAATCCTCCTTTGCGCACAGAACTGGACCGGGAAGCGATTTTACACGGCCTTTTGGATGGCACCATTGATTTGATTGCCACAGACCATGCCCCCCACAGTGCCGAAGAGAAAGCCCGCCCCCTGACCGAGGCTCCCAGCGGGATTATCGGTCTGGAAACCGCTTTGGCTCTGGCAATTACAAACCTGGTCCACCCTGGCTATCTGTCCATGGTTCAGCTGATGGAAAAAATGAGTCTCAATCCAGCCCGACTCTACCGTTTAAATAAAGGTTTTCTGGCTCCTGGCTCTGACGCGGATTTGGTGATTTTTGATCCCAATGAACTGTGGACGGTCACGGACTTTAGCTCCAAATCCTCCAATTCTCCTTTTGTGGGAACCAGGTTGTTTGGAATGGTAAAATATACGATTTGTGACGGAAAGATTGTTTACGAAAACCATTGAACCAGATCCGCAACCAATAAGAACCCCCATCTGCTGTTTGAAAGCCAGTGGATGGGGGTTCTTATGGATTTATGATTTATGATTTATGATTTCTTACTTTTTCCCTTTTCTCACCTTCGGGTTTTTAGCTATGCTTCCTTTTTTATTTACAATTCTGCTGCCTTTACCAATTTGTGTACCTGCACCTTTGGCCTTCTTTTCTTCTCCGTCCTTTTTTCCTTCCTCTTTCTTCCCTGCCTCTGTCTTCCCCACAACCACTTTCTTAGGCTCTGGCATAGGCGTGCAGGAGAACACCAGCGTACACATAGGCGGAAGATCGATCACAAGGGAATTGTCCCGGTCATCCCACTCTTCCTGTTTGCAGGTCTTGGCCCGGGGATTCCCTTTTCCACTGCCGCCATAAACTTCTGCGTCACTGTTGAGAATCTCTTTAAACTTTCCATAGAACGGAACTCCTACCTGGAACTTCTCATGCTCCACTGGGGCAAAGTTACAGATAAAGAGCAATGTTTCTTCCGGTTTCTCAGTCTTTCGCAAAAATGACACAATATTGTCCTGACTTCTGGAACAGTTCACCCACTCAAATCCATCTGGATAAAAGTCTCTCTGATACAATGCAGGCTGAGTCCGATACAATTCATTGAGAGCTTTTACATATTCCTGAATATTCTTGTGAACCGGATATTCCAGCACATGCCAAGGCAGCTCTTCATTTTCATTCCATTCCGAAACCTGCCCGTATTCCTGTCCCATGAACAAAAGCTTTTTCCCTGGATGCCCATACATAAAACCATATGCTGCCCGCAGATTATTGGCTTTGGCTTCATAGGTATCTCCCGGCATCTTACACAGCATAGAGCATTTGCCGTGTACTACCTCGTCATGGGAAAATACCAGCACAAAGTCCTCACTGTAAGCGTACAACATGCTAAAAGTCAATTCCCCATAATGGTGATTTCGGAAATAAGGATCGTACTTTAAGTAACCAGTGAAATCATTCATCCATCCCATATTCCACTTATAGTCAAATCCCAGTCCATTATCCTTTACATCGCCAGTAATCTGCGGCCATGCAGTTGACTCTTCTGCAATGATAACCGCGCCATTTTTCTTTCCCTTAAACACGGAATTTAGGTGTTTCAAAAATTCCACTGCTTCCAGGTTCTCATGGCCGCCGTAAATGTTGGCCACCCACTCTCCGTCATTCTTGCCATAATCCAGATACAGCATGGATGCCACTGCATCCATCCGGATTCCATCTGCATGATACTGCTCTGCCCAAAACAGTGCGTTGGCAATCAGGAAGTTCTTTACCTGCGGACGCCCGTAATTGTAAATCAGCGTACCCCAGTGAGGATGAGAACCTTGTCTTGGGTCCTGATGCTCATATACACAACTGCCGTCAAAGCAAGCCATTCCATAAGCATCTCTTGGGAAGTGGGCAGGAACCCAGTCTAAAATCACTCCAATCCCCTGTTCATGGAGATAGTTCATAAAATACATAAAATCATCCGGCGTGCCGTACCGGCTGGTAGGCGCATAATACCCAGTCACCTGATAGCCCCAGGAAGCATCCAGAGGGTGCTCCATCACTGGCATCAACTCTACATGGGTATATCCCATCTCCTTCACATAATCCGACAGCCTGGGCGCAATCTCCCGGTAATTATAAAATTCAGATCCAATAATCTCCTTGCCTTCCTCATCCACAGAAATCGGCTTCCGAATCCAGGAACCTAAGTGCAGCTCGTAAATCGCCATAGGCTTTGTCTTGGAATCCGTCTTTTTCCGTTCATTCATCCATGAATCGTCTGTCCATTGAAACTTTCCAATATCCCACACAACAGAAGCATTGTTCGGCCGGAGTTCCGCAAAATTCCCGTAGGGATCTGCCTTTAACATTGGTTCTCCCTTTCGGTTCTTAATCTCGTATTTATAGATAGCTCCCTCTTCAATTCCCGGAATGAACAGCTCATACACACCAGAATCTCCCAAACGCTTCATGGGATGGCGTCTTCCGTCCCAACGGTTAAACTCACCTACCACACTGACCCGCATGGCACAGGGCGCCCACACTGAGAAAAATACTCCCTTCACACCTTTTATCTCCATGGGATGTGCGCCCATCTTCTTATAGACATCATAATAAATGCCTGACTCAAACTTTTTCAGTTCACTTTCACTGTACTGGTTTCCAAACGCATAAGGGTCCCGAATCTCTTCCTGGCTTCCATTGTCATAAGTCACCAAATAGGTGTAATCTGCCAGATTCTTCCGCTGCAGCAAAAGGGCAAAAAAGCCTGCCTCATCCTGCATCTCCATGGGATACTCTTTCCCTGTGCCGGAAAGCTTCACGGTCATAGAAACTGCGGTGGGAATAAATGCCTGAATCAGCAGACCTTCTTCCACCAAATGGGGACCCAGCAGATTCTGAGGCTCAGCTGCCTCCGAATACACCAGCTCCTCAATCGCCGCCCAATCCATTAAATCATACAATACTTTGTCCATGTGGAACCCCCTTTACTATCTTATCGTAATTTTCAAATTCCATCCGAAAAATACGCAGTCTTTCTGATGGCACGATCTTTATTTCTGGTTATTATTATAACGGATTTCTTACAACATAGCAACGGTTATTAACGGAAATATTGTATTACTATTGTTTTATTAAATCTGTTTTATAGTACCCCAGCATTAAATCCACCATTCTCCCATAACTTTTGACCCCATCTTTTTGATCATTTATCTTTAAGTACACGTCGTTCATCTGATTTGCCACTTCTGCCACTTTCCCCTCATATTGATTCCAAAATTCATTGTTTTTCACCAGGTCTGCCCTTGCCTGATCACATAGCCCTTCCTGAAGCTTCACATAAGCCTCCCAGTCTTCACGGGCCAGCGCATTGCCTGCATAAACCCAGCCAGTCAGATAACCGCTATAGCGAAAAGCAGGGTGATCTGAATTTACACATGCCAGGTATCCAATAAAATTTGCCTCTTCCTCCCGCATAAATCCCTTCAAATGAGACAGTTCATGGCAAATAGTATGAGGAATATTATAATTTGGTATACTTCCGTTAAAATTGGCTTCAATGGTAAATGGAGAATAAATTCCGGTAAGCTGTTGTATTGAAAGAATCCAGGACACAGCCACCTCTTTTGGCATGGGATAAAAACCAGCAAGAGCCGGATAGGTTTCTCCCAGTCCTTTCATGGCCTGAACCCCTTCTGCCTTCCATGCTCTCTCATTTCCTTGGTATCCTTCTGTCACAGCAGTCTCATTGACTTTTTCCAGGAGAAATTCACACAAGCTTATCAGCTCCTCCCTGGAATACAGCCCCGTTTCCAGTCCGGCGGTTTTGGCAAAGGAATCTGCATAATAATTGATTCCACAATTTGCAGTATATAAAAACAGTAAAAGTCCCCCAACAAAAATTCCCCTTGATGCCACCCGCTTCGGCTTCCGCCAAAACCACCCGGCATACGCCATACTGCCGGCAATCAACAGATAAAGACCAATTTCCACTACGGAAAAGGGGAAAAGTCCCATGATTCTTCCCCAGGTTGCCACCAGAACCGGATACACATGATGGGCATACCATGTGCCTGCCCCGGCTGCTTTTCTGGCCAGAACCTGCATTCCTCCTGCGCTGACCACAAGGCAGGACCCAATTCCAAAATACATGCTGTCTCTGCTCACTTTGCTTCCCTCCCCTTTTTTGTGAAAACTTGAAACGAAAAACTCCCAGCAGAATCTCTGCCAGGAGCTCCCGAATCCATCTTATTATACTAATGTTTCAGCCCTAGTCTTACCAAGGCTCTCTTTAACGCCATCTCCGCACGCAGCTCATCCAGCCCTGACTCCTTTGAAGCCAGACGTCGTTCCGCACGCACCCGCGCTTCTTCTGCACGTTTAAAGTCAATCTCATCCGGCCATTCCGCCACCTCTGCCATCACGGTAACTGCATCCGGCAAGATTGTGATAAACCCTGAAATCAGCGAAGCCCTTTTTTCCTCGCCTTCCTCATGGATTTTCAGCACTCCCGGCGCTACCACTGCTGTCAGAGGAATGTGATTGGGATAGACGCCAATCTCTCCCTCCGTAGTTGTCAGCTCTACCATAGTCACATTGCCCTCGTAGAACTGTTTTTCCGGAGTGATTACATTCAGTTTCATCACATCAGCCATAGATATCCTCCCTATTTCACGCGGGCAAGCACATCTTCAATGCTGCCGGCATTCAGGAAGTACTGCTCCGGAATATCGTCATGCTTTCCTGACAAAATCTCCTTAAAGCCCTGAATCGTCTCGGCAAGAGGAACATAACGGCCTTCCATGCCAGTGAACTGTCCTGCCACAAAGAACGGCTGTGACAGGAATCTTTGAATCTTTCTTGCGCGGGATACGGTCAGCTTATCTTCCTCTGACAACTCATCCATACCAAGCATGGCAATAATATCCTGCAGTTCTTTATATTTCTGAAGAACCTCCTGCACGCCTCTGGCTACATTATAATGTTCCTCACCTACCACACGAGGGTCCAGAATCCTGGATGTAGACTCCAGAGGATCTACAGCCGGATAAATTCCCAGCTCCACAATGTTACGGCTAAGAACGGTGGTTGCATCCAAATGGGCAAATGTGTTGGCAGGAGCCGGGTCAGTCAGGTCATCTGCCGGCACATAAACTGCCTGAACCGACGTGATAGAACCGTTTTTCGTGGAAGTAATCCGCTCCTGCAATGCACCCATCTCCGTCTGCAGCGTCGGCTGATAACCTACGGCTGACGGCATACGCCCTAACAGAGCAGACACCTCAGAACCAGCCTGAGTGAAACGGAAAATGTTGTCAATAAACAGCAACACGTCTTTACCGCCTTCATCACGGAAATACTCTGCCATGGTAAGTCCGGTCAGACCTACCCGCATACGCGCCCCCGGCGGCTCATTCATCTGACCGAATACCATGGTGGTCTTATTGATAACGCCAGACTCGGTCATCTCTCCATAAAGGTCGTTTCCCTCACGGGTACGCTCGCCTACACCAGTAAATACAGAATATCCGCCATGCTCTGTGGCAATATTACGAATCAGCTCCTGAATCAAAACCGTCTTACCTACGCCGGCGCCTCCGAACAAACCGATCTTACCACCCTTCTGGTAAGGACACAGAAGGTCAACCACCTTAATTCCAGTCTCCAGAATCTCTGTCTCTGTGGACTGATCTTCAAAGGTCGGCGCCTTTCTGTGAATCGGCAGGTATTTGTCTACCTTTGGTTTCTCCTTGTTGTCAATGGGATCTCCCAGCACGTTGAAAATACGTCCCAGCGTATTCTCACCCACCGGCACCGTGATTGGCGCCCCAGTCGCAATGGCGTCCATACCACGTCTTAAACCATCGGTGCTTCCCATGGCGATACATCTAACCGTATCGTCTCCAAGATCCTGGGCCACCTCCACAACCAGTCTTCCGCCGTCATCCAGCGGAATCTCAATTGCTTCATTGATCTCCGGAATCTTGCCCTGGGAGAACTTGATGTCCATAACCGCACTGATGATCTGTGTGATTTTGCCAGTATTTTGTTCTGCCATCTTGTTTCTCCTTATACTCTTAATACCATTCAGCCACATGCCAGCTTATACGATATGCCGGAAAATAAACCCTGCGGCTGAATGACTGCATCTGTCTTGCTTATCCTAAATCCAAACCCCGAAAGGTTCTAAACCACTGCTTAGCCAATTGCATTGGCGCCTGCAATAATCTCTGTCAGCTCCTGAGTAATGGAACCCTGACGCGCCCGGTTGTACTGAATATCCAGCTTTCCAAGCATTTCTTCTGCATTGTTGGTGGCTGAATCCATGGCCGTCATACGAGCGCCGTTTTCACTGGCCACTGCCTCTAACAGAGCGCCATAGATCATGCTGCTCATGTACTTGGGTATAATTTTATCCAGCACTTCCTCCGCACTTGGCTCATAATTCATCAGAGCCTGAGACTTTGGTTCACCTTGCACATTTGCTGTTGCTGCCGCTGCTTCTTTGTCAAAGGGAAGAAGGCGCATTAGCTTTGGTGTGTGAACCACCGTATTCTTAAAAGAAGTGTAGGCCAGATAAATCTCCACAATCTCTCCGGACCCAAACTCAGATAAAAGCTCCTGGGTCAGATCTGCAGCATCCTGGTAAAGGGGTTCATTGATAATTTCAGAATAATCCTCAGCAATCTCATATCCCTTTCGAATCAGTCCGTCCCGGCCCTTTTTCCCAATGGAATACACTTTTGTGCCAATTGGGTCCAGCTCCGGACTTGCTGCAATTAACTTCACAATATTACTGTTGTAACCTCCTGCCAGACCACGGTTGGACGTAATGGCAATCACTGCCCTCTTTCCTGCCGCTCCGCTGCGAAGATACTTGTGATGCATGTTACCGGTCTTCTCCAACATGGAAGCAATGGTCTCATACATCTCACTGAAATAGGGTTTGGAACTTTCGGCTTTTGTTCTGGATTTCTGCAGCTTGACCGTGGATACCAGTTTCATGGCCTTGGTAATCTGGCCAGTGCTCTGGATACTCGCCCTTCTGCGTTTAATATCTCTCATGGATGCCATGACTTACGTTCCTCCCGTCCTACATCTGCGCTTTACACTCCCGAATCGCCTGTACCAAAGCAGCCTCCGTCTCCTCTGTCAGCTGCTTTGTCTCACGAATAGAGGTCAAAATCTCCGGATATTTGGTGTCAATAAACTTAAACAGCTCCTTCTCAAAGGACAGAATGTCAGCAACCCGAATATCCAGCAAATGCTTTCTGGTAGCCGCATAAATGATAATTACCTGGTACTCTACCGGCATGGGCTGATACTGAGGCTGTTTTAACACTTCTTTGATTCTCTCGCCCTGTGCCAGCTGCTCAGTGGTAGCTGCATCCAGCTCGGAACCAAACTGGGCAAAGGAAGCCAGCTCACGGTACTGGGCCAACTCGGTACGAATGGGCGCGGAAATCTTTTTGATTGCCTTGATTTGCGCTGCGCCGCCTACACGGGATACAGACAGACCAGCATTAATAGCCGGACGGAAACCTGAGTTAAACATCTCGGTCTCCAGATAAATCTGACCGTCTGTAATGGAAATCACGTTGGTAGGAATATAAGCAGACACGTCTCCGGCCTGAGTCTCAATAATCGGCAAAGCAGTCAGGGAACCGCCGCCCAAATCATCGGACAGCCGGGAAGCACGCTCTAACAGTCTGGAATGCAGATAGAAAACATCTCCAGGATAAGCTTCACGCCCCGGCGGTCTCTTCAGCAGCAGAGACAGGGTACGATAAGCTGCCGCATGCTTGGTCAAATCATCATAGATTACCAGCACGTCCTCGCCGTTCTCCATCCATTCCTCACCGATAGCACAGCCGGAATAAGGAGCAATGTACTGCAGCGGTGCCAGATCCGATGCAGTGGATACCACAATCGTAGTATAATCCATAGCTCCAAACTCTTCTAACGTCCGCACAATGTTTGCCACAGTAGAAGCCTTCTGGCCAATGGCCACATAAATACAATGAACTCCCTGACCCTTCTGATTGATAATGGTATCAATCGCAATGGCTGTCTTACCAGTCTGACGGTCTCCGATGATCAGCTCACGCTGGCCTCTTCCAATGGGGATCATGGCATCAATCGCCTTAATACCAGTCTGCAAAGGAGTGTCTACTGATTTTCTCTCAATAACACCGTGAGCCACACGCTCAATACGGCGGAATTTATCGGTCTCCACCGGGCCTTTGCCGTCAATGGGCTGCCCCAGTGCATTGACCACACGTCCGGTCAGAGCATCGCCTACCGGAACCTCTACCACCCGGCCGGTTGTCTTTACAATATCGCCTTCACTGATGTTGCTGGTATCACCTAAAAGAACCACGCCTACGTTGTCTTCCTCTAAGTTCAGCACCATGCCGTAGATCTCTCCCGGAAACTCCAGAAGTTCACCCTGCATAGCCTTTTCCAGCCCATGGATTCGAGCGATACCGTCAGCCACTGTAATTACAGTGCCAACATCCGAGACTTCCAGCTTAGTAGAATATTTCTGAATCTGTTCTTTAATGACAGAACTGATTTCCTCTGGTCTCAAATTCATATTGCTGTTTCCCTTTCTGAAATGTTAATTCCATATATGCGCAATGCAAATCTGCCTGCGCCGCCTGAAAAACCCATCGCGTTTTGGATAATTCTTCCGTCAAGCCAGCTGAAGCTGCGACAGCTCCCGTTTCAGCTCATAAAGCCGGGTCCGAATACTGCTGTCTACCACCCGATCTCCAATCCGAATCACCATTCCTCCCATAATCGATGGGTCTACCTGATAATTCATCTCAAACATCACATAGTCTGTAGATGCAAGCAGCTTTTCCTTCAAAAGCGCCTTCTGATCTTCACTTAGCTCCACTGCGCTGGTAACGGAGGCTGTTCCGATTCGCTTAAACTCCTTCACCCTCTGGATGAAATACTCAAAAACCGGAATCAGTTCATTCTGCCGGTCCTTTTCCACTACCACGGTCAGAAATCCCAAAAGCGCCTCTTCCACTCTGCCTGAAAAGATCTGGTTCATCATGGAAACTTTCTCTTCCTTCACCACCCGCGGATTATTTAAAAGCGCCGTCAGCTCCGGATTGCCCTCCAAAATGGGAATCAGGGAACATACCTCTTCATAAAGCACATCCACCTGGTCCTTTTCCATGGCGGTCTCAAACAATGCATCGCCGTATACCTTGGATACTAGCTTTGCCATGTACTCTCACCCATTTCCTTCAAAGTCTCGTCAATGAGGGCATTCTGAATCTTAATATCGATGGAGCTGCCCACCGCTTTCTGTGCCATGAGAGCGGCAATATTCACCACATCCTGCTTTAAGCTGTCAATGGCTTTCTTTCTTTCCAGCTCAATCTCCCGGTTAGCACGTTCCACAATCCGGGACGCCTCTGCTCTGGCTTCATCCAGAATCTCCGTCTCCCGGTTCATGGCCTTTTTCCTTGCAGCTTCCAGAATGTCCTCTGCCTCTTTGTTCACATTCTTTAGCTTTGCCTCATACTCTTCCTTTAAAGCATTCGCGCTTTTCATGTCGTCGGCCGCTGTTGCCAGCTCCTCGGCAATCTTTTGTTTCCGCCGCTCCAGCACATCGCGCACCGGATTGAAGAGCAGGTAGGATAAGAAAAAGAACAATATGAAGATATTGATGCCGGTCAGCACCGAATCATGCAGCAGCTGCGGATCAAATCCAATCAGTCTGTCCAAACCTGTCAATGTGTACAAATCCCAAGCCTCCTTTCGTCACTATTCCCTCCTGGTCTTTAAGCGCCGAAAGGCTTAACAAACATCAGGATAATAGCAACAACCAGGCCGTAAAGACCAGTGGTCTCTGCAACCGCCTGTCCAAGAAGCATAGTAGAGGTAATGTCAGACTTTGCACCC
This sequence comes from Clostridiaceae bacterium, assembly GCA_009911065.1. GTDB lineage: Bacteria > Bacillota > Clostridia > Lachnospirales > Lachnospiraceae > Brotaphodocola. Next base: position 67,186 of record QXWR01000001.1, on the reverse strand, counting down.
GGGTTACGGCCAACAGCAGACGCGCCATGTCCGGCAGCAATACCCTGTCCAACACCAGGTCCGATACCAGCGATCATCGCCAGACCTGCGCCGATTGCGGAACAACCAAAGATAAAGTCCTGTCCTGAGATACCGTTCATAGTAAAAATCCTCCTAAAAAATAAATTGTGATAAATGAAACAACTCTTTCAGCTGCCGGTTTGGATTCCGGCCCTTTGCACATCCCATGGGCTACTCCATCTTATCATTGATGTAAACCATGGTCAGCATACAGAACACATAGGTCTGAATGCAGCCGGAAAACAAATCACAATAAATGTGAAGCGCCGCCGGAATGCCAATATTGACTAGCAGCGGCATCATTCCATACCACAGACCCATAATGATAACGCCTGAGAGCAAGTTTGCAAACAGACGCAGGGAAATGGACAGCGGATTGGCCAGCTCACCAATCAGGTTAATCGGAAACAAAATCGGCGTCGGCTCAAACAAACTGGTAAAATGCCGCATCTTCCGGTTTTTGATCCCCTGATAGTTGACAATAAAAAATGTCACCATCCCCAGCAAAAACGTCACGCCATAATCCGCTGTCGGCGCCCGGAGTCCCAAAAGCCCGCTCAAGTTACAAAATAAGATGAACAGGAATATGGTTCCGATATAATTTACAAAACGTTTTGCATTGCCTGCCAGAATGCTGTCTGCCATCTTCTGAAGCATCTCATAAGCATATTCTAATGCATTCTGAAAGGTTCCCGGCACATCCTTTGCATTCCTTAATGCCGTGTTTGCCAGCACTCCCACCAGCAAAATAATGATGGTGACAATCCACATACTAATGGTTGTGGTTGTAATCCAAAAATCCTGACCAAACATCCGATATTGCAACACACCGTGAATCATAAAGTCAGGCTCATTGGAAATAAGCATTCCCATATGAATTATATCCTCCTTTCTTTCAAAATCACGGTTTTCCGGCAAAACCCGCAAAACCGAAGGGGCTTCCCCTATGGTAATTCCGTCCCATCTTCCTCCTTGCCGGCTCCTGCCTGCATCTCTTCCTCTTTTGTAAACATTTTGTGAATCAGCGGCTGCAGGTATGCTCCCGCCTTCATGCCCATGATGCCAATCACCACTGCTAGAAGATCCACCCGGAACACTCTCCAGCAGAACATCAGCGCCGCCACAAGCACCACCTTCCGAATCAGACTCTGAACAATGGTAGTCTTGCTGGCATAGCTTTCATTCTGGCTTTCCAGCGCCCGTTCTGTCGTCACCGCCATGTGAATTAACATTAACACGGCTCCGACTGCACCTGCCAAAAGCCCCCATAACACCGGCCATACCGGGTAAGAGGTCCTAGGCAGAAATACCCATGCAAGCACACCCAGCAGCAGGTTATATAAGATAATGCCAATGGACATTTCGACTAGAAGCCTTTTTGTAGATCTGCTCAGCAATTCCATTTCTCATCTGCCTCCCTGCCTGCTGCCTGTTTCTTTTGCGCCAGCGCATCCTCTTCCGGTTCCTTCCGAACCCGGCTGGGCTGCTTTGGCCTGCTGATTCCGGTTCTTTCCCTCTGGCTCTGCTGCTCGTTCAAAACCGCCTCGTCTTCCCTGCGTTCCTGTTCAAGAGTTTTCACCGCCAGATGCCAAGCGCTCTTGCCACCCGCAAGCACTCCCAGAATCAGCAGCGGCACCATCGTCTTCATCCCGTATCGGGAATCCAGCCAGTACCCTATGAATATGCACAAAAAGATCGGCGCCAGAACACATAACCCAAGCTGTGTAACCATGGCAAGGCTCCGGAATACACTTTTTTTGTATTTCAATGCGCCCACCCCTTTCCGCATTTTGCATGTAACCATTATTATACCCAATCTTTCCCGATTTGTCTATTATTCATAGAAAAAGATTGAAAAAATTTCCGAATGGGTATAAATTCTACTGGACTTCCGGGATATTTTTTACTATAATGAAAGTAGTGTTACAGGCGCAGCAGAATCAAAGGAATGGTAGGAATGCAAGTCTGCGCAGTTTATTATAAATAAAAGTCTGTGTTTCCTGTCTGTTTCATTGTACAGACACAGGCGCCGCATTAAGAAATGGTGATTAGCTATGAAAAAAATATCCGCACAGGTCCAGATGCTTGGCGGCTTCTGCCTGACCATCGGCAAAGTCTCGGTCAGCAACCAGGTCCAGCAGGCGAAAAAGCCCTGGAACATACTGGAATATCTGGTTTACAATTCCAACCGCGAGATCTCATCCGACGAGCTGGTCAGCATCATCTGGTCCAATAACAGCAATGTAAATTCAACCAACGCATTAAAGACGTTAATCTTCCGCACCCGTAAGCTACTGGAACCCTTTAATCTTCCCACACAGCAACTTATATCTCAAAAGCATGGCTCTTACTGCTGGAATCCGAGCATAGATCTTTTGTTGGACACTTCCGAATTTGAAGATTTATGTATTCGCAGCCGACAGCCTGGTATCACAGGACCCGAAAAGCTTGCTCTTCTGACTCAGGCCCTTGCTCTTTATCAGGGAGACTTTCTTCCCAAATCTGCCTGGGAGCCATGGGTCATTCCGGTCAGCCGCCATTACCATGAGTTATTTGTATGTGCCGCCACTCAGGCGGCTGACCTGTTTTTGGAAGAAGGACAATGGGACTCTATTGCAAAAGTATGCCATCAGGCAGTTGCCATAGAACCACATAATGAAGATTTTCAGTACCACTTAATCCATGCATTATACCAGGGCGGCCATCAGCATCAGGCATTGGCCCAGTATCGGAAGATGGCAGATTCTTTTTACAATGAATTTGCCATCACTCCCTCAGAGCGCATGACGGACTTATACAAACTGATTCAGCAGCAGGAACATGGAATCAATATTGATTTACACCTGATTCAGCTATCCATGCAGGAAGAGAAAAAGCTTTCCGGAGCCTACTTCTGCGAATTTACCGTCTTCCGCGACATCTATCAGCTGGAGAGACGGGCGATTTCCCGAACCGGCAATTCCATCTTTCTGGGACTTTTAACCCTTTCAGAAGAGGACGGAAAACTTCCCAAGTCTGCTGTGCTGTCACGAGCCATGGGACATTTGGGCGATGCCACCACCAATTCTCTCCGCCACGGGGACGTATACACCCGATACAGCGTCAGCCAGTATCTGATTTTGCTGCCCTCTGCATCCTATGAGAACGGCAAGATGGTAATGCAGAGAATCATCCGGAACTACAAAAAAGCCTATATCCGGAAAGAACTGACGGTACACTACACCCTCCAGGCCGTAAGTCCTCTTGAACATTTGTCATAAAGAAACCGAAACTTATTTCTCTTACCATGTGTCTGAAAGTCAAATCCCCGCTGCTTTCTTAGTCACAAGGGAAATAAGTTTCATCTCCAATGGCTCCGCTCATCATCAGTACCAGTTCCAGAAAGCTTCGGAAGCTTTCCTCTCTGTGTCCCTCCTGCCAGTAAAGGGTTCCCTGGCAGGTGCAGTTTTCATAAAAAAGAAAACGGACCACAAATGTCCGGCTTCTGTCCTCCATCTGGAAATGGTACTGGATGGTATCTGGCATAATCTTCTCTGTCTTTGGAAACCCCATCACAATCTCCAGATACCGTTCCACCTGTTCCTGTTTCCCTTTTTGCACCAAATCCAGGTCGGCTTTTCCTTCCCATCCTCCCTCTAACCGGCCAGCTTCCCCTTTATATTCTTTTTCTGGCTTCTGCCCGATCCCCTGTTCTGGCCTTGTCTCAAATCTTTGATTCACCTTTATTTCATCTTTATTACTTTTTCCGGCTGTCAGTCTGTCTAAATCTTTCTCCAGACAAACGACCAAATCCAGAAAACTGGAAAAACGGCAGGCTGCCCCGTCTTCCCTTCCCACAATCCCCTGCCAGCTGGCATTCTGGCGCTGCGTGACCCGAATCACATAACTGCTGATGCTGCCGCAGCGCCGCAAAACCCCTTCTTCCTTCCGGACTGCCTCATTGTTTTTGCCCAGCTGCAATCCTCTTAGGTTCATAACAGGTCGGGGATATTGGATATGTTCAAAATATTCCTCCATCATTCGGGTCAGCGCCACATAACCGGAAAAATTCCTTCCTGTAGGCTGACATCCCAAATACAAAACCCCTTCCATCACTGCTTTTCCATGCTGGTCAACTACAACCGTAATTAGTCTCTCTCCATCTGGCAGCATACTTCCATAAGAAATTGACATACAACTCCCCCTGTAAAGCCTAAAACTATCCCTGCTCTTCCAGTGTGCTCAGACGTTTGGCCTGATCTGCTGCAATCAGGCTGTCAAGCAACTCCTGAATATCTCCGTTCATAATGGAATCAATCTTATACAAAGTCAGCTTTATCCGGTGCTCTGTCACCCGGCCTTGAGGAAAATTATAAGTGCGAATCTTCTCGGACCGGTCGCCGGTTCCGATCTGACTCCGCCGTTCTGCTGCCTCTGCGCTGGCCTTCTTCTCCATCTCTATATCATACAGCTTGGAGCGAAGCAGGCGAAATGCCTTTTCCTTATTTTGAAGCTGTGATTTTTCTGTCTGGCTGTAAATCACAATTCCTGTGGGAATGTGGGTTAGACGAACTGCGGAATCTGTGGTATTAACACACTGTCCTCCATTGCCGGAAGCCCGCATCACATCAATACGGCATTCATTCAAATCAATCTGCACATCCACATCTTCCGCCTCCGGCATGACAGCTACAGTTGCCGTGGAAGTATGAATCCTTCCTCCCGACTCTGTCTCCGGCACCCGCTGCACCCGATGCACGCCGCTTTCATATTTCATCCTGGAATAAGCCCCCTTGCCGGTAATCATGGCAACTACTTCCTTAAATCCGCCGATTCCATTTTCATTTAAGCTGACCAGCTCCACCTTCCATCTCTGACTCTCAGCATAACTTACATACATCCGGTACAGCTCTGAGGCAAACAAAGCCGCTTCATCCCCTCCGGCTCCTGCACGAATCTCCAGAATAATATTCTTGTCATCATTAGGGTCTTTGGGCAAAAGAAGAATCTTAAGCTCCTGTTCCAACTGCTCCACCCGCTTTTTTGCGTCAGAAAGCTCTTCCTTTGCCAGCTCCTTCAGCTCCTCGTCACTTTCTTCCTCCAAAAGAGCCAGACTGTCCGATATGTCCTGTTTTGCCTTTTTATAAGCCCGATAAGCCTCCACCACAGGAGCTAAATCCGACTGTTCCTTCATAATGCGCCGGAAACGGTTCTGGTCCTCTGCAACTCCCGGCTCATTTAATTCCTGCATGATCTCTTCATAGTGGATCAGCATATCATCTAATCGATCAAACATTTTTTCCTCTCTTTCCCAGTCACAGGTTCTTGGGCCATTGTGCAGACACTACCCGGTCCTTTCCAGGTAAATCTTTATAAGTACAAATATTCTCATATCCAGCCTTTGCCAAAATCTCCTCCACCGGCTTTTTCTGGTCATGGCCAATCTCCAGGTACAGCCTGCCGTCCGGCTGTAGATAATTCCCTGCCTCACTGGCAATCCTTCGGTAGTAGAAAAGCCCGTCTTCCGCCCCGTCCAGAGCCGTCATTGGCTCGAAATCCCGCACTTCTGGCTCCAGCGTTTTAATTACCTTCGTTGGAATGTAGGGCGGATTGGACGTTATAATGTGATATTTTCTGCCATCCTTTGGCAAAGCCTCAAACAAATCGCCCTGGAAAAATTCCATCTCCACCTTTTTGGTTTCTTTAAAAGGCAGCAAGGTGTCAGCATTTCGTCTGGCTACCAAAAGGGCTTCCCCGGAAATGTCAGTTCCCGTGATCTTGTGAAAGTTCCCCTTTACCCCAAGACTGATTGCGATACATCCTGATCCAGTACACAAATCCAGCAAGCTTAAATTTCTCTTCCCCTTTTGGGCTGCCATCTCTTCCTCCCTTAGGACCAGCTCCACCAAAGTCTCTGTATCCTGCCTGGGAATCAACACATGGCGATTTACATAAAATTCAAGCCCCATAAATTCCTGTCGGTTTAATATCTGCTGCAAAGGGCATCTTTTTTTCCGCCGCCCGATCATCTCCCGGTATAGTTGTATCTGATCCCGGTTTCTGCTGTTGTCCTCTAACTCCTCCATTCGATTCATCAAAAAATGAACCATATCCAGATGAAACGCAGCCAGCAACAGCTGTTTCCCATCTTCCTTTGCATCCGGACTGCCTGCCTGCTCCAATATACGGGTTCCTTCTGTCAAAAGCCGAAACAACGTCATAGGTCTTGGTCCTCCCGGATTTTGGTTTCCGGAAAATTTTCCCTCAGATAAGCTTTCCAGTCAAACACAGCATTGACTGCTGCAATAGCCACTTCAATCATACTGTCATCCGGCTCTTTGGTCGTAAGATTCTGCATCCACATACCTGGCTTACTTAAAAAATTCACCAGTGCCGAGTCGCTTCGTCCTGCAAGCCGCAAAAACTCATAGGACACACCGGCAATCACCGGAATCAGCAGGATTCGGCTTACAATTCGAAGCCACACCGTCTCCACGCGGATTACCATAAAGAACAAAATACTAATCACCATTACAATAATCAAAAAACTGGTTCCGCACCGTTTATGCTGCTTGGAGCTTTGGCGCACATGATCCACGGTCAGAGTCATTCCATGTTCAATACAGTTAATACATTTGTGCTCTGCCCCATGATACATGAAAGTGCGGCGAATATCCTCCATACGGGAAATCAACAAAATATATGCCACAAAAATTCCAATCCGGATACATCCCTCCAAAATTGCCATCACCGTAGGCGACGCAACAAACCGCCGGAACCCTCCGGCAATCAAAAGAGGCAGCACCATAAAAATTCCAATGGCCATCACCACGGAAAATACCATTACAGCCGCCATCAGCGCCTTCTCCACTTTCTCCCCAAACACTTTGTCCAACCACATTTCAAAAGGCCCTGGCTCTGAATCCTCATCATCCTCATAAAAGCCTGCGGAAAAACTCAAGGTACGCATACCTAAAATCATGGAATCCACAAAATTGAACACTCCACGGATAAAAGGCAGAGAGCAGAATTTTACCTTATCGGTCATGCTGACATACTGTTCCTTTTGAATTTCAATCTCTCCGTCTGGTTTGCGTACTGCAGTGGCATAGTCGGACTGATTCTTCATCATGATTCCTTCAATGACCGCCTGACCGCCGATCCCGGAATATTTCATTAAAAACTCCTTTCCAGCAAAAATAAGGTTGAGCCAAAGTGTCTCCACTTAAGTCTCAACCTTACTCTGCGCCCATTCAAAACAGTTATGCGTTCGCGTTCATACCATACTTTCTATTAAACTTATCGATACGACCGCGGGCTGCTGCTGTCTTCTGCTGTCCGGTATAGAAAGCGTGACACTTGGAACAAATTTCCACGTGAATCTCCTTCTTGGTAGAACCGGTTACAAACTCATTCCCACAGTTGCAGGTCACTTTTGCCTGATAATAGGCTGGATGGATACCTTCTTTCATGATTTTCACCTCTTTGTCTTTATCTTATTCTATAGTCTTGTGATCCTCTAACAACTCTCATTGCCGTCATACGTTGTTAAAATCACCTCACATCTATAAACAGCTTTCTAAGTATACCATAAAGATATCCCTTTTGCAAGATAAAAATCATCAATAAAAGCGGATTCTCTTGGCGTTTTCTACAAATTCCCGATTGGTTTTGGTCTTGGCAAACAAATCCAGGATTCTCTCCACCGCATCTTCCGGTTTTAAGGTATTGGTTGCCTTCCGGATAATATCCACTGCCTCTGCCTCCTCCTGATTTAAAAGCAGATCATCCCGTCGGGTACTGGTCTTTAAAATATCAATGGCAGGGAATATTCTCTTTTCAGACAGCTTTCGGTCCAGAACCAGCTCCATATTGCCAGTTCCCTTAAATTCCTCATAAATCACATCATCCATACGGCTTCCTGTTTCCACCAGGGCAGAGGCCAGGATTGTCAGACTGCCCCCTTCCCGCATATTTCTGGCAGCTCCGAAAAAGCGTTTTGGCATATGAAGAGCCGCTGGGTCCAAACCTCCGGACAAAGTACGTCCGCTGGGAGGCACAACCAGATTGTAAGCACGAGCCAGTCTTGTAATGCTGTCTAAAAGGATAATTACATCTCTCCTGTGTTCCACCAAACGCTTGGCCCGCTCAATCACCATCTCAGACACTCTTTTGTGGCGCTCCGGCAATTCATCAAAGGTAGAGTAAATCACCTCCACATTGTCTCCGATTACAGATTCCTTAATATCTGTAACCTCCTCAGGCCGCTCATCAATGAGCAGAATAATCAGATGCATGTCCGGATGGTTGGTGGTTATGGCCTGGGCAATCTGCTTTAACAGTGTGGTTTTTCCTGCCTTTGGCGGTGACACAATCATGCCACGCTGCCCTTTTCCAATAGGAGATAAAAGATCCAATACCCGCATAGCGGTAGTGGTTCTTCCCACGGTTTCCATATGAAGACGCTCATTGGGAAAAATTGGTGTAAGGTTCTCAAAGCTTGGACGCTTCTCAATCACACTGATGGGATACCCGTTGACATTTTTGATGTATAACAGAGCAGCAAACTTTTCTGCCGCGGTCTTTACCCTCCGGTTTCCGGCAATAATATCGCCGGTTTTTAAGTTAAAACGCCGAATCTGAGACGGCGCCACATATACGTCATTCTCCCCCGGAAGAAAATTCTCACACCGGATAAATCCAAACCCATCCGGCATAACCTCCAAAATGCCATTAGCGCTGATTCCGCTGTCTAACTCGGCAATTTCCTGTGGAGTTAATGTCTCGACCTGACGTCCATTCTGTACAGGACGGGGCTGGCGAACCTGACTTCGGTCCTCACCTTTTGCTTCTGTCTGGGGTTTGGGTGTCGGCGGCGCCACAGCAGTTTTGATAATCTCCTCCTGCTCTGCTGCTTCACACAGCGCATCAATCAGTTCTGCCTTCCGCATTGTGCTGCCTCCTTTAATTTTTTGGGATTTTGCTAACTCCTTTAGCTCTGCCAACGGCAATGTCTGTAATTTTTCTCTCATATAATGTTCTCCATTTCTAAATTATGAAATAATGATCTTTTTCCGTCCATTGGTCCCTTATGCGGACAGACTCCAATCTGTTCGCCTGATTAATCGCTGCTTAGGGGTAATAAATGATTCCAGAAAATCTTGATAACAGATACGAGGAGAGCGCTGACGAGCACAGCTACTCCCCTGTCCCATATACGGGTATTATATAACGGTTTTCCAAAAAAGGAAAGAGTTTTTTTTGTTTATCCAATATTTCTTTTACGTCGTTTCTCTTCGAATCTTCTCCATATGTTCCTGAATCTTTTTTTCATATCCCAGATCTCCAGGATGGTAAAAAACTTCTTCTTCCATTCCATCTGGCAGGTACTGCTGCTTTACATAATGATTCGGAAAATCATGGGCATACTGATACCCCAGACCATGTCCCAGCCTTGCTGCTCCTCTGTAATGAGAATCCTGCAAATGGGCTGGCACTGGCATGGACTGCCGGTTTTTCACTGCGTCCATAGCATCGCTGATGGCACACACAGCTGCATTGCTTTTGGGCGCTGTGGCCACATAGGTCACTGCCTGGGACAAAATTATCTGGGCCTCCGGCATCCCCACCCGCTCCACTGCCTGGGCTGCGCTCACCGCTACAACCAGTGCCATGGGATCGGCATTTCCCACATCTTCAGAAGCACAAATCATAATCCGTCTGGCAACAAACTTAATGTCTTCCCCTGCATACAACATCCGGGCCAGATAATACACGGCCGCATCTGGGTCTGACCCGCGCATACTTTTTATAAAAGCAGAGATGGTGTCATAATGATTGTCCCCATCCTTGTCATACCGGACTGCCCGCTTTTGAATACATTCCTGCGCTACACCCAAAGTAATGTGAATCTTGCCGTCTTCCAAATTCCGTTCGGTTGTCAAAATCCCCAGCTCTACTGCATTTAATGCTGCCCTTGCGTCTCCCCCTGCTATGTCCGCCAAGAAATCGGCTGCCTCCTCTTCCATCACCGCCTCATAATTTCCCATTCCCCGTTCTTTGTCTGACACAGCCCGGTAAATCAGTTCTTTTATCTCTTCCTGATTCAGCGCTTTTAATTCAAACAGCCGGGAGCGGGACAAAAGCGCTCCATTTACTTCAAAATACGGATTCTCCGTAGTTGCTCCAATCAAGGTAAGCGTTCCATCCTCCACGTAGGGAAGCAGGTAATCCTGCTGGCTTTTATTAAACCGGTGAATCTCATCCACAAACAAAATGGTCTTTTTCCCGTACATACCTAAGGCGTCTTTTGCGGAAGCCACCACCTCTTCCATGTCTTTTTTCCCTGCTACGGTGGCATTGATCTGGCGAAAATCTGCTTTGGTTGTATTGGCAATCACCCGTGCCAGCGTCGTTTTCCCGGTTCCCGGAGGACCATAGAATATAACCGATCCCAGCTGGTCTGCACGAATGGCCCGATACAAAAGCTTGTCCTTCCCAATAATATGTTTCTGACCAGCCACTTCGTCCAGGGTCCTGGGCCGCATCCGTGAGGCAAGAGGAGACTCCCGCTCCTGTGTCGCCGTTCTCATATAGTCAAACAAATCCATGAAATCACCTCATCCTCTCCTGTGGTTCTCCAATAGCTTTTGTGGTCTTTTCCCTTTTATTTTTGTTTTCTCACAAAAGAAGTATATCACAATTTTCTGTTTTTGCATACCTTAACGAAACATCCTGCTTTTCTTAAAAGGAACTTTTAATCAATCAAAAGCTCTTCCACTGTCACAAACTGATAGCCCTGTTCTTTCAAATCATCAATCAATTCCAAAGCTGCCTCCACAGAAGTAGGAAAAATATCATGCATTAAAACAATATCTCCGCTTCTGACTCGTTTTTCCACATAGTCCACAATCCGCCCTGTATCTTTTAACTTCCAGTCCAGGGAATCCACTGACCAAAATACCGTAGTCAAATCCAGACGGCATTCCAGCCTGTCATTCCAATCTCCATAAGGCGGACGCAGATATTGCGGCCGTATTCCGGTAATCTCCTCAATCATGGTCCCTGTCTGTTCCACTGCATCGCAAACCCGCTCTTCCCCTGCCTTTGTCAGCTGAATATGCCGATAACTGTGATTTCCAATCAAATGTCCTTCCTGCTGCATCCGTCTAACCAGCTCTTCATTCCCTTCAATGCTCTGACCCATGAGAAAGAAAGTCACCTTAACCCCACGTTCCTTTAGTCCGTCCAAAAGCTCTGCTGTACAAGTCTCATGAGGACCATCATCAAAGGTTAATGCAACCACCTTTCCTTCTGCCTCCCCAGCTGCCTCAAAAACCCTGTCTGTCTGTCCGTCCTCCATGGACGATTTACCAACCATAGTCTTAGCCTTCCCATCCATCCCGTTCTTCATCACCCCAGCTGCTGTTCCAAACAGCGCCCCATCCACCATCACCACCAACAGCAAAACCATAGCCTGCTGCCCAAAACTCCATCTTCTCCTTCTTCTGCGCACAATCTCACATTTCTCTATCCCGGCATTCGTTTCTATGGCCATAACCGATTACCCTCCACCATCTATTTTCCTACAATATATGAACCACCCCCCTGCTTTCAGAATCCAAGATTCATCTTCTTCCTAATCGTGGGCCAAACTCAGGCAGTTTTCGCTGCATACTTCCTTTCTACATCTGTTGAGCATAAAAAAAGAACCGCTGCCTCCCCCCAGAACAGCGATTCTTTCTAAATTCATTTTCCTCTTTGGCTTAAAGACTCAATACTTCCTCATAAGCCTTCTCCATTCCATCTTTCTCAATTTGATCATACCACTTTTGAACATCTGGCAGCAGGCCGCTTATATCTTGTCCCCAATATTCTTCCTTCTTTAAAATATCCGCCACAGACGCATCTTTCATATATTTCATAATTTCTTCCCCGTCATTGGCTGCATCGGTGCGATAAAACGCGATCAATGCTGCCAGTGAAAACGTCAGTCCCTGAGGATATTTTCCAAATTTCTCATTATACTCCAAAATTGTCGGAAGCACCCGTGCCTTAAACTTGGAAACAGAATTTAAAGCAATGGACAAAAGAAGATGGCGAATAAATGGATTGGAAAAACGCTCCAACACAGCTTCACCAAACTGGCGGTTATCCTCCGTATCTCCAATCGTGGGGATAATCTCATCAAAAATACACTTTTTCAGCAAGCCGGAAACTTTCTCATCCTTCAAACATTGACCTACGGTCTCCAGTCCGTATAGATGCGCCCCCAAAACCATGGAAGTGTGAGCGCCGTTTAAAATTCTTACCTTGCGCTTTTTATACGGATCTACATTGTCTGTCCAAACCACATGAAAACCTGCCTTTTTGAGAGGAAGTTCATCTTCATGGTCTCCCTGAATCACCCACAGATGGAAAATCTCCGCTGTATCCATCATGTTATCCTGCTCCCCAATCCGCTTACACAAAGCTTCATGCTCATCTCTTGGGAATCCTGTCACAATCCGGTCAACCAGCGTGGAACAGAAATCATTTTCCTCCTTCATCCAGGTTTTAAATTCCTCTCCCAGGTTCCACAAATCCGCATACTGCATACAGCACTTCTCCAGCTCTTCCCCATTATGATCAATCAGTTCGCAGGAAAGAATAATAAATCCCTTTAACCCCAGCTGATACCGCTTATACAAAAGCTGTGTCAGCTTGCCTGGGAAGCTTTTGGCAGGAGTGTCTGAAAACTGGTTGTCTGCTTCATATACAATTCCGGCTTCCGTGGTATTGGAAACGATAAACCGAAAATCTGGATTCTCTGCCAAAGCCATGTACCCCTCATGGTCTGTGTACGGATTCAGGCATCGGGAAATCACTTCAATATGTGTGTGCTCATCCACTACCTGGCCGCCGTCAATTCCCCGCAGAAACAGATTGTACTCACAGTTCTGTTTCTCCAGCATCTCACACATTCCTCTCTCAATCGGCTGTACCACAACAACCGAACCGTCAAACAACCCCTGATCTTTCATCTTCTGGAAAAAATAATCCACAAAACCACGCAAAAATCCGCCTTCTCCAAACTGAATCACTGTCTCTTTGCTCATCGCCTGTAACCTCCGTTTTTATTTTTCCCTGCCTATGCACCTGATCTTGCCATTATGTAAGTGCTTACATTTTAAGCAATCAACATAGAACCTTGGTTTGTTTATCTACTATACACCATTTTCCATTATAATGCAAGAGAATTTCCACAAAAAAAACGGCGGTGCAGCCGGAGTTCCTTCTCCGACCGCACCGCCGCCTTCTGCAAGTTTGCTCAAGCAGCAACTACATGCACATTTACCGCCTGTACGCCACGGTTTCCTTCGGTGGTATCAAAAGTAACCTTTTGACCATCCTCCAAAGTCTTGTAACCATCTGCTACAATTCCCGAAAAATGCACAAACACTTCCTCACCGGTAGCATCATTGGTAATAAAGCCATAACCTTTAGTTGCGTTGAACCACTTAACTGTACCGTTATTCATAATGGATACCTCCTACCATTTATTTTACGTATTTTCCCAGAAACAAAAAAATCACATATTTGTGTAAATCACGAACGAACTTCGAGACTTACACAAATATGTGAATCAAAAGCCCTTGTGAAAATACTAGCTAAGCTTAACACCTTTTTTTCCCTCTGTCAAGGGTTTTAAGCCAATTTTCGAGTATTTATTATGAATTTTTTATAAATTATGGGCCTGCTCCGCCACCCTCTGGTTTCAAGTTACATCCATATCAAAAAAATCACGAAAAATCGCGATTTGTAGCCATTTTTAATATCTATGTAACCGATGTTTTTCCGGTATTGACATGACCCCCCATCCATAGAACCCGAATGTTTCTGCAAAATCCTGTCGAAAAATTACATTTTTTATGTAATTAATTATACATGTGTCACAAAAAATTTTTCGAAACAAAAGAACCCCCAACACCCGCAGAATGCAGGTCTCGAAGGTTCTTTTCGATTCCGCCATCCAGTACTGAAAACTTCTATAACGGTTTTATACTCAACAAGAGTATATTCATCTGCCAAATGATTGCCGGTTTCTCTCAACATAAGAGAAATCCACTGGTCCATCATCTGACACACAAGACAAACTGAAATTACTTTAAGGTAACTTTTGCTCCCTCTGCTTCCAGTTTTGCCTTCAGATCGTCAGCCTCTTCCTTGGAAGCGCCTTCTTTTACTACCTTTGGAGCGCTGTCAACTACGTCCTTTGCCTCTTTCAGGCCCAGACCAGTTGCTTCACGAACTACCTTGATAACTTTAACCTTGTTAGGACCAACATCGGTCAGCTCAACGTCGAACTCGGTCTTCTCTTCTGGAGCATCAGCAGGACCAGCAGGACCAGCCATAATCACGCCAACAGAAGCAGATACACCAAACTCCTCCTCGCATGCCTTTACCAACTCATTTAATTCCAGAACAGATAATTCTTTGATCGCTTCAATAAATTCTGCAGTCGTCAATTTTGCCATTTTTATTTCCTCCATTTCAGTTTTCTTCTTATTCTCGCTGCCACAATCGGGATTCGTTTAAAATCTAAATTGTGACTTCCGGTTTTCTTTTACTCTGTCATATAAGTCACAGTAAAATGATTATGCGTTCTCTCCCTGCTTTTCAGCAATCTGGTTAAGGACACGAGCAAAATTTGCAATGGGAGACTTCATGCTGCCAAACAATCTGCCCAGCAAAACCTCTCTGGACGGAATGCTGGAAATTGCCTGCATCCCCTTTGCATCATAATACGTTCCTTCCACAACACCTGCCTTAATCTCCAGCTTGTCAGCCTTCTTGGCAAACTCAGCCAGAATACGAGCAGGAGCTGTAGCATCTTCTTTAGACACCGCAATCGCTGTCGGTCCCTCCAAATGAGGGTCCAGCGCAGCAAAATCGGTTCCTTCCGCTGCACGCCGGATCAGGGTATTCTTATATACTTTATAAGTGACCCCGGCTTCTCTCAACTGCTTTCGAAGCTCTGTATCCTGGGCAACGGTCAGTCCACGGTAATCTACCGCCACAGCAGATGCGGCGCCATTCAGCAAATCCGAAATCTCTGCTACGATTGGCTGTTTCAACTCAACTTTTGCCATGAATATCTACCTCCTGTCAGATTTTTGCAACAGTTTTTGTTGGAATGTGTTTAAACAATCCGTTCGGTCCCTGTTGCGAATTTCTCGACTGCTTTCTACAAAGACACCTTGGCGGCGTCCTTTCCTTCTGAGAAAAAGTCTCTCTGCCGGCAAACGACAGAGAGACTCTACAAAGTCACCAAAATCCATGGTTTTGTACATTCCCTCGGCAGGCGTTTTCACCTTATGCCTTACGGCACCTGCTGTCTTCGGCAGTCAATACTTGTCCATGATACCATAGACTTTTATTTTTGTCAATTACTAAATTCGTTACATTCTGCGGGAAGCATCTTCCTGTCTGACGCAGCCAGACAAGGAACATCCCTATTGATCTGATACTCAAAATCAGACACAGGCAAAGGTATTGTTTTCCCGTTCTGCAGACGTAACTTGGACTTAAGCCATCAACTTGGAAACATTCAGCTTCACGCCTGGTCCCATGGTGGAAGTCAGGGTTGCGCTCTTAATAAATGTTCCTTTTAATGCACTTGGTCTAGCTTTAATAATTGCATCCATAAGCGTCTGGAAGTTGTCCGCTAACTGCTCTTCTGTAAAAGAAGCCTTGCCAATAGGCACATGAATAATGTTGGTCTTATCAAGTCTGTATTCGATCTTACCGGCTTTAATGTCGTTAATAGCCTTGGTCACATCCATGGTTACGGTTCCTGCCTTGGGGTTTGGCATCAGTCCCTTCGGACCAAGTACACGGCCCAACCGACCTACTACGCCCATCATATCCGGAGTCGCCACAACCACATCAAAATCCAGCCAGCCTTCGTTTTGAATCTTCGGAATCAACTCCTCAGCTCCCACATAATCTGCTCCTGCTGCCTGAGCCTCATCTGCCTTTGCGCCTTTGGCAAACACCAGAATGCGAACCACTTTACCAGTTCCATGAGGAAGCACAACCGCGCCACGAATCTGCTGATCTGCATGACGGCCGTCACATCCAGTCCGAATATGAGCTTCAACGGTTTCATCAAATTTGGCAACCGCCGTCTTCTTTACCATGGCGATTGCATCTGCTGCATCATAAAGTACAGAGCGGTCCACATTCTTAGCCGCCTCAAGATATCTTTTTCCACGTTTCATATCAATGACCTCCTAGTGGTATTGTCGGGGATTTCCCTCCCACGCTTTTTCATCCCTTCAAACGCATATGCGCCTAAAGTTTCTTTCATTTCCAGGGGACCAAAGCCCCCATCCTCGGCCTTTGCCTCAATTTTTATTCGCCAACTGTAATGCCCATACTTCTTGCAGTGCCTGCGATCATACTCATCGCCGCCTCAAGACTTGCTGCATTTAAGTCCGGCATCTTTGTCTCAGCAATCTTTTGCAGATCAGCCTTGGAAATCGTCGCCACTTTTGTCTTGTTGGGAACTGCGGAACCAGATTTAATCTTGCAATACTTTTTCAGCAACACAGCTGCCGGCGGAGTTTTGGTTACAAAGCTAAAGCTTCTGTCCGCATACACGGTAATTACAACCGGGATAATCAGGTCGCCCTGATCTGCGGTTCTTGCATTAAACTCCTTGGTAAACTGCACAATGTTCACGCCATGCTGACCCAGTGCGGGACCTACTGGCGGAGCCGGAGTGGCCTTGCCTGCCGGAATCTGTAATTTGATATAGCCAGTTACTTTCTTTGCCATGATAATGACCTCCTATATTGTGGTATTGTCGGGGATTTCCCTCCCACTTTGTGTTACATTTTCTTCACTTCCGTGAAGCTAAGTTCAACCGGTGTTTCACGGCCAAACATCTCGACATTGATCGTAAGGGTTTTCTTGCCTTCGTTGATGGTCTGAATGGACCCAATTGTGTCCTTCCAGGCCCCTGCCGTCACAACAATCATGTCGCCTTCCTGATATTCCGGCGTTATATCCTTCCGTGCAAACCCAAGCCCTGTCATCTCTTCCTCGCTTAAAGGAACCGGCTTGGACCCTGGACCCACAAATCCTGTGACGCCGCGGGTGTTCCGCACTACATACCAGGTGTCGTCGTTCATAACCATGTGAATCAGCACATAACCTGGAAACATCTTTTTGTCCGCCAGCTTCTCCACGCCGTTCTTCATCTCTGCCACTTCCAGCATAGGGACGGACACCTCCAGAATCTGCTCCTGAAGATTACGGTTTTCAATGGTCTTCTCAATGTCTACTTTTACTTTGTTCTCGTAGCCTGAATAGGTATGGACCACATACCATCTTGCTTCTGCCATAAAATCACCCTTGTCCTAAAAACAAAATGACGTTAAGACCGCTCTTGATTAAATAGTCCAAAAGCGCGATCACTGCGCCGAGCAAAATAGTAACCACCATTACTGTCGCGCTCTGCTTGGCAACCGTCTCCTGATTTGGCCAGATAATCTTTTTGAATTCAGCCTTCAGGCCCTTAACAAAACTTGTCTTGGGAGCTTTTGCAGTATTTGTAGTATCTGCCATTCTTCACACTCCTTACTTGGTTTCCTTATGCAGGGTATGAGTCTTACAAAATCTGCAGTATTTCTTTGTCTCCATGCGGTCCGGATGGGTCTTCTTATCCTTCGTCATGTTGTAATTCCGCTGCTTGCATTCTGTACAAGCCAGTGTAATTCTTGTGCGCACAACTTCCACCTCCACTCAAATTTTCTTGAATCACGGTCTTTTTCTGAGCACAAAAAAAAGACCTAAGCTCTTCCATTCGCCACCTTACTATAACATAACAAAGGAACCGCGTCAATCTTTTTTCCAAACATTCTTTGATTTCTCCCCTTTGTAAGCCATAATCCAACGGTTACAGCCCATTGCCAATGCAAACCGCCAGGAAGTAAACCTCTTTCACTCCTGCTTCCCTTAACACTCTGGAACATGCCTCTATGGTGCTTCCCGTCGTGTAAATGTCATCCACCAGCGCCACCCGGTTCCACATGTCTTTGCCAGTCCAAGCTGGATTTATCTGGAACGCCTTTTGAAGGTTCTTCAGACGCTCTGCCGGATTTAAGTCCCGCTGAGGCATGGTTTTCCGGTCCCGTATCAAAAGGTCCGCATCTACCAAAATCCCCCATTCCCGGCTCAGACGTCTGGCCAGCTCTTCTGCCTGATTAAATCCCCGAATGCGCCGACGGGAAGGATGGACCGGAACCGGAACCAGTGCTTCCGCTTTCCATTCCCTCACCACCCTGCCAAAGCGCCGCCCCATGGCCGCACCGTAAAAGTCCAGGTATTCTCTTCGGTTTTTATATTTGATTGCCGCCATAGAACGGCTGGCTGCTTCATTATAGTTTAAAAGCGCTCTGCCAGACTCAAATGTTCTTTTGTGGCGTGTACAGTCCAGACAATATTCCACCTTTTCATCCGCCACTTCCTTGCCGCACTTTTTGCACACAGGCTGTCTTACCACAGAAAGCTTTTCCCGGCAAGGAACGCAGACCATCTCCTCCTTAGGCGTCACAATGCCGCCGCAGACCGGACATCTGCGGGGGAACAAAAGATCTGTAAATTCATTTCCCAACCATAAGGTCCATTGAGATAATCTCTGGTTCATGCCCCTCCTGTCTTTTTGACGTATCTGTCTTTTCATCGACTTGAATTTATGCAAACGCTCCGATCTCTCGGATTCGCGCCTTTAACCCAGTATATCGCTTCTGCTCAATTTCATTGTCCACCATCACCTGAAACATCTCTGGAATCCCTACCAGACAGACGCATTTGCGTGCGCGGGTTACTGCTGTGTAGATCAGATTCCGGGTCATAAGCATCCGTGGACCGGAATGAACGGGAATTACCACTGCCGGATATTCGCTGCCCTGAGATTTATGTATGGTAATCGCATACGCCAGTTCCAGCTCTTCCAGCTGACGAAATCCGTAATTTACCATTCGCCCTTCGTCAAACTCCACTGTCATCTCTTCTGAAAAGCCGTTAATCTCCCGGATGATTCCAATATCTCCGTTAAAAACGCCAGTACCACTGTCTGTCACAATCCCATGACGGCTGCGAATCTCCCACTCCATCTGGTAGTTGTTTTTGATCTGCATTACCTTGTCTCCCACCCGGAAAACCGTCTGACCAGTTTCTTTTTCTGCCTTTGCAGGTGAGGCCGGATTTAGGTGCTCCTGAAGAATGCGGTTCAGCCGCTCCACCCCCAAGGCGCCTTTGCGCATGGGAGTCATAATCTGAATGTCAAAGGAATCCGCCTGAACATATTTGGGGAGCTTGTCCTTTATAAGCGCAATCATAGAACCAATGATTCCGTCTGGCTGGTCCCCCCGGATAAACAAAAAATCCTTACTCGGCTTTCCCAAAGGAATCTGTTCTCCTCCATGAATCCGGTGTGCATTGACAATAATATCGCTCTCTGCCGCCTGCCGGAAAATCCGGTTTAAACGCACCACTGGAAACATTTCCGACTCGATCATATCCCGCAGCACATTTCCTGCCCCAACGCTGGGCAGCTGATTTACGTCTCCCACCAGAATCAAACGGGTTCCTGGGCTGATTGCTTTTAACAGAGCATGAATCAAATAAATGTCCACCATGGAAGTTTCGTCAATGATAATGGCATCTGCATCCAAAGGGTTCTCCTCCCCTTTTTCAAAACGCATCCCCATGATTCCTCGGTCGTCATCTGGCGCTCCGTTTAGCTCCAACAGCCGGTGAATGGTCTTTGCCTCATAGCCAGTGGCCTCGGTCATGCGCTTTGCCGCTCTGCCTGTGGGTGCTGCAAGGAGAATCGTCATCTCCTCCTGTTCAAAATAGCGGATAATTGTATTGATCGTGGTGGTTTTTCCTGTGCCAGGACCCCCTGTGAGAATCAGAAGTCCGCTGTTGACCGCCTGAACCACTGCCTGCAGCTGCATTTCATCTGGTTCAATCCCCTCTTTTGCACAGATTTGTTCCAATTTCCGGCGAATCCCATCCTCTGGCTGGCTGCCTCGAATATTCAAGTCATGAAGCATTCGGGCAGCGTTCATCTCCATATAGTAATATTGAGACGCATACACATGTGTGCCGGTGGTTTGGGATTCCGGAGATAATTCCCCTTCTCCTGCCTTTACCACGATTTTCTTGTCCATCTGCAAATCCATCAAATGCTTTTCCATGACATCAGGCATAACGCCAAGAAGCTCAGAGGCATTTTTCAACAATTCCTCTTTGGGCAGATAGGTATGGCCATTTCCCGTTGACTGAACCAGACAGTAAAAGATTCCGCTCCGAATCCGGTAATCCGAATCCATGACAATCCCCACCCGTCCGGCAATCTCATCTGCCATCTTAAAACCGACTCCATAAATATCATCTGCCAGTTTGTAAGGATTTTCCTTAATGATTCCATACAGCTGATGACCATATTCCTGGTAAATCTTCAATGCCAGATTCATGGAAATCCCATATCCCTGGAGAAACATCATGGCCTGACGCATCTCCTTCTTCTCTTCCATCTGCTGGGAAATGGAGCGGGCCAGCTTCTCACTGATCCCCTTCACTTCCGCCAGACGCTCTGGTTCTTCCTCAATAATCCGGAACGTATCTGCCTTAAAACGCCGCACAATGCGGGCCGCCAAAGCCGCCTTCACTCCCCGGATTGCCCCGGAACCCAAATACCGCTCCATGGACACAGTATCTTCCGGGGTTTTTAATTCATATTTTTCCACCTGAAGCTGCTCCCCATAAACCGGGTGCTCAGTCATCCGTCCTTGTGCCTCAATCTGATCCCCTTCTCCAATATAAGGAAAGGTTCCCACCAGCACAAACTCCTGTCCGCCAGACTCTACTGCCAGGACGGAATAGCCGTTTTCTTCATTCCGAAATTTTATTTTTTCTACATATCCTGTTATTGTCGCCATATTTGCGCCAGGAGTGCTCCTTATATCCCATTAATAGTCACGTGCTCTAAAATCCCCGTGCTGAAATTCAATATATTTGCCCGTTCCAATGGCTACTGCTGTCAGCGGATCTTCCGCCACCATGGTTGTAATTCCGGACTTTTCCTCAATCAGCTGGTCCAAGCCATTGAGCAGTGCGCCGCCGCCCGTCATCACAATACCCCGGTCAAAAATGTCTGCTGCCAGCTCTGGCGGAGTCCGCTCCAGCACATTATGGACTGCATCTACAATCTGCATAGCAGGCTCTCGCAAGGCTTCCAGGGTCTCGTCGGAAGTTACCACAATGGTTTTGGGAAGACCAGTCACCAGGTTTCTTCCCCGAACCTCCATGGTCAGCACCTCCGGCCTGCGATAAGCAGCTCCGATGTTGATCTTGATTTCCTCAGCAGTTCGCTCACCAATGAGAAGATTGTGCTTTTTCCTCATATAACGGACCAATGCCTCGTCAAAATCATCTCCTGCCACCTTGATGGAGGTACTTACCACAGGACCCCCCAGAGAAATCACCGCAATATCTGCCGTACCGCCTCCAATATCCACAATCATATTTCCACATGCCTTGGAAATGTCAATTCCTGCACCGATAGCAGCCGCAACCGGCTCCTCAATGATCGCCACATCTCTTGCTCCTGCATTGTAAGTAGCGTCTTCTACTGCCTTCCGCTCCACTTCCGTAGCCCCGCTGGGAATACATACAGCAATCCTGGGCTTTCGGAGGGTTCTTTTTCCAACTGCCTTTGTAATAAAATATTTTAACATTTTTTCTGTCACAGTATAATCGGAAATCACGCCTTGACGCAATGGACGTATGGCAATAATATTCCCCGGCGTTCTTCCGATCATCAGACGCGCCTCCTCGCCAATGGCCATAATACGTCCAGAATCCCGATCTGTCGCCACCACAGACGGCTCTTTTAAAACCACGCCTTTACCTTTAATATATACCAAAATACTAGCTGTACCTAGATCGATTCCGATGTCATTGGATACCAACATTCCTATTTGTCCTCCTGTTTGTTCCTTCTATTCCATTGTTTTCCAACATTAACAGTATTTACATTATTTTAAATGTCAATCCGATTCATTCAAACATATATATGACACAGCTTGACTCTTTTTTCTTTTCTTTATATTATATACAAATATGGGGGTTTTTGAAAGGGTTTTTTTATTTTTTATTTTGTTTATATTTTTTTTATGGTAGAGTCACACTTTTGACACAAATGTTCTTTATACTTTAAGTACATTATCCGAAAGGGTAATGAGCCTTTATTTCAAGCCTATACTTGAAATAATAAAGCTTTTTCATACTCATACCTGCCAGGAGTAATTCTGGCAGGCCCCCCTAAAACCATTTTCTTTTATTTGTATACCTACCATTCCCAAAAGTAACGCAAGAAACCCACCGACCCCTCGGTGGGTTTCTTGTTTTTGACATTTTCCTGTCTGTTTTGTCTTCTTCTCTTTTATTTCACTTTTTTATTTTACTTTTCTATCCAAACAGCGTTTCATTCGGTATCACCAAAAAAGACCTTCCTCCATATAGTATCAATAACAAACCATATCCAAAGGAGCAGGAAGAAATGGTTCTTCCTTTAAATTACATGAATCCAGACGAAACTGCAAAAGTGGTATGGCTTGCCAGTGAATCATGTACCAGACAACTTCTCATTGATCTTGGATTTGCTCCTGGCGAAAAACTGCAGTGTATTCGCAAACCTTTCCGCAAAAGCATGGGCGTCTATCGGGTACGGGGAGTGGTTTTAGCCCTGCGCCGGGAATATGCCAACGAAATTTTTGTAAAAATCTCCCCAGAGTAAAAATCCGGCAGACTCTTTTAAAAAGATTCTGTCGGATTTCTTCTTTTTCTCAAACCCTTTCTATATAAACTCGTAAAATGTTCAAGGGTTATCCAAACTCGAATGTCAATCTTCGTCGTCTTCCTCTTCCATTGCGATGACGGCTGCTGTACTGGCTACCGTAGTCACCGTGGCGACAACAGCAAAAATAATGATCAACAACACACCTGCCATAAAATACATCAGTTCCATTCTGTTTCCTCCTGCTCCATTTCTTTCGTCCCGTTACTGACCTTGTGTCTCAGTATAGCACAATTTTAATGAAAATACAACGCAGGAAACTTCATTTCTTATATTTTAAAGCCGTTCCAAAGTGTGTTTGAAAAAAGGTCTAGTATTCCATCTCTTCTGCGATTGCATCTTCGCAGGACCGCATGGCCTCAATGGTTTTAGCAAACAGTTCATCCAACTCCCACCCCAGCCGTTCAGCCCCCTGACGAATCACATCCCGCGAACATCCGGCAGCAAATTTCTTATCTTTAAACTTCTTCTTTAAACTGGATACCTCCATATCTTTGCAGCTTTTAGAAGGGCGCATCTTTGCAGCCGCTCCAATCAGTCCGGTCAGCTCATCTGCCGCGAACAGCACCTTTTCCATCTCATGAACCGGCTCCACATCACTGCAAAGTCCATAGCCGTGGGAACAGATAGAATGAATCATATCCTCTCCCACGCCCCCGGCCCGCAAAAGTTCCGGCGCTTTAACACAATGCTGTTGGGGAAACTTTTCAAAATCAATATCATGCAGCAGTCCGGTTATTCCCCAAAAATCTTCCTCGGCACCATATCCTAACTCCCGTGCATACCACCGCATTACGCCCTCCACTGTAAGCCCATGTAAAATATGAAACGGTTCCTGGTTGTGCTCTTTCAAAAGTTCCAGCGCTTCTTTTCTTGTAATCTGGCTTTCCATAACATCCTCCTGACATGACAACTGTGTTGTCTTTCTGTTTTTTATTCATTTTAAACCATTTTTCTCAATTTGTTAAGGTTATGAATGAAAGTTTCTATTTACAAATGGAAATCTTGAATGTATCTTTCGTTTTTTCCCTAAATCCCAATCCACCTACTATGAAAAACTCGATGTATTTTCCCAAACCATACGTTCGCCGTGAGATATAATGGATTCGATATTGACAAAATCAGGAATATAAGGTAATATGAGAAAAGTAATTCAGACGCCTTGGTAGCTCAGTTGGTAGAGCAGAGGACTGAAAATCCTCGTGTCACTGGTTCGATTCCGGTCCAAGGCATTGAATAATTTTTTAAAAATAGTTGATTTTTTTCTGAGAATGTGGTAGAATTTCCTTTGTTGAAAGAATCATATGCGACAGTGGCTCAGTTGGTGGAGTACGACCTTGCCAAGGTCGGGGTCGCGGGTTCGAGTCCCGTCTGTCGCTCTTTTGTTTTATCCTTGAGAATACTGGATTTGTTATCAAATGCCAGCGTTTCAAGGATTTTTTTGTACATGCACATTCCGTTTAATAGAAAGGAGACAGAATGATGGGTTGTCTGGGAAATGTGATCTGGTTTGTGTGCGGAGGATTGATCAGCGGCTTAAGCTGGTGTTTGGCCGGATGTTTTTGGTGTATCACAATTATCGGAATGCCGGTAGGGCTGCAGTGCTTTAAACTGGCATCTTTAAGTTTTTTTCCTTTTGGAAAAGAGGTGGTGTATGGGGGCGGAGCTGGGTCATTTATTTTGAATGTGATCTGGCTTTTGGTATCAGGATTGCCTTTGGCTTTGGAACATCTGTTTTTGGGACTTTTGCTCTGTGTGACCGTGATCGGGATTCCCTTTGGCCTGCAGCAGTTTAAGCTGGCAAAGCTGGCGCTGATGCCTTTTGGAGCGGAGATTGTTTAGAGGGGACGGATTTAGAGGGTATATCTGCAATCAACCTATGTGACATAAAAAAACCCTTGCAAACACTGGCTTCCAGCAAAATCTCCAGCATTTCCAAGGCCAAATAAAGAAGCAGATGACGGGAATCGAACCCGCCTCCTCAGCTTGGGAAGCTGATATTCTACCAATGAACTACATCTGCGAACGATTTAATTATACTATAAACACAAAAAAATTTCAACCACAATTTTAAATTTTCTTCCGTAAGAATCCAATCTAAAATAAAATTCCGGTTTACAGGGATAATTCTTTGATTGCCCAGAACAAAAACTGTGTAGAATCAAAAACGACGCAAAACAAAAATTGCACAAAACAAGAAATGCAAGTATAGCAAGCGATACTCCATATGCAAGCCATCCCCCATGTTTTGCTTTGTGCAATTCACAAAAACGTTCCCTACCTTTTCTCTCCTACGGAAAGCAGAATCCCGGAATAAGGAGGCAGTTTCACTTCCACCTTTCCGTCCTTTACTTCGTACTCTTTTATTCCCGCATTATATCCATCTGTATAAGTAAACATAAGCCGCCTCATAATTGGATGACCCACAACTCCAATTTCCCATACTGGAAGTTCCAATTGCCGCTCATAATCCCCATTGTTTACAGCCACCGCACATTTATTGGAGCCATACATCCGGCCATAAGCAATCAGCTGATGATCCGCAGCCAGTTGCTTTATCGAACCTCGGCGCAAAGCCGGCAAATTCTTGTGAATAGCAATCATATAACGGTGAAAATCCATCATCTCAAAATCTTCATGTCCCCATGGAAAAGTTCTCCGGCTGTCCGGGTCTGTCCACCCGCAAACTCCTGCCTCGTCTCCATAATACAAGGTAGGCGCTCCTGGCCAGGTCATCTGAATCATCACTGCCTCCCGCATTACCGCCGGCTTTACATTGACACTTGCCATCTCCGGTCCCACCGTGCCGGTTCTTCCTACCATCTGATTCGTCCTGGTGAGAAAACGACTGTGATCATGGTTGGAAAGCTGATTCATCGCCACCAACAGGGAGGGCGTCTGCATATGGCTCATGTTGTAGCGCATCATCTGAAAAAATGCCTTGCCATCACCATACAATCCTCCGTTATATTCATCACTGTGCTTTTCCATTCCAGTCAAAAACCAAGTAACTGGCTCCATAAAAGCATCATAGTTCATAACCGTATCCCACTGGTCTCCCTCCAGCCAGCTACGCGGATCTCCATAATGCTCCGCCAGAATGATCGCCTCTGGATTGGCCTCCTTTACCTGTTTTCGAAAATCATGCCAAAATTTGTGATTCATTTGGCTGGAATTACCTAAATCTGCCGCCACGTCCAGACGCCATCCGTCCACACAATACGGTGGCGACACCCATTTGCGGGCAATCTCCAAAATATATTCATATAATGCCTCTGAATCATAATTCAGCTTTGGCAATGTGTCATGCCCCCACCATCCGTCATAGCTGCTGTTGTAGGGCCATTCATTTTCCTTATAAAACTTGAAAAAGGTCCGATAAGGACTTTCCTCCGACTCATATGCTCCCGGCTCATATTTTCCCTGACGGGCATAGATCAGCTCCCGGTCCAGCCACTTGTTAAAAGATCCGCAGTGGTTAAACACACCGTCAATAATCACCTTCATCCCACGGCGATGAACTTCCTCCATAAACTGGGCAAAAAACGCATCACTGGCATTCAGGTTCTCTGGAGAAGCCACCCGAATCTGATAACGGGTAGCATGTTCATTGTCACACGCATCCTCTGCTACCAGATCTCCCCCATCTTTCACAATCACTCCATAATGAGGGTCAATATGATCATAATCCTGGGTATCGTATTTATGATTAGAGGGAGATACAAACAAAGGATTAAAATAAATCACTTCCACTCCCAAATGCTGCAGATAATCCAGCTTGTCCCATACTCCCTGCAAGTCCCCTCCATAAAAACAGCCCACATCCATGGCAGACGGTATTTGCCCCCAGTCTTCAATCCGGCTCACAGGTCTCCCAATATACACATACTCTCTGGAACAGACATCATTATCCAAATTTCCCTGGCAAAAACGGTCCACAAAAATCTGGTACATGACCGCCCCCTTTGCCCATTCCGGCGTATGAAAGCCAGGAGTAATACGAAACATATAATTCTCTGGTTGTTCCGTCACAACCCCCAACCGATTGTAATAGCAGATTTCCTCCCCCTTTTTTATCTTAAAATAATAAAATCTTGGTTTCTCCCCCACCACGACCACATATTCATAATAGTCGAACACCCCATCTGAGGATACTTTAATCATCCGGGCCTGCAGCCCCTTTTCTTCCTCAACGTAATAAACCGTATCTGCATCGTTTTTAGCTGTCCGAAAACGAAGCACGGTCCGATCACCTGTATCTGGCTCCTCCGGTATTCGAAAATTCGATGTCTCATCCGAAAACAATGCCTGCCGGTTCAGTCCTATACAATATTCATCCATAATTCAAACAATATCCTCTCGTTTATACTATTCCTTGATGCTATATTCTATTTTATCTGATTCTCTCCCAAGATACAACCAGTTTCTTCGTTTTTCGCAGAAAACCATTCGTTTCTTGTCTATTATGCTGACAACGCCAGTGTTTTAAGACGACTTTTTATCCTTTACATCAAGCAAAAATCATCGGTCATTTGATATAATTGTCTGTTTAAGAAGCTGTTCCAGGAAAGGAAAAATTACATAACATAAATTCTCTGCAAAGTGAAAGAGCCGACGGGGTAGTCGGCTCTTTCAGGAGAAGGTATTTCGTTTCTTATGGGGTGTAGCAAAAACTATATAATGTATTGGGGGGTTACGCTATTATAATAGCACATTCCGGGAAATAAGTCTGCACAAACATATATAAGTTTTTAACTTGTTTTTATGCACATCTGACAGAAAGTGTTTTTCAAATCCCTTTTATCCCTGAAACTGGGGTTGAAACAGCTCTTCAAACTCCTGCTGTCCGATCTTTTCTTTTTCCACCAGAAGCTCACAACACTGATCCAGCACGCTCCGGTGCTGTAAAATAATATTTTTCGCTTTTTGATAACATTCGTCGATAATTCGTTTTACCTCTGTGTCAATGGCACCGGCAACTTCCTCTCCATAGCTTCGGGCATGGGCCAGATCCCGTCCAATAAAAACCTCATCTTCATCACTGCCATAATCAATCATACCAACCGTCTCGGACATACCATACTTTGTCACCATGGCCCGTGCAATTTTGCTGGCATGTTTAATGTCCTGGGAAGCGCCGGTGGTCACATCTTCAAAAATAATCTCCTCCGCAATCCGGCCTCCCAAAGAAACCATAATATCCTGCAGCATCTTTCCTTTTGTATTGAACATCTCATCTTCCGCTGGCAAAGGCATTGTGTAACCAGCCGCCCCAATTCCAGTTGGAATGATGGAAACCGTATGCACCGGCCCTACATCTGGAAGCACATGAAAAAGGATTGCGTGGCCAGCCTCATGATAAGCGGTAATTCTTTTTTCCTTCTCTGAGATTACCCGGCTTTTTTTCTCTGCTCCAATGCCAACCTTTACAAAAGACCGCTCAATGTCTGCCTGGAGAATATAGGAACGGTTGTCTTTTGCCGCATTAATCGCTGCTTCATTCATCAGATTTTCCAAATCTGCCCCTGTAAAACCAGAAGTAGTCCTGGCCACCCGCCCTAAATCCACATCATCTGCCAAGGGCTTTTGCTGAGAATGAACCTTTAAAATCTCTTCCCGCCCTTTCACATCCGGCCTTCCCACTGCCACCTTTCGGTCAAATCGACCAGGCCGCAAAATGGCCGGATCTAAAATATCAACCCGGTTCGTGGCTGCCATGACAATAATCCCCTCATTGACGCCAAATCCATCCATCTCTACCAGAAGCTGATTTAAAGTCTGTTCCCGCTCATCGTGTCCGCCGCCCATTCCAGTTCCACGCCGTCTGGCCACTGCATCAATCTCGTCAATAAAAACAATGCAGGGAGCGTTCTTCTTGGCATCCTCAAACAAATCCCGCACTCTGGATGCACCTACGCCTACAAACATTTCCACAAAATCCGAACCGGATATGCTGAAAAAAGGAACTCCAGCCTCGCCTGCCACTGCCTTAGCAAGCATGGTTTTACCAGTTCCTGGCGGTCCTACCAGAATCACCCCTTTGGGAATCCGGGCGCCTACACTGGTGTATTTTTGAGGATTTCTCAAGAAATCCACCATTTCTTCCAGGTCTTCCTTTTCCTCTTTCAGCCCTGCCACACTTTTAAAATTCACCCGGCTGCTGTGGGTCATCCGAGCGCGGCTTTTTCCAAAATTCATCATTCGGGAATTAGCCCCGCCTCCGGCGCTTGCTCGCATATTCATCATAAAAATCAAAACAATAGCCAAAAGCACTGAGATTCCAACGGGCAAAATCACGCTGAGCCAGTAATTACTTTGAGGAACATTGTCTACCAGATAGTCTATGTTCCGCTGCTCCAAAAGCCTTCCTGCCTCATTAACATCGGACACATAGGCGCTAAATTCCTGGTTATCAATCAGAAACACCACCTCACCTGTGGGCGCCTGTTCATTCTGGCGAATTGTGACTCCGCTAACTTCTACACTATCCAGAATACTCAAAAACTCCTGATTGGTCAAACGCTGCTGGCTGCTGTCCTGAAGGGCCTGTGCAAACCAAAGCACAGTCACCAAAACCAGCGCCAAAAGCAAAATCCCGGTTCCTCTAAAAGTCTGTTGTCTCACTGAAAGTTGCCTCCTCACCAACCGCCCCTTTTCAGGGCAGTAATTTGATACACGCTCCCACAAATGCCTACAGGTGCTTTAAAATTCCACGACTCCGATATAGGGCAGATTTCGATATTTCTGCGCATAATCCAAACCATAGCCCACCACAAACTCATCTGGAATGGTAAAACAGGTATAGTCCACCTTCACTTGCTTTTTCACCCGCCGCTCCGGTTTGTCCAAAAGCGTACACAGCCGGATGCTGGCCGGCTCCCGCTGATTAAGTACCTGGATAAGATAAGAAAGAGTCCGGCCGGAATCTATAATATCCTCCACAATAAGTACGTCTCTGCCCTTGAGCGGTTCATCCAAGTCCTTCACAATACGGACCACACCGCTGGATTTGGTGTCTGCCCCATAGCTGGACACAGACATAAAGTCCAGGCTGACCGGCACCGTCAACCGCTTTGCCAGCTCACATGTAAAGAAAACACCGCCTTTGAGAATGCAGATTAGATGAACCTCTTTTCCTTCGTAATCTTTGCTGATCTGAGCAGCAACCTCACAGATTCTCTGATCTACTTCTTCTTCTGACAATAATACCCGAATCTTTTCCGCCATATGCGTTTCCTCCGTAAAAATCCACCTGAAGTATTGTATGTGTATCTTCTCTGATCTTATAATATTCACTGATTCGGTATCCGACTACCCAAAGAATCCGATTTCCTTCTGCCAGCACCACAATTTGATCCCGTTGCTCTCTTGGAACTTTCTCATCAATCAGAAATCTTCGCAACGGTTTGCGGCCGCCTCCAGACAAAACAAGATAATCTCCTGCCAGTCGGCGCCGAATACATAGCGTATCTTTTATTTTATCATAATCAAACCATTTCGTATACTCTTTTTTCGGAATTTCTGTCCCATTCTCCCGAAAAAACGCACGAAATCCCATTTTCCCCACCCAAACTGCCTCTTCTCCCGGATCTGGAAGAACAACTATCTCCCCATTCTCCCTAATCTCCTTGTCTACTTTTTGGTCCTTCTTTCCATAAGCCTCCACATACAGACTCTCATACGTTCTCACTACCCGCAGATTTCCCGGTAAATCACAGCTTCCTCCCGGACCTCCTTCTGCCAGCCCCTCAATCTGCCTTACATGTTTTGCCGTAATGTCTTTTTGTCCGGATGCTGCAGCTTCCAGCATTTTGCGCACCAGATAATCCTGAATAATGGGGTCCTGTCTTAAAAATCCCTTCAGCTGGATTCCCGCCATAACCAGCTGCTCCCGATTCTCCCACCCATATTTGTCCCATACCAGACCTGCCTGCTTCTCCAAATATTGGTCTGCCCTGGCAAAAATTTCTCCTGCATGAAGAACGTTCTCCACCGCCCGATGATTGATCTGTTCTGTCATATAAGGAATCAGACAATGTCGAATCCGGTTCCGGGTATAATGTTCCGACTGGTTGGTAGAATCCTCACGCCAGGTTAGGTTCCGGTCCGTTAAGTACTCCAAAATCTCCTGACGCCCAACAATCAAAAGAGGCCGAATCCGATTTCCCTGCACAGCTCTCATTCCAGACAATCCACGAAGTCCGCTTCCCCGAAACAAATGGTGCAGTATTGTCTCTGCATTGTCATCCTGATGATGAGCCACCCCAATCCATACCTTTTCTCCCTCATGGTCTTCCCATTCATTTGCCACTTCCTCCAAGGCTTCATAGCGGAGCACTCTGCCTGCCTCCTCCACAGAAAGTCCATGTTCCTTTCCATATTCAGCCACATTTCGATATACCAACTTGAAAGGTATCCCCCATTTCCCGCACAGATCACGGACAAATTCTGCGTCGTTATCCGCCTCCTTTCCCCGAAGACCATGGTGAACATGGACTGCTCTAAGTTTTAAATCCAGCTGATTCTTTGCCAGAACTGCCAGCAGACAAACCGAATCTGCCCCACCGGAAACCCCCACCACCACCCGATCTCCCTGGCGAAGCATATGGTGCTTTTCCACAAAATCCCATACCTTTTTCCACATAAATTGCCTCCGGTCCGTTTTTTCTAAATATTTACTATAACATTGAAAATGGATGGATGCAAGGAGGAACGAATTGAAACTAAAAAAAGACAGAAAACGCTCCATCCAGACAAAAACCGGATGGAATACTAATGGGCATTTTCTATCCTTTTCAGACACCTTCTGTTGGAAAACACTCTTCCTTCTAAAGCAAAAAAAGACCTGTCACCTCCTCCACATTCCTCCTACCAATACCATCATATCATCCCTGGGCAGTTCTTCCTGACAGGCAAATTGAAGAATGTCGTCTGCCATTTCCTGGACGCTGTGTACTTTCATCCCTTCAATAAACTCCCGAAGGCTTCCTTCCTTATCTACACCTGGACACGCCTCCAACACACCATCTGTCACCATAATCACCCGGTCCCCGTCCCACAACTTCCGGGATAGCAGCACTGGTTCCACATCTTTTAGGACTCCGGCCGGCACCTCTCCTGCCTCCAGAATCTCCACCCCGTTTCCGCTTAAAATAAATGTGGCTACTGCCCCTAACTTCATAGCTTCCAGCACACCCGTATGCAAATCCACGCAGCACAAATCAATGGTAGCTGGATGTTGTTCCGCTCCAGTCAGCATAAGTACCGTGTTTACCATTTTCAAGGCGGCTCTGGCCGAAAATCCCGTTTCCAGAAGCTGCTGTGCCAGCTCCACCACTCGCCTGCTTTCCTGACATGCCTGCTCCCCGCTTCCCATTCCATCTGAAATGCTCATAATCACCTGGCCCGGAGCCTCCTCGGAATATGTAAAATTATCCCCGGAAAATGATTCTCCCTCCCGCGGCAGACGGGCAGCTCCATACATCATCCGGTATCTTCCTGCCTCAGCAAAATGAATGGTAGCCGTCTGCCTTGTCACCAGCGTCCGGGTGTCCTTTGGAGCGTACCATCCCTTGTTTCCCATAGCATTTCCTAATATCTCCGCAGCTTCTTTGGCAGTCACACATTTGCCATTGGTGGTCCGCACCGTCAGATATGCTTCTCTCTGCCGATTCTCATGCTCCAGCAAAAGCAGATTCTCCACCAACATATGATGCTGCCGAAAGATTCGCTTTACTGCCTCTCCTTTTACTCCGGTAATGTCCGACGCCTGTTCCATCTGATGGGCAAACTCCTCCAATATAGAAGCAAGCTCCCGAAACTGAACCATAACCGTATCTCTGCTCTCCAAAAAACGATTCTTCCATTCCAAATTCATGGTAGCCCGTCCTAAATTCCGGTTTAGCTGAGACAAATAATCCTCCCGTCTGCGGCACGTCTCCATGAAGAACCTGGGCATGTCCTCAAATTCCACCTGGCCCTTCTGCTCAAAAGCCCGCAGCAGGTAATACAAATAATAGCTGTCCTCTTTTCCGCTGTCACTGTAAAGATTACAACGGCTGCAGCCACCGCATACCATGGCCGCTGACATCTGCATGGCCCCAAGGGCATCCTCCCTGGTAAGGCCCCGGTTCTCGTCCAGTTCATCCTCACAAGATCTGGCAAGAGTCCCTAAGGACCTGGCCATGTCCACCAGCCGACTGGCTGTATATACATTTACATCCGCCATATCCCGGCGTTTTGACCGTCTCCACACAAAAATCCCCTCCTAAACCACATTATATGCGGCAGGAAGGGATTGTATTCCCGTGAACTTTTCCGATCTTCGTAAAAATTCTCCGCCTGCAAAGGGTCCCCTTTAACCACAGGATGCTTCTTAGCCACAGGGCGATCCTCGCGGAGCGTTTTTGTTTCATAGAACGCATTTTTCTATGTAATAAATCACAAGATTCCGTCAGTTCCCATCCGATGGCTTTAACAAGATCTCATCTGGCTTTACTAACCCCAGCTTTTGTTTTGCCACCTCTTCAATGTATTGCTTTGTCTGTACATAAACCTGATACTCTTTCAGCTCATCCGCCCGAAGAACTTCCTGATCATACTGCTGTTGTAAAAGGGCCTCCCGCGCCTGATACTCCTGATCTCTCTTTTTCATGGAAGCGCTTTTAACGTTCACCACTACTCCCAAACTGAACACTACCAATGTAATCCCCACAATCGCCATTTGATTTCCTAAGCGGTCGTTCCTTCGCTTTTTTGTATTCCTTCCAGTGACGTTATTTTTGCCCATAAGCTCATCCGCTCCAGTCCCTGCCATCTCTCACTCATCTTCGGTTTCTTTTGGTTAAGCCTATTTTAAAGCATCTTCCCATCTTTTTCAACACTTTTCGGAAAAACACACTGCAAAAGCGGTCGTAAAGAATCATAACCACCCCCACAGTTCCGATTACATACAGCCGTAACGCTCCGTCATTTTCCCGGTATAACAGATAAAATACCGCAAATCCGGCAAAAATCCAGTATCCCAGATCCTCAAGCCCCACCCATAACCAGCTGTGGCGAATTAACATCCGAAATACCCGAAGAACATCATACAGCGCCATCAGTCCGGCTCCTGCCAAAATTCCTAAAACCAGAAGTCTTGCCTCAAAATGAATACTGGGACTCATCTCTACGCCCCTTTCCTCACTTAAACAGCCGAACAAAAAATGACTGGCCTGCTTTCCGGTAAGCCTCGTTGGAGGAATAGGCCATGCTGTCCACAGTTCCGGACACATCCACCTCCCCTTTTTCCACCGAGAGCCGACTGACATGCAGATCTTTTCCCTTTAATGTCAAAAGCCCCAGATCCGTATCCATAACCACCTGGTTCTCATCAAAGGACACCACCTCCCGAACTCCTGTCAGATTCGCTGCGGCACGGTTCTGCAAAAAACAGGTGTGGGGACGGTTTCCCGATTTTTCCTCCATACAAAAACCTCCTGCTATACGAAACACCTGGTTTCAGTATATGAGGAGGTTTCCCTACTTATGCCGATTTTACAAATACCGATACAGTTCCTTTGCTTCTTCCTTCCGAACCGTCTCCTGAACATCCAGCACTTCTACCTTTACCGAGCTGGTTCCAAACTGTATTTCAATCTGATCTCCGGCCTTAATATTCACTGATGCCTTTGCTGGCTTTCCATTCACCAAAACCCGTCCGGCGTCGCAAGCCTCGTTGGCCACGGTCCGCCGCTTAATCAGACGGGATATTTTCAAATATTTATCTAATCTCATATATTATCCGTTTACAATGTCCTTCAATGCCTTTCCGGGTTTGAACTTCGGACTCTTGCAGGCTTTAATGGGGATAATCTCTTTTGTCCGCGGATTTCTTCCTTCTCTTGCGGCCCGCTCAGACACCTCAAAAGTACCAAAGCCTACCAACTGCACTTTATCACCATTCTTTAACGCTTCAGACACTACATCTGCAAATGCCTTCAGCGCTGCTTCTGCATCCTTTTTGGAAATCTCTGCCTGTTCTGCAATCGCTGCTACTAATTCCGTCTTATTCATTGATTATTTCCTCCTAAAATCGTTCGGTATTGCTCTCGCTGCTACCTTGAAATAGTGTACTCTACAATTTATATCCGTTTTGCCCCTGTTTGTCAAGGTTTTTTAGCTTTTTCCTGTTTTTTAATCTCATTCCATAAATTCAGACTTTCCTCCGGCGATAAATCCCTGAGATTTCCAAATACATGAGGGTGACGGCGCACCATTTTCTCACAGGCTCCATCCACCACGTCCTCAATGGAAAAAGCTCCTTGCTCTCTGGCAATCTGGCTGTACATTACAATAAGAAAAAGCAGATCTCCCAATTCCTCGCACAGATTTTCCATATCCTGATTGGCAATGGCCTCTATAACCTCCCCAGTCTCTTCCTGAAGGCAGGTTTTTAAGCTTTCAAACGTCTGTTTCCGATCCCAGGAGCAGCCTTTTTCTGACCGCAGAGTGTCCACTATAGAAAGAAGATCATGAAATGTGTTCATCCTCGTTTGGCTCCTTTTCTTGCTCCAACTCTCTTTTTTCCAGCTTTTTTCCGATCAAAACCAAAATCGTCCGCCCTGCAACCATTTTCCGCTTCTGATTTTGAATCTCAGGTTCTTGTCCTGGTTCAAAATATCCATTATGAACCCCATCCCCAGTGTCAAAGGCTACATGCCAGCCCATCCCTTTCGGAAGATGGGGAAGGGCAAATTCATGAGGCTCCCAATGCATATTGTATGCCACAAAAAAGTAATCATCCTTTGTACCGTCCGGCTTCTTCCCGTAATCTCCGCAATACAAAATTCCCAGCTGTCTCCGAAAATGGTCAAATTCCGGAAACCAGGCTTTTGTGCCATGGTAAGATACATCGGGAAATCCACAGCTTTGATAATCCATCATTCTCGGTTCTCTGCTTTGGCAGAACACAGAATGGTTTTTTCGAAACCGGATTGCAGCCTTTACAAAATCCACCAAATCTTTGTTGGTCTTTTTCTGATTCCAGTTAAGCCAGGAAATGGGATTGTCCTGACAATAAGCATTGTTATTGCCGTTTTGAGAATTTCCAAACTCGTCTCCCGCCATGAGAAGAGGCGTACCCTGGCTTAAAAACAGCAAAAGCAGACCATTGCGAAGCTGTTGTCTTCGAAGCTCCACAACCTTCTTTTTTCGAACCGGACCTTCCACGCCACAGTTCCAACTATAATTATAATCGCTTCCATCCTGATTATTTTCGCCGTTGTCCTCATTGTGTTTCTGTTCATAACACACCAAATCCATCAACGTAAAGCCGTTGGTGCCCGCCAGATAATGAATCACCCCATAATCTGCCGGATTTCGTCTGCTGCGGTAGGCCAGAGCATTCATCTGCCCCTCATCCCCTTTCAGCACACGGCGCATATCAATCAGAAAACCATCGTTATATTCTCCCAAACACCGTTTGACTCCTGGTATTTTCTCCACTCCGTCCCAGGAAAGGGTCCAAAGCTTGGTGCCCGCCAGATAAGGGTCCAAAGCCAACAGGCTAACCGGCACATTGCCAGTAAGATGAATGCCGTCCACATGGTATTCCTGCACCCACCGCCGCACCATATCCAGAACAAACACTGGCGGTTCCTTTCCCGTGAAAAACAGTTCTGCCACCAGCTCAATTCCTGCCCGGTGAAGTTCCTTTACCAGATTTTTAAACTCTGTATCTGGCCTGCGTTTTTTTCCCGCATAAGACGCCTTGGGCGCACCGTTAAAAGCCGGTCCATATCCCCAGTAATTCACCCTGCCTGTTGGTTTTTCCGTCCCTGCCGGACTCCCTGGACTGGATGCCATAAGAATCTCTGAAAACTCTGCTGCAGGCATAATCTCCAGGGTGGTAATCCCCAGTTCTTTCATATAAGGAATCTTTTCCACAATCCCCCGGAATGTTCCTTTATTTTTCACTCCGGAAGAAGAATGTCTGGTAAATCCCCGCACGTGAATGCGATACACTATGCATTGTTCATAAGGAAGCTGCAAAGGCCGGTCTCCCTCCCAGTCAAATTCCTCTTCACGAATCGGACTATGCAGTAACTTGTGAGCCTGTTCCGGATTTCCCCATTCTTCCTGCCCTGTAAATGCAGCTCCGTATGGATCGGAAAAAAGCCTTCCATCTGCCTCAAAGGCATATTCAAAACGTTCCAGACCTTTTCCTAACAATGTCATCCCCCATACGTTCCCAACCTTTCCCTCCTCGGGAAACGGAATGCGAACCGGTTCCGCCTCCGGCGATGTGCCAAACAGCACAAAATTACAGCTTTTTGCCTCTGCTGTCACAGAGACATGGATTCCCCCGTCTACATGTATAAGTCCTAATGGATATGCTTTCCTGTCCTTGTTGTCAATCCTATACTGCCGCATTCTCCAGCCACCTTTCTTCCTCTGCTGCCATTCCAATATCCCGGCAGCTGCCTTCCACCTGTCAACCTTCTTTCGTTATCCGTTATACAAATTCTCCTTATATACGCCCTTCTCCACAAGACCTTGTATCGCAGCTGCCACAGCTGCCTTATCCTCCTGATAAGTGACCCCAAACCACTTGTCTCTGGTCTCCAGCACCTTTACCTGCGCCTTTTTTTTCTGAATCAGTTCATCAATAAATTTAGGAAGCAGGTATTCTGCCTTTAAATTTCCCGCGGCATTGTCCAGAAAAACTGGAAATCCCCGTTCCAACTCATCTAAAAATGCAGGCGGAAGTCCCCACATATTCATAGATACCTGCTGATCTCCTCTTACCAGAACCGGATTTCCTTCCTCGTCACAGGCAGAAATCTCCGTTCCCTTCTGCCAAATCTCATAAGTCTCTTTTACCTGGTTTAAGGTGCCGTCTTCATTCAGCCTGCACACGCCGCGAGTCACAGAACCGTTTTCGCTTAATGTGTTGGACAAAATAAAACCAGCCATACAAATATCATACACCTTTGCCTCTGTATCCATCTCCTGCACCATGTAATCATGGATTTTGCGAAACGCCTCTTTTCCATAATAATCGTCTGCATTGATCACCACAAAAGGTTCATGGACCAGCCCCTTTATGGAAAGAACTGCCTGTCCTGTACCCCAGGGCTTTGTACGTCCCTCTGGCACTTTGTATCCTTCTGGCAGCGCCAGAAGCTCCTGATAGGCATACTCCACTTTCGTCACATCCTCAACCCGCCTGCCGACCTTCTGCTTAAAAACTGCTTCCAAATCTTTGCGGATGATAAACACCACTTTATTGAACCCTGCTTCCAGCCCGTCATGGATGGAATAATCCATAATAATTTCACCATTTGGGCCAACCGGTTCCAGCTGCTTGATTCCGGTGCCAAACCGACTGCCAAGTCCTGCGGCCATAATCACCAATGTCGTATTTTTCATCCCGTTTTATCCTTTCTATCCGGCTTTTACTGATTTTTACTACTTTTTACTACTTTTCAATATAACATACTATCCTGTAAAAGGCAATTTTAAAACGACAAAAGGCGACCCATTTTTTTAGCCGCCTTTTGCTTTCTCTGCTTTTTGATCTTGTCAGCAAAAGCATATTACTTAATCATACCCGGCTTAGGATAATACCGGAACAAAACCTTTGCCACAATCTTATTTTTCTTCACATAAGTATTCTGCCACACACGGGCGTCTTTGGAATAGTTTCGGTTGTCTCCCAACATGAAATAGCTGTTCTCCGGCACTTCAAAATGCATCGGCCGCTCAGGAATCATTGGCTCCCGCACATACGGCTCTTCCATAGGGGTATCCGAACCGTTGAGATACACATGTCCATCATAAATATCCACCGTATCTCCCGGAAGTCCGATAATCCGCTTTACATAATAAATCTTTTCATCATCCGGAAAGCGGAAAATCACCACATCCCCCCGCTCCGGTTCCTGAAACAGATAGGACAGACGGAAGCCGATCACCCGATCTCCGGTCATAATGGTATTTTCCATGGAACCGCTGGGCACCTGGCTGTTGGCAATGATAAACGTATTTAAGACCAGAGCTATAACCGCTGCCGAAACAATAATCTTTACCCATTCCCACAGCTCTTTCTTCCAGTCAAACTTTGACTTTTGGGGAACTTTCCAGCCATCCTGTTCCAAACCGGCTTCTCGCTCTGCTTCTGCCAGTTCTTCATAATTTCTATCCTTGCTCATATCTCTGTCCTCAGTTCTTTTCCATCACTTACGACTTTTTGCATACTGGTCCAACAGCTTATGAATCCTCCTTGCCGGGTTTAACAGATCGCTTAAAGAGTCATCGTGGTTGAGATTATCAATAATCAGAGCAACATATTTGCTCATATCCACATTTACATAGTAGGGGCGGGACAAAAGTTCCGGACTCTGATACACCAGATTGGTGGTTAAAATCCGGTCAATAAGCCCATTGGCATAATATTCGTCAAATTTGGCCAGACCGTTGGTAAACAGTCCGAAGGTGGCGCAGACAAACACTTTCCTGGCCTTCCGCCGTTTCAACTCTTTTGCCACATCCAGCATACTTTCTCCGGAAGAAATCATGTCGTCAATGATGAGCACATCCTTCCCCTCCACGCTGGACCCTAAAAACTCATGGGCCACAATGGGATTTCTCCCGTTAATAATGCGGGTGTAATCCCGTCTCTTGTAAAACATCCCCATGTCCAGTCCCAACACATTGGCAAAATACACGGCGCGGCTCATGCCTCCTTCGTCCGGGCTAATTACCATCATGTGGTCACTGTCAATGTCCAGCTCTTTCTCCACCTGAAGCAGATATTTAATATACTGATAAATGGGCTGAACGGTCTCAAAGCCTTTCAGGGGAATGGCATTCTGCACACGGGGATCATGGGCGTCAAATGTGATGATGTTCTCCACTCCCATATTGGTAAGTTCCTGCAAAGCCAGAGCACAGTCCAAAGATTCTCTTCCGGAGCGGCGGTGCTGACGGCTTTCATACAAAAAGGGCATAATCACATTAATCCGGCGGGCCTTTCCTGCTGCTGCCGCAATGACCCGCTTTAAATCCTGAAAATGATCATCCGGGGACATCCGGTTGGTCATGCCGCACAGGGAATAGGTCAGATTGTAGTTACATACATCCACCATAATATACAGATCATCCCCCCGGACAGACTCTTCTAGGGTTCCCTTGCCTTCTCCGGAACCAAAACGAGGCGTTCTCGCCTCCACAATATAAGAATCTCTCTGATAACCGGCAAAGGCGATGGTGGACTTGTGCTCGCTCTCCCGCTCTTTTCTCCACCCAATCAGCCAGTTGTTCACTTTTGCCCCCAGCTCGGCACAGCTTTGTAAGGGAATCAGCCCCAGCGGTCCTACGGGAATGGTCTCAATCGTCTTTTCTTCGTATATCATGTTCTTCCTCCATCCTCTGGTTGTGTTGACGTATGACAATGATTCTTTTATATCATTATGCTTCACGCAAGTCAAGTTAATCCTCGGAAGTTTTTCTTTTTCATTCGAATATCCCCTCCATATAATGGAATGACAGCGTAATGGCTCATAATCCGGGAAGTCACCCGGTCTGAATACATATCCTGCAGCGCTCCCACCGACAGATTGGTGGATATGATGGTTCCTTTCTGTCTTAAGATCCGTTCATTGATACAGTAAAAAAGCTGAGATGAAACAAACGTATTATTCACTTCGGTCCCCAAATCATCAATAATCAGCATCTCACATTCCAGAACATGGCGGAATGCCTCCTCTGAATCTTCCTGGAAATCCCTGCCGAACTTATACCGGGACAACAGTTCAAACAAATCCTGAGAGGTAAGGTAAATAACGGATAGGTACCGGTCAATCAGTTCCTTTGCAATACAGTTGGTCAGAAACGTCTTGCCCACGCCTGTGCTTCCCGTAAAAAGAAGATTTCTGCCATTTTGCGGAAAACCTGCTGCAAATTCCTTGCACTTTCCCACCAGGATTTTCATATAATCCAGCTCGGTCATGCCAAGCCGTTCCAGCTTTTGTTCCCCGTCGTACCATTTGTAGGAAAGGGTTTGAAAATTCTCCCGCTCCAAAACCTGCTGAATATTCGACTGAGCATACAGAATCCGGGTTCTGGCCTGCTCAAAGCATCGGCACCGTTTGCCGCCCTCATATCCGGTATCTTTGCATGCCGGACACCGATACTGCATGTCCATGTAATCCAGCGGATAACCTGCCGCCGCTAAAAGCACCTGTTTCTGTTCCCGAAGATCCGCCAGATTCTCCCGAAACCGCTCTCCTGCATTCTCGTCCCCTTTCAGGGCCATTCGGGCGCTTTTTGCCCCTTGATTCCGGATTTCCTCATCCAAAGCCCGAATCTGAGGTACACGTTCATAGACCTCCATGACCCGGCGCTGCTGCTCATATCGATTCTCCAGCTGCTGCTCTTCATACTCTCTCATAACCTGGTTATATTGAGAATTGTTCAGTCCCATCCCTTATCCCTTTCTTCTCTGGCCCGATTCCTTCCGTCCCTTGTCTTAGAGCGTGTCTGAAAATTCATTCCCGCCATCTGCACGCCCCACTCTAGGATTGTCCAATCCAGGACTTCACCTGATCCAGCATCATGGCATCATAATCCGTACTTCGCTGTTCAAAATTATGAAACTGGTTGGAAGGCTTTTTCTCTGTCCGGGATTTCTTTTTCCCCTGGTGTTTTTCATCCAGCAAAACAATATCCCTTATGGTTTTCACTCCAGCCTTTTTCCACTCAGTCAGTATCTTGTCCGCATACCGGAAACTGGGGGTGTGGGTGGATTCCATCGTCCGGTTGCACGCCTCTAGCACAATCTCTCTGGTAAACCCATAAACCGAAAACCACCGCTCAATCATCTGCTTTTCTCCCTCTCCCGGCTTCCGGTCCGTCAGCCCAAAGCACCGCATCACGGCAAAAGAATCCTTTGTAAAACCGCTGGCAAATGCCCTTGCCTGTTCCACTGTGACAAGTCCCTTTTCATGCCAACTTAACCCCACTGTCTCAATATAGCGAATGCTGGTATGGCCGCCCTGCACGCAATATTCCACCAGATACTCCAAAAGCTCCGCCGTCATGTGGAGACCATCGTAAAGATAGGCGAACACTTCGCATTCACGGGAAGTAAACACCTTATCCATATACTTTTGAGCAATGTAAAGAAGCTGGGTAAAGTCCTCATCCTCTGCAAGCTGGTTTACCTGATCCTGACTGTATATGGGCCTTTTTTGGGCAGAGGTCTTTTTGGGCAGAGGCGTCGGTTGAGCCAAAACCGGCTCTTTTTCCTCTAAAACCGGCTTGTCCTCCTTTTGGCTGGATTCCTCCTTTTGTATTCCCAAATCAGCCTTTTCCGGTTTTTCTCCGGCTGTTTTAAGAACTCCCAGCTTTTCCCAATAAGACAAAGCACGCTTTACATCCGCCTCCGTATGGTTCAGCGCGTCAGCAATCTGGTCAATGTCCACGCTCTCCTGCTGATGCCGCAAAAGATACAGATAAACCTTTACATATTCACCGTTGGCTGCTGCCATATATTGGTCAATAAATGTATTTGCCACCACTGTGGCCTCCATCCGAAAACTGCAAATCATATCCATCCCTTCCCATCCTCTCCATTGATTTCTATTTTAGCACAT
The DNA here is from genome assembly GCA_009911065.1 of Clostridiaceae bacterium. Lineage (GTDB taxonomy): Bacteria > Bacillota > Clostridia > Lachnospirales > Lachnospiraceae > Brotaphodocola. The sequence goes on along the minus strand of QXWR01000001.1, from coordinate 24,592 downwards.
CCTTTTTCAAAAGAAAATAGGGGCATTTATCCACCAAAGGAATTGTGGATAATGTGGATAAAGTGGATAATTTTTGTGGACGGCCAATGCCAAAACTGTCGAATATGGTCATTTTCTGCGTATTATCTGGATTTCCTGGCAAATTTTATCAACAACTTATGTTAAGCAAAAAATCCACATAGTTTCTTCCCCAAAAAAGTGGAAAACTATGTGGATAATGTGGATAACTACTGCCCAAGCAGCCTTTCCCCAACTTTTACAATGTCTCCAGCCCCCATAGTTATCAACAAATCCCCTGGGGAACAATTTTTTAAAATAAAAATTTCAATTTCTTCAAAAGTGGGCAGACAGCAGGCTAATGTACCATGTTTTTGAATTTTTTCCGCCAGTTGGCTGGAACTAACCCCCAAAGTGTCGGTCTCTCTGGCCGGGTAAATCTCTGCAAGAACCACCTGATCCGCCGCCGCCAGCTCTGTAGCAAAATCCTCCATCAGGGCTTTTGTCCTGGAATAGGTGTGAGGCTGAAATACACACCACAACTTTTTGTGGGGATAATGTCTGGCTGCCTTCAAAGTTGCCGCAATTTCCCTTGGGTGATGGGCATAATCGTCCACAATGGTCACGCCGCCCACAACGCCTTTCTTCTCAAACCGCCGCTTTGTGCCGGAAAAGTTTTTCAGCCCTGAAAAAATCTTCTCTCCAGGTACCCCCAAAACCTCCGCGGCAGCAATGGCTGCCAGCCCATTGTACACATTGTGTTCCCCAGGAACCGAAAGATGAGCCTCCCCCCATAAAACACCGTTTTTCATCACAGGAAACGACGGACAGCCCAGGTCATCATAAACAATGTCCCCAACTCCATAATCTCCTTCCGGCCCATGGCTCACAACCACAACCTTACAGGAAAGTCCACTTATAATCTCCTCCGGATTGGGAATACTCCCATCGAAAATCAACACGCCGTCTTTTGGCAGACGCTCTGCAAACTTTCGGAAGGACCGACGTATATCATCAATATCCTTAAAAAAGTCCAGATGGTCCGCCTCAATATTTAAAATCACCCCAATTGTGGGAAAAAAAGATAGAAAACTGTTGGTGTATTCACAGGCTTCTGTGACAAAATACTCCTGTCCTCCCACCCGAATATTGCCTCCGATAGACGGAAGTATCCCCCCTACGGAAATGGTAGGGTCCATGTCTGAATCCAGTAAAATCTCGGTCAACATGGAGGTGGTGGTGGTCTTTCCATGGGTTCCTGCAATGGCCACGGCATGGTGATAATTTTTCATCATTTGCCCTAAAAGCTCTGCTCTGGTAAGGGCCGGAATCCCCCGTTTTAAAACCTCCTGATACTCTGGATTGTCCTCATGGACAGCCGCTGTATATACGACCAAATCCGTATCTTCTCCAATATTTTCCCCTCTTTGTCCATAGAAAATCTCTGCACCGCACTCTTTTAAATGTTCCGTCAGCAAACTCTTTTGGGTATCCGAACCTCTGACTTTAAAATTCTCCTGCAGAAGAATTTCAGCCAGCCCGCTCATGCTGATACCGCCAATGCCGATAAAATGAACGGTCAGCGGTTTTTTGAAATCAATCTGATACATAATCCTTCCATCCCTTTCTTCCTAAGCTTGTCACGTTAATCCATAGGCGCCTGATAAAAGCCTCCCACAAAATTTTCCGTTTTTATTATATTGATGATAATCTGAGGGTCCACAGCTCGCATCAGCCGGATAATATCTGCCGCCTCATAGGAAGAAACCACCGTATGAAGCAGATACATTTTCTGACGACTGTACCCGCCAATGGCTTCCACACAGGAAATACCGTGACGGCACTTGGACACATATGCACGAATCACCTCTTCTGCCTTTGTGGTGGTAATCTGCAGCGTCACCCGCTCATAGCGGTGATGAAAGGCGGAAATGGTTTTGGTGGAAACAAACTGAAACAAAATCGAATACCCTGCATACAGCCATCCAAACATATACCCAAACACACATAAGATCAGCACATTTCCGGCAAACACATATTCCCATATGGATCTTCCGGTTTTGTTGGACACATAAAGGGCAATAAAGTCCGTTCCTCCTGTTGAGGCATTGCCCCGCAAAGCCATGGCGATGGCAATTCCATACAAAAAGCCTCCAAACAGTACATTTAACATCAGATCCTGAAATATAGGCTGAAAATCACAGATTTTCAAAAATAAACTAGCCAGAAAAACTTGTATGACTGAGTAAAAGGTAAATCTTTTGCTGATGCTTTTGCTGCACAATATGGCTACCGGAATATTTAACACCAGAATCCCCAGAGATGTGGAGAAACTTTTTCCGTACAAAGATGCAATATCATCCAGCAATATGGCAATTCCTGTAAAACCTCCGGACAAAAGCTGAGCCGGACGAATAAAGGACTGAATCACAAAAGTCTGCAAAAGGGCAGACGCCACCACTGCCATAATGGTTATTATTCTCCGCACAATCAAATTGTGCTTGTACTTCTCAAACATAAAAAACCTCTACTTTCCCAACAGCTTTCTCATCAGCTCATACCCATGCTCCACATATCTTCCTGTGGCAGCAGCGATCTTCTCTGTATACGTATCCGCCCCTTCTCCTGCCGCGGTTGTGCTTCGGTACAAAAGATAGGGAACTGGGTCCGCCACATGGGTTTTCATGGCAAGAGGAGTGGGATGGTCTGGCATAACAAGAATGGAATATTCCTGGCCGGCTGCCGCAAGGCCCTCTAACAGCGGACCTACAATCTCCTGATCAATCCGTTCAATGGCCTGAACCTTTCCCTCAACATCTCCGTGATGGCCGCATTCATCTGGCGCCTCCACATGGATATAAACCAAATCCTGTCCATCCAGCAGGGTTTTCAGCGCAGCCTCTCCTTTTCCCCTGAAATTGGTGTCAATGTTTCCTGTAGCTCCCTCCACCTCAATAACTTCCATTCCTGCACAGATACCGATTCCCTTGATGAGATCCACTGCCGAGATCACAGATCCCTTGACCCCGTATGCCGCCTCAAAACCAGACACAGCCGGACGGGTTCCCTCGCCCCACAGCCAGATGGAATTGGCCGGATTCATCCCTTTCTCTTTTCTTGCCTGATTCACCGGATGGTCTTTTAAAAGGTCATAACTGCGGCGCATAAAGTCCAGAATCACCAGATTCTTCGGCAGATGGGATGTGATTTTTTTATCCGATATGTCATGAGGCGGCGTCAGATCTAATCCCACTGGTCCCTCATGCCAAATCATACAGTGTCGGTAACTGATTCCCGGATAAAATTGAATCTTATCCGTCCCAAATGCGTTCTCCACTGCCTGAATCAGCTCTGCTGCCTCCTGAGTGGTGATCTCTCCGGAACTGTAATCTTCCATTCGCTTATTCTCGTATTCCTCCTCCTCTGACAATGTAACCAGATTGCAGCGAAAAGCCACATCCGAATCTCCCATCTTGATTCCGATGCTGACCGCCTCTAAAGGTGAACGTCCTGTGTAGCAGGATTTGGGATCGTATCCCATAGCAGCAAGATTTGCCACATCGCTTCCTGGTTTCATCCCATCTGGAACAGTTTTTACCATTCCCAGCTCTCCGGTTCTGGCCAGCCGGTCAATATTAGGCTTCTTGGCCACCTCCAAAGGCGTCCGATCTCCCAGGGCTTTTACTGGGTCATCTGCCATTCCGTCTCCCAGCATTACAATATACTTCATAATATCCTCCTTTTTGCAGCCATTCCAGTCAAATTCCCCACTGTCTCAATGGCTGTTTCTCTTTTATAATTTCCCCATCGCTTTTTCCATAATGGCCCGCAGCTCATCCACCACTGCTCCAGGTCCCCTATCCCCCTCACAGATCGTCAGGTCAGCATAGGCTTCATACAAAGGCACTCTCTCTTCATACAAGTCCCGCAAGGTCATTCCTTCTCTCACCGCCACTCCCCGGTCCGTCAAATCTCCCAGCCGCCGGACCACTTCCTCATAGGAAAGTTTCAAATATACGATCTGACTGATGTCTTTTAGATGCTTCATGGCTTTTGGTCCGTAAATCACACTTCCCCCCGGAGCAATAACCGTGTGTACTGCCTGAATCGTCTGGTTAATTCTCTCTTCCACCCAAAGAAATCCTTCCATCCCTTCCTGGGCGATGATTTCTTTCAAAAGTTTTCCTGTTTTCTCCTGAATCATCAGGTCTACATCCAAAAAGGAATATCCCAGGCGTTTTGCAAGCAGTACTCCTATCGTACTTTTGCCGGAAGCCGGCATTCCGATTAACGTAATATTAGACTTCATTTTTTATCTCCTTTGCCGGTTTTGCACACGGGTCCTTTTTAACGGTTTTTTCCGCACTGAATACCCAAAGCTTCCCAGCTTTTCTCCTAATGCATAATATTCTCCATGAGAATAGGCAACCAGACCACTGGCATTGAGACAAAACTTTCCCTTCTGGTCCAGATAGCGTTCATCCACAGACACTCCTGCAACCTCTGCCAAAAACAGATCATGGCTTCCCAAAGGAATTTGCTGTGTTACTTTACATTCCAGACACACCGGGCTTTCCCCGATTCCTGGTGTGTTCACATGGGGAAGGGCCACTGGAGTCAGCCCCATCTCGTGAAATTTATCCACATCCCTTCCGGATTTCACACCACAATAATCTGCTGCAAACGCCAGGGAACGGTTCACCAGATTCACCACAAACTCCCGGCTTGCCTCAATAAGACCATAGGAATACCGCTCTTTTCGCACCGAAATAGAGAGCATGGGAGGATCGGAACAAATGGTGCCTGCCCACGCCACAGTAATAATATTCGGCTTTCCCTCCCCGTCACTGCAGCTGACCATCACCGCCGGCGTTGGATACAGCATATTTCCCGGCTTCCACATTTCCCTTTTTGCGGGCATGGCTTTTTCCTTTTCTCTTCTCATCCTGCCTCCCATTCTCCTCTCATATCGTGTTGCATGTATTGGAATTTTCTGTCTTATTCTTTTTCTTATCCCTCACATGCCACCATAATAGCTGGAATCAGCTGTTTTTTTCTCGATACCACTCCCGGCAGCTCCAAAGATTCCCCGTCTGTATCTTCCTTCGTCTGCTCCACATGGAAGGCCATCTGAATCAGCCCTGCCGCCCCGCTTCCCACACACAAAAGCTCTGTGGTTTCTGTGAGAATATTGGTAAGCATAAAAAACAGCATATCCACATTGGACGCTTTCTGAACCTTTTTCATATAATCCAAAAGACGTCCTTTCAGCTCTTTTAACTCTTCTGCATTGAGAGAACTGATTTGAGAAACGCCAAAAGATACTTTTCCAGCGCTGAACCGCTTAAAATCCTGGTAAAAAATCTCCTCGTTGCTTTTTCCCTTTAAATTGCTCCCTGCCGCAAACATTTCTCCCGCATAGGTTTCCACCTGAATCCCGGCAATCTCGGACAAAGCAAGAGCCGCCTGCCGGTCTATGGGCGTGCAGGTTGGGGAACGGAACAATAAGGTGTCCGAAATAATGGCGCTGCACAAAAGCCCTGCTGTTGTTTTGTCTATTTCCACATGATTTTCCTGGTACATCTGATAAATAATTGTAGCTGTACATCCCACCGGCTGATTTCGGAAAAATACTGGGGCAATGGTCTCCACTGTTCCAAGCTTGTGATGGTCAATAATCTCCAGAATTTCCGCATTTTCAATACCATCCACAGCCTGACTCCGCTCATTGTGGTCCACCAGCACAATCTGTTTGCCTTTGGCTCCCAAAAGATTCCGGCGGGAAATCATCCCCCTGTACCTGCCGTCCCTGTCTAAAACGGGAAAATCCCGATGCCGCTTGCTTGCCATCACATCCCGGATATCGTCAATACAATCCGTATCCTGAAAGGTAATCAGTCCCTTTGTACGCATAAAATATTCAATAGGCATACTCTGATTAATGAGACGGGCCACAAAGTAGGCGTCATAAGGCGTCATAATCACCGTACATCCTCTCTCCTGGGCAAGCTTTCGAATGGTCATGGACACAGCCGCGCCTTCACACACAATAATACAGTCTGCCTCCATCTCAATGGCACACAGCTGGGATTCATACCGGTTGCCTAAAATCACCAGATCATGGGGGGAAATATAATACTCCATCATATCCGGATTGGCCGCTGCAACTAAAACCTTTCCTTCCTGAAAATAATTGGTCTCGTCTCCAACCAGCAGCGATCCTTCCAGCGTTTCCAGGATGTTGCTGTATCTGGTTCGTGCCTTTGACAAAATACTACTGTCGTATACATTCATGTAGGTTTTCGCAATATCTCCCACAGTAATAAGCCCTTCCAGTTTTCCGTCGCTGCTCACCGCTGGAAGCGTCACCACATTCCCGTCCTGCATCAAATTCCATGCCTTTTTCAGGGAAATATTCCGGTCTACCCCCTCGATTTCATGGATTTCCACATCCCGCACCTGAGTCCTTACACTCTCTACAGGATGAGGCGCATCCGCGCCAAAATAATCCAGTACAAACCGGGTTTCTTCATTAATATGTCCTGCCCGCCTTGGCTCGTATACATTGCCGGTAATAGCTCTCTTTAACCGGGCATAACAGATGGCCGAACAGATCGAATCTGTGTCAGGATTCTTATGCCCGATTACAATCGTTTTCTTTTTTCTTTCTGCAGTCATAATCTCCTCCCGCAAATGGCGCTTCTCTCTTTCTCCTCCCTAACCGTTACAATCTATTTACAATGCGTTCATATTCCGTTCACATCTTGTTTTTATACTAAATGTATAGAAAGTTAGGAAATCTTCTAAATTCGCTAGTAAAATTGCACATAGATTTTTCATAATTGCCCCGGTTGGACGAAAGTCCTCCGGGGTCTCCTCATTTTATTTTCAGGCTGTCAACCAAGTACCAACCGGGCCGCACCGTAAATTCCCGCATCGTTTCCCAGCTTTGCCAGCCCAACCTTTCCCTTATTTTTGGAAATGGGAGAATAATGGTCATAATATTTCTCAATCCGGTCCAGCAAAAACTGGCCGGCTCTGGACACGCCGCCACCAATGACAAACATCTCCGGATCTACAGTCATGGCAATCTGAGCCATCATCAATCCCAAATAACGGCCCACCGTCTCCGCCACTTCCAGCGCCATGGCATCCCCGTTTTTCGCCTCATCCATCACATTCTTGGCAGTAATTCCATCGCCGTACGGACGCATGGAAGAAGGTGCATCCGATGCGGCCATTTTTCTCCGGGCTTCTCTGGCAATTCCTGTGGCGCTTGCAATCTGTTCCAAACATCCCACTCCGCCGCAGTTACAATGCTCCTGCTCTTCATCCCGCACGTGAATATGGCCAATCTCTCCCCCCAGTCCATGTTTGCCGGCAATGATTTTCTCATCAATAATCACACCGCCTCCAACTCCGGTTCCCAGTGTAACCATCACAATGTCCGTATAACCTTTGCCGCCTCCCTGCCACATCTCGCCAAGGGCCGCCACATTGGCGTCATTGCCGCTTTTTACGAAAAGACCGCCCAGCAGCCCGCTAAGCTGGGTCTGAGGATTCATATTTCTCCATCCCAGGTTTACGCAGACCTCCACAGAACCATCTGGCATCACTGGTCCTGGGACCCCCATGCCTGCCCCTGCCACATCACTCATCTGAATATCCTTTGCTGCTAAAGTTGCCTTGATGGAAGCAGCCACATCTTCCAAAATATATCTGCCTCCGTCTTCTTTTCTGGTCTCTACCTCCCACTTGTCCAGAAGCTGACCGCTGGCAGTGAAAAGCCCCAGTTTTACGGTAGTCCCTCCAATATCAATACCAATACACATTTTCTCCATAGATACGCTCCTCCACTTCCTTTTTAATTTGTGAATATGATATACAGTTAGCTGTAGTATAAAAGAAAGTATATTTGAATGCAAGCAAAAGATGCAAAATATTCGGCACTGACACGCTAATTACAGAACAGATGAACCACTAAGGAAGAGTGAACTTTCTATTGACTTCACTCTGACAAAAAGCTACTATTGAATTATAATAAAAAAGACGGCAATGTAGCTGCCGCCCATACTTACTTAACGATTACTTATGCAATCGTCTTTAGGCCCATCCGATGCCAGCAAGCTAACTGATGGGTCTTTTTCTGTCTTTCCCTTACGCCGTTCTATGTAAGATTTATACTTTTCAGCTAATGCTACTGAACCATTAAGTCCATTCACAATGCCTGCAAAGATACTCACAACACAGCTTAAAAACTGTAAGAAGAACATAGACCACATCCCCCTTTCTTTGGTGTTTTACACACCTGAGGCACAGATTTAAGCTGCCCTAAGTCCGTCCCGAAGGTGCGCTTTCTCCAAATAGGGAGTGCTGCCCGCTTTTCTCTAATGTAAGACTATTTTAAGGGATTTAGGAAAATAATGGAATACCTGAAAGAATAAAATTTGTCGAAACTAAAAACCCACCGGAATTTCTTCCGATGAGTTTCGATGAGTTTAAATTGACGCTTTTATAAACTTCTGGCCACTTCCAGTATATGATCCACTGTAAATCCGAAATGTTCAAACAGCTTTGCCGCCGGAGCGCTGGAACCAAATCCGTCCATCGTAATCAATGCTCCGTCCAGACCTACATAGCGGTGCCATCCAAAACCGCTCAACGCTTCCACTGCCAACCGCTTCCGCACTGCCTTTGGAAGTACAGATTCCTTATACGCTTCGGTCTGCTCTTCAAATACTCCCATGGAAGGCATGGAAACCAGCCTTACTTTTTTGCCTTCTTTGTCCAGAACTGCCTTTGCCTCTGCTGCCAGGGCCACTTCGGAACCGGAAGCAATCAAAATCAATTCCGGAAGTCCCTCACAGTCTTCCAACACATAAGCACCCTTGAGAGCTTCTCTGCTGGTACCAGTCACGGACGGCAGGTTCTGACGGCTTAACACCAAAGCCGTGGGAGTATGGTCTGAGGCAACTGCACTATACCATGCGGCTGCGGTCTCCACCCCGTCACAGGGACGGAATACATGAAAATTAGGAATGGACCGGAACATGGCCATCTGCTCTACCGGCTCATGGGTTGGTCCGTCCTCTCCCACCCCAATGCTGTCATGGGTAAACACAAAAGTAAGGGGAACTTTCATCAGTGCAGACAGACGGGCCATGGGTTTTGTGTAGTCACTGAACACAAAAAACGTTGCCACATACCCACGCATTCCGCCGTGAAGCATCAATCCATTGCCAATGGCAGTCATGGCCATCTCTCTCACTCCAAAATGAAGATTGCGGCCGCCGGGAGTCCCCAAGGTATAGTCTCCCGCCTGATTCATAATCGTCTTGTTGGAGGGACCCAGATCTGCAGAGCCTCCCATAAGATTGGGGAGAAGCTTCTGAAGACGGTTTAAAATTTTCCCCGAAGCATTTCTGGTGGCATCTGGCTTTTTCATCTCCTCCCAAAGCGCCTCATCCTGGAGAAGAGCTTTGGCTGCCTCATGATTTCCCTCTTCGTAGTAAAGATTCCACAACTTTTCCAGTTCCGGATACTCTTCACAGTAAGCAGCAAACATCACCTTCCAGGCTGCCTCGCTTTCTGCCTTCTCCAGAGAAATCTTGTGAAAATGCTCATAAACCTCTTCCGGCACATAAAATGCTTCCGAATACTCCCAGCCCAGTTTTTCCCGCAAAGCAGCTACATTCTCAGCACCCAAAGGTTCGCCATGGGCGCTTGCCTTCCCCTGCTTTGCCGGACATCCATAGCCGATCTCCGTGCGAATGGTAATAAAGGACGGGCGGGAAAGATCGGCTTTTGCCTCCTCAATGGCCCTGCCTATGGCTTCCAAATCATTGCCATCCTCCACATAAAGAGTCTGGAACCCGAAAGCTTCCATCCGTTTCGCCACATCTTCCGAAAAAGTAATATCCGTATCTCCCTCAATGGAGATTCGATTGGAATCGTACAATATAATCAGCTTTCCCAGTCCCAGTGTGCCTGCAAGGGAAAATGCCTCGGAAGAAATTCCTTCCATCATGCATCCGTCTCCACCCAGGGCATAGGTATAATGATCTACAACCGGGTAATTATCCCGGTTAAATACAGAAGCCAGATGGGTCTCTGCTATCGCCATTCCCACAGCCATCCCCATACCTGCTCCCAAAGGTCCAGTGGTAGCCTCCACTCCTGCCGTATGTCCATATTCCGGGTGTCCAGGCGTCTTAGAACCCAGCTGTCTAAACTCCATCAAATCCTCTTTTGACAATCCGTCATATCCAAACAGATGAAGCAGGGAATAAAGAAGCATAGAACCATGTCCGCCGGACAATATAAACCGATCCCGGTTAGCCCAGTTCGGGTCAGCCGGATTATGATTTAAGTGATTTACCCACAGCTCATAAGCCATGGGAGCACACCCTAAAGGCAGCCCTGGATGGCCGGAATGAGCTTTCTCTATTGCATCTGCAGATAATATACGAATCCCATTTACTGATAATGTATCTAATTGACTCATTGGTATCCTCCTATGTTGTGTATGTATGTCAGGTTCCTGTTACTTTAACTTAATCTCCCGCATTTCCTGAGGTCCTGTTACCAAGAGTGTACTGGGCGAAGATCCTTTCCGAATCTTTGTAACAGCAAAATCAAAAACTGCATCCAGCTTTTCTACCCCAGCCATATTATAAATCCTACACGAGTTATCATTATACAGAAAGATTAGGTCCCCGTCAATATCCGCATGGGTATAATCGTAAGTAAATTCCTTACTTAACACATGTTTTCCGTCTGCCCGGTAGACTTCCAGACGCTTTTCTCCCTGATCTGTATTATTCCATACAACCACACCAACATATTCATCGGAATAAAAAATTCCCTGAATTTCCTCTTCCAGCAAAACCTGTTTCACCATTTCCGGCTTTAAAAGATTTTTGGAGGAAAAAAACACCAGACCTGTGCTGCTGAAAGCACAGGAATAAGGTTCTTTTAAATATGCCACACGAGGCACCACCGCATTTTCAAAAGACTCGTCAAAACCAGCAACCAGACGGGTGGATTTCGTTTTTCCCACCTCGGAAAAATTATAAAATACAACCCGGCTTTTGGCTTGTCCGCCTTTTAGATAAACATAAGAAGCCATCATCTGAGTGCTGTCTTTTGATACCGATACATCCAACATATATCCGTTTCCAGACATATTGGATTTTATCTCTGTCCCGTGGGAACTGCCGTCCTTGGTAAAACAGTACAAATAGCTGGAAACCGGTCCCTCTGCCACTACTGCCACAAACCCAAGACCAGAAACCGCCACTTTTGTTATTGGCAGAATGGTTGTGGCTTCTCCCACCTTCCCACTGGTATTATAAATATAGATTTTATTGCCCTGCTGGTCAGCAATCGCCGCATAATCCCCATTTACCGACACAATCGGAAGTTTCATTTCATAACTGTCGTTCCACACAGCCTCCCCCCGGTTATCCACATAGGAAGCTCCGTCTCTGGTATATTTCAACACGTTCTTTCCAAACGTTTTATAGCCAACCAGACTTCCCTGGCTCAAAGCAGTCTGCCTTATGGTCTCATAGTCCGTATAACGGTAAATCTGCTGATAATAAAACCAGCCGCCGGCAACAATAAATACCAGCGCCAATATCCCTATGGCCTTTATCAGGTTTTTTCGCCGCTTTTTCTGTCGGGCTGCATATAATTCTTCCTCTTCCTTCCGGCTTCTGCCAGACGGAAAATCTTTACCCGGCGTGATCATCTGACGGCGAAGCTGCTGTTTTTTGCTTTCCCTGCTCATTAAGCTCATATCACCCATGGCCTTATCTCCTGCCTGTGAATCTTGAACTCTAGTATAACCCGTTTTAAATATCTTTCTGTTTCGGCAAGGATACTTAAAACTGGTTATACTAGTATACATCATTTTTTTTGCAGGGTCAAAGGCTTTTCATTGAATCATTCCATTGGCGGCAAATACAATTCCTGTCCAACCGAAAGACGGTTCTCATCCCCCAGCTGATTCCACTGGCAAATTTGGGGAAGATTGTTGACACTGTGATAATATTCAATGCAGATTCCATAAAGCGTCTCTCCGTCCTTCACAACATGAACAATAGCGTCTGACGGAACCTGAACCGGCTGTGCTGCCGACGTTTCCTCCCCTTGGCTGGTTTTGGCAGATTCTTCTGCCGGATTTTCCCCTGTTGTTTCCTGGGCCTCATAAGTCTCCTGGGACTGCACTCCATCCTCATAGATTTCTTGGGCTTGTCCACTCTCCAAACCAGAACCTTCTGCTCCGGCCATCAAAGCATCCTGACTTTCCGGAACCTGCATTCCAGAATCTATAATCAAATTCCCCTCCTCTCCCAAACTGCCTGCCATGACGGTATTTCCTCCCGACGGCATACTCTCCGGCTCAATTACAGAATTTGGTTTGGTGGGATATACTTCTCCTGCCACCTCCTCAAACAATAGCTCTCCCTGTTCCTTTGTCTCTTCCTCTTTTCCTAAAAAACCAGACCATTTTTTCTCCATATCTTCTGGCAGAGCAGAAGCAATAACCGATTCCATCTCCTTAATCCGGTGATAATTATTAAACATGGCAACGCCGCAGGCCAATACCAGCACAGAAAGAACGCCGCAGGCCGTCTGAAGACTCCCAAGCGTGGAGCGCCGCCGTCTTGCATCCTCTTTATTATCCTCCATCTTCTGACGAAAGTCCCGGATAATGGTCTCTTTTGTTCCTGATTCTACCCGGCGCACATCTCTTCTGGACACCATGTAATCCTGCATCATCTGGTTTCTTTCATAATAAATACAATATCCCCGCAGTTTATAAAAACCGTCCTCCGACGCCACATAAACCGATTCCTCTCCATCCAGACCGCAGCTTAAATACATCAGCTGATTTTTTTCCGGAAAATATTTTCCATGCTGTTTCCAATAATTTAAAGGGCTTAGCACCCGGTCCGGAACACTGCACAAAAACCATCCAAGGACCGTTCGCTTTGGAAACATCTCCTCAATGGCATGGTAAGCCCGATCCCACGCCTCCTCTGTAAAATCCACCTTGCTGCCATCCCGAACCACATCCTCCATTTCCAAAGCTCCGTCCACAAAAAGGTAAGGCATACCTTCCTGAGTTCGAATCTCACCTACCAAAAGGCCGACCCGCAGATCTTGTCCACCGGTCGGATACAGACGTTTCAGATATGTATTGACATAATCCTCCACATATAACTTTACATTCAAATCCCTCTCCCCAATCTGCCGGATATTTTTCGGCAGCTTTGGGTATGGATTATAAAACTCTCCCATAATTTCACCCCGCTGTTATGATTTCATTGCAAATATTTCTTTTCCTATACACGCCCATCATAACATAAGCAGAGTGCTGATTTTGTCAAACCAATGCCCGGTTTTCTAAAAACTGTTCGACAAGAAATACACTTTCACAGATATAATCCGCCATTTTCATCACCATGGACAACCGGACACTCTGCAGCATCAGCGGATCATAGTTTCCATATCCCCCTACAATTCCAGTAATAAAAATATCTCCCACTGCCTGTAAATCCTTGCACACTCCAAGACCAGGCCGCAAAGCTCCCTTTCCTAAAGTAATGCATCCTACATGGTCCTGGCTTCCCACAGACGCATCTACTGCCACAATCACATGCTTGGGATACCGGATTCGAATCATCGCCATAGACTGTTCCAGGTTCATGGCATGAATCGGCCGCTCCAACGTTCCCACAATCTGAATCTGACGCACCTCATGTTCTTTCAGCTTGTACCCAATCAGCGGACCCAAACTGTCGCCTGTGGAACGGTCCGTTCCAATGCACAGTGCCAGAACCCCCCTTTTTCCCTCTTCCTCCATGATTTCCCCAATCATTTCATGGAGAGTTCGGGCAAATATTTCCGTCTCATATTCTTTACCAGAATCAAAATAATAGATTTTTCTGCCTATTTTCCATTTTCTGCACAAACTTGTCTTCATACATCCCCGCCTGTACTCGTTTTGTTATTCCTATTATAAGCACCTGCAGGGAAATTTATACTTTGATTCTGTCTATTTCACTTTTTCTGGTTCTGATACACATTGATAGACTCACTGACACTGGAGGCCTTACCAGACTCAACAATCTTATACAGTTCAGCAGCTTTCTGTGGACTCATAAATTCTTTTCCCAAATAAGTTCCATAGTGATTCGTCACATACAAACGTTTTTCCTTTACCTTCTCCTTTACTTTCCGCAGACTCTCTGCTGTCTGCTCATAATTCTTCTGCATCTGTTCCAGCTTGGCCTTATAGTTATTCTCAATCTCGTCTTTGAGAATATTCTTTGTGACCGTCTCAAAAGTGTTAAGCGCATCTTTTTGCTTTTCCGCCACATCATCCAGTTCCTGCTGCAGTCGGGCTATCTCATCATCATATTTTCCCAAATTGTACAATGCTTCATTTTTGTCTTTTCGGACACTGGCAGCGGTTTTTCGGATTTTTTTCTTATTTTCCAAAATCTGATCCTGAATCTTTCTGCATTCCCGCAAAGCTTCCATGTACGGCATCTTTGTCCGGTTGCCGATCAAGATGTACCCGCCTCCTGCCAACAAAACATCAATGATATAAATTCCTGCCAGATAAAGGGGTTTTTGCTCTGGCAGCAGCCAATACAGGCCCCATGGCACAGCCAGAAAGATCACAAGAATCCACAGAAAAAGCATCAGATACTCTTTTAAAAAGTGGGGAAAGTAAAGGCTGTAATACAAAGAACTATGAAACATTCCCGGCAGATGTTCCCGTTTAATCTGGTTCTTTCTCTGCAGCTTTAAATCCCGAATCTGCTCCCAAAATATGGCTGTCTCATCCTCAATTCGTCCCCTGACTCCTTTTCCCTTAGCTTTTTCCCGCTTGCTTCGCATCTTTTTCAACTGTTCTTTGACTTTGCGGATTTCTTTCTCGTAGGCAGCGCTTACCTCCTCCCGCCGTTTTTTCACGGTCTGTAACACGGCGTCTGCCATCTGTCTGCGCTCTGCCTCCAGATTTTTCTCCAGCTGCTTTTCCTCCTGAGCAAGCTTCTGCTCCTGACCATCCAGCCTTTGCAGCTCTTCCAATGCATCCTTTGCCTCTTTTAAAAATACCAGACATTCCTCCATCGTCTGTGCCATAAACATGGTCCTCCTTTGCAAGGTGCTGATTCCTGACCTTTTTAGATCGGTCGAATAAAAATATGTTTATAGTTTACAACAGAATATGCCTGTGGGCAAGGGCTTCCGTAAAAAGATTCCAATGGATTTAGCGTGAAAAATTCATTGTCACAGTTTACGGGGCATCCGTTGACGGAGCTTTTGTTTCGTGATAAGATGAACAGGCACGGCACTTAGCTCATTGCCCGCGGAAATAAATTAGGAGGAATTGCCATGTTTCGCATGTGGGGAAAAATATGGAAAGACAATCGTATGATTCAAGATACAATCGTCTGCATCACGGATTACAGCATGTCCCGGACTGCCATGGTCTTTCAGTCGTTAGAGGACATCTGCTATGAATTTGATTTAAGCAAGCCCATCTGGCTTGATCAGAATATTTCTGAATTTCAAAGGGTGTCCAAGACCCGTTTTACTCAGGATTCTTTTATGGAGTCCATTCCCTTTGACTTTCTTGAACTTCAGATTATAGAAGAATAAATTTAAAAAGGCGTTTCACGATTGGGAAACGCCTTAAATTACACGCTCTATATAAAAATGCGATCTGAAATCACATCTGCTTCTCTCCGTCTTTACCCCGTTTTGCAGCCTTCAAAGCCAGATAAACCGCTGCCTTCCATACTCTAGTGTTCCATCATAATCAAATCTTCACGCAAGATACTCCTTTAAAATATCACCAATCAACTGAACCTCATCTGGTCCCAAATCTTTCAGCCAGCTTTCATCTCCTTCCTTGCCTTTTTCCTTACTTGCCGCAATCTGCTCCAGACTCTTTTTCAGATAATCCACATCCCGGACCCCGGTCTTTGTCTCCTCTCCAGACTTTTCCATTGCTGTAGCTGCCGCTTCCCGCCTTCCGTTTTTGCCGTTTCTTTTACCAGGTCCAGCGGTCCGAATGCCATCCCGGTCCCTATGATTTCCCCGGTCTCCCTGGCTGTTTCCCTCGTTAGACCCGGTACTGTCTACCATCCGGCCACCATTTGCACCAGATGCCTCCTCGGACTCAGACTCCCGGACTTTTGGAGTATCCCCTCTTCTATCCCCTTGATTTCCCCTGTCTGCCAGACGAACAAAGCTGCGGACTTTTGCTCTGGAATCCCCTCCGTCATTCCAGCCGCTGTCCTCGGTCATACTCCGCGCCAGTCTGGGACATAAAATATTTTCCAGATAATCCTGGAGAGAGGCTTCCAAAAGTTCCCGCCTTCCTCCAGCTGTCCCATTGTCAAACAGCATGGTAAACATTGCCATCAACACGGCTCCTGCGCCATAGAGCACGACATAAAAAGTGTCCAGGCGATACCAATAAGAAAAAAATGCTCCTGTTCCCCCTGCCAGCAGGCACAGCCAGGTCAGCTGCATGGAAAAATTGCTCCATCCAGCCAGAGTCAGCCCGCCAAATTTCATTTCACACAGCTGATGGTCCAGCCAAGCGCCGCTGTCTGGCAATCCCTGATTCATTCGATATGTATTTTCCGTTTTTTGTTTCAAATCCCGCAGGTTCTTATTTTTTGTGGTGGCCATGCTCCCACTTTCTTTAATCAGTCTTTTGTAAAGATTGCTGGTCATCATTCTGGTAACTACCCCCAGAAAACAAATTCCAGCCAGTACATATAATGCTTGTCCGGTTTCTAATAACTGCAACATAAAAAGCTCCCCTTTCTTTCCTGATTTTTTCAGACAGCTATCATTATAGCGGTCAAAATCCATTTTGGAAAGTTCAGGGAGCCTAGAATCGTTCGTCAAAGTTCGATAAGATTTGATTCTCAAGTTCAAATTCAATTCTTAATTGGCATCCGTCCTTGTCCCATTTAAACAGCAGCAATCAATGCTCTGGTCAGATTTACGCTGTGAACAATGGCCATTCGCTCAAACTCTTCATAATCCATCTGTGCGCTGTCATCTGCCTTGTCGGAAATAGCCCGTACAATCAGAAAGGGAACCTGGTTTAAGTAAGCAGCCTGGGCTATGGCTGCTCCCTCCATCTCTGTGCATGCTCCCTGAAACGTCTCATAAAGCCATTTCTTTTTGTCTTTGGAGGACACAAACTGATCGCCAGTCAGCACACGCCCCTCATGTACTCCAATATCCGGATTCACCTGCCGACAGCATTTTACCCCTGCCTCTCTTAAAGACGGATCTGCCTTAAAGGCCAGCACTCCCAACTGGGGAATCTGCCCAGGCTCATAGCCAAACTGTGTGGCATCCACATCATGCTGCACTGCATCGGTTGCCAAGACCAAATCTCCAATGTTAATCTCTGCCTTGAGAGACCCGGCGATTCCTGTGTTCACAATTCCCTTTACCCCAAACCGGTCCACCAGAATCTGAACACATACCGCTCCGTTCACTTTGCCAATACCAGACCGCACCACCACAACGTCCCGGTCTTGAATTTTTCCTTTATAAAAATCCATTCCAGCTAAAGACACCACCTTAGTCTCCTTCATTTCTGCCTTCAGCTGCTCCACCTCTTCTGCCATCGCACCAATAATTCCTAACATAGACTTGCTCCTTTTTATTTATTGTCTTTATTCCAGAGTCTGTTGATGTTTTTATCCAAACGTCTAGTACACAGTATATCACATATAAAACTCTTGACAATCCCTTTTATAACTGGATATAATATGAATATTGCTTGAATTTATCGGTTGGTTTATGAAAATCATTTCTTAAGATTAAGTATGGAGGATCGCTATTATGGTTTATAAAACACGCAATGTCTGTTCACGGGAAATTCGTTTTGATGTGAAAGATCACAAGCTTACCAATGTTCAGTATGTTGGCGGCTGTTCTGGAAATACACAGGGAATCGCCCGTCTGGTGGAAGGTATGGATGTAAGCGAGGCGATTGAGCGTCTGCAAGGCATTCATTGCGGTTTCCGCCCTACCTCCTGTCCGGATCAGCTAGCACAGGCACTAAAAGTCTATGAACAGGAAAATGGAGCCAGCCCGTCCTAACGGCTGGCCCCGTTCTCTAAATTCACACTTTCCTGTTTATCGATACCAAACCATTCCAGAAATATTTAATTCAAATATCATAAAATTTTGTCACCCAAATGTGACACTTGACGGAGAAAGTTATGAGAATAAAGATGAATCTATGGCTCCCCGCCCTTTTGTTGGCTGTATTCCTATCCGGATGCCAGAAAAACAGTCCAAAACCATCAAAAGACCCTTCCCCTTCTGCTTCTGACACAGTCAATTTGACTGTTTGGGGCGCTGCGGAAGATGAAGAGCTGCTGCGTCAAATCATGGATGAATTTCAGAATCAGTACCGGGGACAGGCAAATTTTGTCATTAACTATCAGCCTCAAAGCGAAAGCCACTGCACCGACGCATTGATGGAAGATCTGGAAAATGGCGCAGACGTATTTGCATTTGCCGATGACCAGCTAAACACCTTAGTAGCTGCCGGAGCATTGGAACCCGTAGAAAATGCAGATCTATTCCGGCAGTCAAACATTCCGGAAGCCGTTCAGGCCGCCTGTGTAAATGACACCTTATATGCCCTGCCTTTGACAGCAGATAATGGATATTTTCTTTATTATAATAAGAGCTATTTTTCTGAGGAAGACATTCAGTCCTGGGATCAAATGCTTGAAATTGCTGCGGAACACGGAAAAAAAGTTTCCATGGAATGGTCTTCCGGATGGTATGTATATGCTCTGTTTGGCGGCACCGGACTTACCCTTGGACTGAATAACGACGGAATCACCAATTACTGCACCTGGAACAGCACAGAGGGCAAGATAAAAGGAACCGATGTAGCTCAGGCCATGACTGACATGGCAAAACACCCTGGATTTGTCAGCATAGATGATGCCGGTTTTATGGAAGGAGTAAAAAACGGAACCATTATTGCAGGCATTAACGGAGTCTGGAATGCTGTAGCGATTAAAGATACCTGGGGACAAAATTTTGCTGCTGCAAAGCTTCCCTCCTATACCTGTGCCGGACAGCAAGTTCAAATGACCTCTTTCTCCGGATACAAGTTAATCGGGGTAAATGCCTATTCCAAACACAGGGAATGGGCGGCCAAACTGGCAGAGTGGATTGCAAACGAAGAAAATCAAAAGCTTCGCTTTATGCTGCGGGGACAGGGACCAGCCAACAAAAATGCCGCCGCCTCAAATGAAGTGCAAAGCTCACCGGCGATTGCCGCATTGCTGGAACAGTCCGAATTTTCCTGTCTCCAGCGAATCGGCGGGAATTTTTGGGAGCCAGTGGCAGAATTTACAGAAAACATTCTGGCCGGGAATCCTTCCGGAGAAAGCCTTCAGGAACAGCTTGACCTTATGGTAGAGGGCATTATTGCTCCCTAATACCCTGTAAAGAGAACTTTATTTCCAAACCGACTCTGATCTCCGAAAAATATCCCAGGAGACAAAAAAGGAGTAGCAGCCGTAATGAAAAATATCAGTTTAAAACATCGTTTGATTATACCGGTCGCCCTTTTAGGTATTGTAGCCCTTTTATCAAACCTTCTTTCTTTTATTAACATTCATAATGTAAATGCAAGTGCTGCCAACATTGCAGACAATTACATGGAAGGAAAAAGCCAGCTGGCAGAGATCTGTCAGGCTTCCATGAATATACATAAAATGGCCCTAAGCCACATTGTGGCCACGGACTATGACACCATGATCACACTGGTTCAGCAGATCAAGGAAGAGGAAGCTGTTTTGGATGATATGCTTGCTAAATATGAGTATCATGTCATATCAAAAGATCAAAACCAATACGAACAGCTTCTGTCCCATTATGACTCTTTCAAACATGCCTTGGTCCATCTGGTCTGCGCCAGCGCAAGCCACAAGACTCAGGACGCCTATGCACTGGCAAATGGAGATGTCGCTTCCGCTGCTTCTGCCATGGAAAATGATATTGATACTCTAAACGCATCCATCCAGGAACAGACCTCCAAAGCAAGGATGCACCTTTCTATCGTGTATATGATATCCATAGCAGGAGGCTCTGCTTCTGTCATTGCCTGCATTTTTCTGGTGTTTGCAGCATTGAATCTGATTAACAAGCATGTGGTAATTCCGGTGAAAAACATTTTAAAAACCATTCAGGAAAGTTCCGGGCGCATTAACAACATGACAGGCGAAGTCCTTAAAAGAACCCAGGCTTCCAAAGGCAGCGCTGCCAGCCTTTCTATTCTTGCAGAGCAGATGTCCGCGACCATTCAGGAGGTAGCTGGCAGTGTATCTGCCATCAATGACAACACGGTGGATGTCCAATCCGATGTGGAAAATATTGCAAAAGAGTGCAGCGCCATCACCGCTTATACGGTTGAGATGAATGCCCGCGCCAATACCATGCAGCAATCCGCCCAAAAAAGTGCGGAAATTACCAACGCCAAAGCAAATGAAATTCTCCACACCCTTAACGATGCCATTGAAAAAAGCAAAAGTGTGGATCAGATTCAAATACTGACCAGCGACATTCTTAACATCTGTCAGCAAACCCGGCTGATTGCTCTGAATGCTTCCGTGGAAGCTGCCAATGCCGGAGCTGCCGGGAAAGGGTTTGCCATTGTTGCCAGCGAAGTACGCAATCTGGCTCATTCCAGCCAGGAAACCGCCAACCGTATCCAGGATGTCAACCGTATCGTCACTTCTGCTGTATACAATCTTTCTGAAAACGCACAGCAACTGGTTGATTACATGAGCCAGTCTGTCCTCACGGAATTTCAGGAATTTGTAAAATCCGGCAGTCAGTATAAAGAAGATGCTGCCTATATCCGTCAAACTATGGATGAATTTCAAAAGCGGACCGAACACCTGAAAAACTCCATGTCCGAAATTGCAGATTCTATCAGCACCATCACAAAAGTCATTGACCAGGGGGCAAACGGCATCTCTGGTGTGGCTGGCAATACAAGAAATCTTGCCGATGATATGGAGGATATTACACAACGCATGGGAATCAATCAGGAAGTAGTGGAGGGATTGGAGAAGGAAACCGTAGTGTTTAATAATCTTTAGTAAAGGTTCCTTTTATATTTTTGATAAAAGCCTAATGATCCGAATATAAAAAATACTTGAAAGCAAACTCGGAATATACCATATCCGGAATCGGCTTTCAAGTATTTTTTTATATCCAGATGCCAAAAGGAACACTTCCTCATGTGAAGTACCTCGTTTGGTCGCCTTTTATGAATCCCATATCTCATTGATGATTCAAATATTCCATGATTCCCATATGAATCGTCCATGCCATTCGATCTTGATAATCTTCTGTATTTAAAGCTTTCGCCTCTTTCCAGTTTGACAAAAAACCGCACTCCACAATCACAATCGGCTGTTTCACATGAAGCAGAAGATAATAATTTCCATTTGGCTTCGCCAATCTCTTATTCTTCTCCCCCAGGACAAAATCAAAACGTTTTTGGAGAATCTCCGCCAATTCCTTCCCCTTTTCTGAGTCCTTGTAGTAAAATACCTGACCTCCAGAAACATTTTCCTCATGATAACTGTTCTGATGAATGCTGACCACCAGCTCTGGTTTTGTCTCATTAATCAGATCACAACGTTTTTTCATATCTGCCATTTTTTTCCGGCTGTCCTTCTCCCCATAAAGCCCTTTGTCCACTTCCCGCGTCATAACCACTTCCACGTCTGACGCCTCCAAATATGCTTTCAACTTCTTTGCAATCTCCAGATTAATATCTTTTTCCAGGCTTCCGTCCACACCCACTTTCCCCGGATCATTTCCTCCATGACCAGGAGGCGGGAACAGACCCAAAAAGGTATTCTTTATTTGCTGTCAATGCGACATTTACAGAAAATGAACGTCTGCTTTCGCTGTACAATGCTCTAATCAATATAAGCTACCTCCTGCTGACATCCAGAGCCATACAGCACTCTCAATCCCTCGTTTTTTAGTTCTGACAAATATACATCAGAATATAAGCGGTTATTATATTCCCTGCTCCTGGCGTAGCAACGGACATAGATCCACTCGTCACAGCCACCATCAATTAACTCCTCTTTATCTAAAACCAAGCTGTCGCATAACTCATGTTCTAATACCCAGGACACTAATGTGGTCTTATAAGGTTTGTCGAAATAAATAATCCCATTCTTTTCGCGCATTTCTGGCATGGCTATCCCACACTCCTTTCTTAACTCATCAAATTCTTCCTCCAATGCCTGTGCAAGTTCCTCTTTATCGTTTATTTCCTGCACTCCCTCTTTTCTGTATTTTTGCAGATCCTGGTAAGCAAGCTGCGAAATGGTCTTATCGTCTGGAAGCCTCTGAACAATATTCACGACACGTTCTTTCATTTGGGTCATTTCTAAATGACTCCCCTTTCCATATAAGTATAACATTCTGCCTGATATATTGCAAGTCGTCTAAAATCTTACTGACACGCTTAAACGGACTTAATAAACAACCCGTCAAACTCTCCACTGAACTTATAGACAATTTCAATATGCTTATTTTCATACACATAAATCTTATCAATAAACTCCACTACTGTAACACGATCAAGTTCTGTGATCACGCCATTCTCCAAGAGCCTCTCTACCCACGGGTTAGAAAGCACATCACTGACCTTGGAAATGGACTTTTGCAACATCTTGATTTCATTATTTAAACGGTCAATATCTGCCTGAATTGCCCTCTTATCACTGTCGTACTCCTCTTTACTGATTGTTCCGTCATACATCAAATACCTGGCACTTTGTAAACGCTCTCTGTACTGATGGATTCTCCTGTTTTTGTTCTCAATCTCACGCCGAACCCCAGAAAACTCTGCCTTTGGTGTTTGTTGATGTTTCTCTGCCAGTTCTCTTAAGTTTTCTACCTGACGGATGATTTTATTCAAATCGTCAATGACAATCTCACGAAGCAATTTATCTGACACATAATGGCTTGTACACTTTGGAGCATTCTCTCCAAGAAGTTTCTTATTCTGGCAGTAATCGCGGTAAGTCGCACAGTTATAATATAAGTACTTCGCCGGTTCACCAGTTTTAAGCTGTGTATAAGAGTCCCACTTTTTTCGCATCCCATGGCGACAGTCTCCGCACTTTAATATCCCCTTAAAAATAGTCACCTCATCCTCTTTTGTCCTATCCCGCTTAATTGTTTTCATCATGGATTGGGCAATCTTCCATCGCTCCCTGGAAATGATCTCTTCATGTGTACCTTCACAGCGAATCCACTGATTTTTGGCAACTTGTGTCGGCTTGTCATCCGTTAATTTTTTCTGCACCTGCTTATGCTGTACCAGTGTCCCTGTGTAGGTTTCATCCATTAGAATCTTTTTCACCCCATCACTGCGCCAATGGACTTCTTCATCAGATATTTTTTTACTGCATCTGAAATTTGACCCATGAAGCCGCTTATAGGTGGCTGGATTCACGATTCCATCTCTGGTCAGCCCAGCCGCGATTTCCTTTGGTGAAATACCTTTCAGATATTCCTCATAAATCCGCTCTACCACAATAGCAGCCGTTGGATCAACTATAAGATGGTGTTTATTTTCAGGATCTTTCTGATAACCATAGGGGGCGAATGCCCCTACAAACAGTCCTTTTCGCTGCATAGAATGCATACCAATACAAACGTTCCTATGCTGCTGCTCAGAGTACTCCCGATTAATCAATAACTGAAATCGATCTGCAATACTTGGCTCTTTGTATAAGCTGTCATAATTATCGCCAATGGCAATCAGGCGGACTTCTCTGCCATTTTGCTCAAACTCTTTTTCCAGATACCTTTGCATCTCTGTATCGTACCGCCCCAGTCTGGACAAATTTTTAACAATAATACAATCAATCCGATTTTCCTTCACATCCCGCATCATCTCCCGAAAACCGTTGCGGTCAAAATTCATTCCGGTCTGGTCGTCATCACAATAAACCTTGTACTCAGCAAGTTTAAATCTTTCCTCTGGTTGGCTATTCAGAATTTCCATGAAGGCTTTGCAGTAGTCGGTCTGATTTTTAATACTCTGGCTCAAATCCGTTTTCATTTTCTTATCGCGGTCCTCATCCGAAAGCCTGACATAAATCCCTACACTCCACTGTTTTGGGAAATAGCAATTATGTAAGCTAAATCTTTCTTTTCCTTCTGACATCATTACTCCTCTCTGAAAACCTTATGAACCTGAATCAATCGTCTGACTGCTTCCTGACAGGAAAATTCAGATTGATAGCGCCGGATTATTCTCCATGTTTTTACTTTTTGCTTTTTTGTTTCTTTCTGTTTTTCCATCTGAAACAAGCCCCAATGTTTTTTACAACCTATTCCGGTGAAAAATAGAATATGAATCAGAAAAATCGAAATGTATGTTTGAGATACGTTTCAGTCAATACCACCCGTAAAACGGGTGGCTTGTGGAACGGGTATAACCCTTTGTTGCTAGGCCAGCGTCTCA